>NZ_CP114065.1:608895-913343 GCF_027627575.1 Kribbella sp. CA-293567
CGGCACCTGCCTGATGGTCTTCGGTGGCGGTCTGGTGCTGCTCGTCGCCGGTCTGGTGCTGATGTTCGCCGGTCGCCGGCCGGCGCCGAGGATCCCGTTGCCGATCACCGTGCCCGTCGTCGCTCCGGCGATGCCCTACACCCCGCCGGCGCCGAAACAGCCCAGCCAGGTACGGCGTACTGGCGCGCTCGCCATCGTGTTGTTGCTGGGGGCAACCGGTTGTGCCGCTGTGCCGGTGCGGAACGTCAGTCAGCAGGTGACCACCAAGCCCGCGACCACAGTGGCCGACGGCCAGGCCGTGATCGACAAGTACACCGAGATCCGCGGCCGGGTCAGCCGGACGAACGACGCCGAGCTGGCCAGGACGATCGAGGCCGGTCCGAGACTCGAGCAGACCCGCGCCGGCAGCTACATCGGCCGCAAACTCGGGACCGTCGAGGACAAGTCCGGGTCGGACAGCTATACCGACGTCGAGATCGGCGCGCCCGAGTTCCCGGCGTACCCGATGCGGTTCGTCAGCACGGCGAAGCTGTCCAAGGACCCGGCGCGCGGTCAGCTCGGCGTCTGGGAGCGGCAGAACGCCGGGTCGCCGTGGCTGCTGACCCACGCCGTCTTCCCGCGGCTGGAGGAGAACGTGCCGCCGATGGAGGGGCTGCGGACGCCGACCCGGACGGACATGGCGAAGCTGCCACTGCTGCCGCAGACGATGAGCGGCAACCTGGCGAAGTACCTGTCCGAGGGGCCGGCCTCCAAGCAGGCGGCGCAGTTCATGGGGTCGGCGGACGTCACCCAGTTCCTGGCGCGCCGGGCGAAGGACGCCCGGGAGCAACCGAAGAAGGAGTACATCTCCGCGGTCAACGACCTCTTCCGCCCGACCGGTCAGCCGACCACCTTCATCGCCGCGAACGGTGAGGCGCTGGTGTTCGTCAACCTCACCGAGCGGTTCCTGCAGTTCGTCGAGCCCGGCAACTACGCCAACTGGACCGGCGGCGCGGTCTCGGCGTACAGCAAGAACGTCAAGTACTACCAGACCCTCCACCAGGACTACCTGCACGAGGTGGCCCTGGTGATCCCGCCCACCGGCAAGATCCGCATCCTCGCCATCCGCACCCAGGTGGTCGGTGGCGGCGGCAGCTAGCCGCGGAATGTGCCGGTGACCGTCCGGCCGTAGGTCTGGTGGGTGTCGTAGGTCAGGCGGGTGCCGGTGAGGGTGTGCTGGACGGTGATGCCGGGATCTCCGGTCAGCTTGGTCAGTCGCCGGCCCAGCACGCTCACGGTGACGATCGAGCGGGTGGTGGTCGGGTCCGCGACGGCGATGATGGTCGTGCCGGCGCGGCGTTGGGTCAGGAAGGACGCGGGGCCGTCGATGGTGAAGTTGAGGACCTGATGGCGGCCGGGAGCGAAAGTGTTGGCTGCTGTCAGGCTCAAGGCCGGATGGTGGATCGCCTGGAGGCGTGGGGTGTTGGAGAGCAGCAGGAGCCGGCCGTGGCGGTAGCTGCGAAGGGCGGCTTCGGTGGCGTGGGGAATCAAGGCGTAGGCGAGTGAGGCGCGCCGCTGCGTCTCGTGGGTGACAGTGAAGACCTGCTTGGTGACGGCGGTGTCCGGGTTGGCCGTGCGGATGGTACGGCGGCTGCGGGTGACCTGCTCCAGGTTGACCGCGACAGGGGACGGCTGGAGGAAGTAGTAGCCGACCGAGGTGCCCGCTGTCGTGTTGGCGTAGCGAAGCCAGTTGAGGTCGCCAGTGCCGGTAGTACTGGACCACGCGCGCCCGTTTCGCAGTACGCCGGTCACCTGTACTGCGTCGGTGGGCGCTGCGATCCTGGCGTCGATGCAGGTGGTGACCGACCGGTCCGCCTGGTCGCTGATCCCTGCCGCGAGCACCACGATCTCGTCGTCCAGCAGGAACCAGGACTTGGTCGACTGTGCGTTGCGGTAGGTCACGAAGTCGGCCGGAAGCTGGTCGCGGTCGGCGTACGCCCGGTCGTCCGACTGGATCCAGCCAGCGGCTCCGTAGGCGCCCAGCGTGGCGCCGCCGGAGTACTGGTTGGTGCCGACGGGGAAGTAGACGTACTTGTTCTGCAGTTCCGACGACGCGGTGAACTCCGGCGGACGGTTGTAGTACGCCGTTCCGTAGAGCTCTGGGATCGACTTGCGTTGCTCCAGAGGTGCAGTAACTCCAGCAAGCCGGTACGGCGACACGGTGGTCAGGTAGTCCACGCCGTACGCCTGCGTCTGGTTCTGGCCGCTCAGGTAGAGGTAGTACGCGCCGTCACCCTGGAACCACGGCATCAGGTTCTCGCCGCTCATGTACTCGTACTTGCTGATCCGCTCGGAGCTCCGGGCCAACGCGAAGGCGTAGCCGGGCCTGCGGTGCACGGTCCGGTCCATCGAGTTGAAGGCGATCGAACTCGCGGCCGGGTTCAGGTCCACCGGGCGAATGGTGCTGTCGGCAACTATATCCGCGAACCGGGCGATGCTGACGGGGGAGACGAAACTGTTCGGGTTGAGCGTCGGTCGCGCGGTGAACTTCACGTAGCCACGGAGGGTGGCGGCGTCGGCAGCGGTCGCGTAGCCGGCCAGATCGACGATCGCCTCGATCACAGCGGCGACGTCGTCGTACCCGGTGGCGGGCCGCGAGATCGCCCGGCCCTTGACGATCTCCATCATCCAGCCCTCGAAGACGAGTGGCGCGAAGCCGTGCTCGACCCAGCCCTGGACGACCTTCACCAGGTCGCCGCCGGACGCGTAGCCGGTGCCGTCGAGCGTCTTCACCGTCTGCACGACCCGGGTCAGCAGCGCCTTCCCGTACGAACCGGTGTAGGCGACGGAGTCGTGCTGGATGAACGAGCCGTCCGCGTAGTACCCGTCGGTGACACCGTGCTGGAGCCGATAGGGGTCGATCGTCGCGAAGACGGTGAACTGGTCCTGCAACGCCTTCCGGATCCGGGCGTCGTCGCCGAGCAGCGCGCCCTGGATGATCCGGTTGGCGGTGAGGTCGACGAGATTCGCGCCGGTGTGGAACCGCGACTCCAGATCGACGTCACCGTCCTTGCCGTTGCGCAGATAGGCATCCATCGAGGCGACGTACAGACTGACCAGGTCGGCCGGCGCGGCCAGCAGCGCGAGCGTCTTCCCGACGTACCCCGAGATGCCGATCTCCCAGGTGAACCAGTTGCCGTAGTAGCCCTTCGACTGGTCGCCGTAGTAGTTCGCGTGCAGCCAGCGAAGCTTGTCGAGCACTCTCGCCTGGACCGCGAGGTTGCCCTGCAACTCGGAGGCCGGGCCAGGGCGTCTGGTCGCGAGCGCGATCTCGTAGAGGTGCTGGTACGACGCGCTGAGGTTCGGGTCGCTGGTGCCGAGGGGGAGGCCGGCGAAGAGTTCACCGGGGTGGGCCCGGTCCAGCGCGGCCAGCCAGGTGCGAGCGGTCTGGTCGAGGGTGGCGAGCTTGGCCCTGACCTCGGGGCGCGCGTTCGACTCCGGCGTACCGGCGAAGATGGCGACCAGGTTGTCGAGCAGGCGTGGCGCTTCGGATGCGGTGGTGGCAGTTGCCGCGGCGGCCGGATGTACGGCGGTCAGCAGGGCGGCGGCGGGGACGAAAGACAGCAGGCGGCGGCGAGTGATCTGCACTGGAACTCCCGGGCGAAGGGGAAAAACCTCACGCCGTGAGTCAAGCAGCCGAAACTATCTTACGGCAACCGTTTACCAGGTATGCTTTAGATTGAAAATTCAATCTTCTATTCGAAGGTGGTTGCGGTGTCGTCTGTACTGGTTGTCGGAGGAAGCGGTGGCCTCGGCCGGGAGATCGCCCGGTACTACGCGAGCCGGGGCGACTCGGTCGTCGTCACCAGCCGCTCTGCTGAGCGCGCGGAGGCCGCCGCTCGGGAGATCGGCGGCGACACCCGGGGCGTCGCGGTCGACCTGGCCGAGCCGGAGACGATCGACCGGGCACTCGCCGACGTCGGCGAACTGGACCATCTCGTGATCACCGCGATCGAGCAGTACGGCAACACGGTCAAGGAGTTCAGCATCACCGACGCCGTGAAGGCTTCGACGGTCAAGCTGGTCGGCTATACCGAGGTCGCGCGGGTCCTGCACGACCGCCTCCGCCCGGGAGCCTCGATCGTGCTGTTCGGCGGCCTCGGCAAGCTCCGGCCGTATCCGGGCTCGACCATGATCACCGCCACCAACGGCGCGGTCTCCGGCGTGATGCGCACCCTGGCGGTCGAGCTCGCCCCGATCCGGGTCAACGCGCTGCACCCCGGCATCGTCGGCGACAGCCCGGCCTGGGCCGACCGCGACCAGTCGTACGTCGCCGGCCGGACTCCCACCGGTCGCGCCACCACGATGGCCGAGGTCGTCGACGCCACCGACTTCCTGCTGCGCAACGGTGCCGCGAACGCCATCGACCTGCACCTGGACGGCGGGATCCGGGTCGCCTGACCCCTTATCTTGGGGGTCCACGGACGAGGAGGCTGCCATGCGACGCGGTTACGCCGCAGCCGTCGACGGCCCGATCACGATCGACGTGGGCCTGTTCGCCCAGGACGGCTGGGTGAAGGTGCAGGCCAAGCCCGACTGTGCCCGGGCGCTGGTCGGCATCTCGACGATCGACGACGAGGGCCGGTCGGCCACCGCCGTACGGGACGCTGTCGTGGAGGCCGGTCCCGACGGCGGCCTGGTCGTCACTCTGCACGGCGCCGGTGAGCGGTCCGACCGGCCGGGCTCGGGCTCGGGCTCGGTGGAGATCACCGTGATCGCGCCGCTCGGCAGCACACTCGTCGCGCGCACCGACAGCGCCCACATCGGCGCTGTCGGCGTCGCCGATGCCGACCTGCGGACGCAATCGGGCGACGTGTCGGTGCCGGAAGCCGGCCGGGTCTTCGCCGAGACGACCTCGGGCAAGGTGACGATCCAGCGCGCCGGCGACGTCACCGCCACCTCCCGGTCCGGAGCGATCTCGGTCGGCGCCACGGACCGCGTCACCGCCCGTACCGCGAGCGGCGGCATCCTGCTGGGGGCGGTCAGCCAGGCCACCGCCAGATCTGTCAGCGGCCGGCTCACCATCCGCGACTTCCGCGGCGGCTCGGTCCGCGCGGACACCACCAGCGGCGCCATCACCATCCACGCCACGGCGAGTGGCAGCATCCGCGCCGCCACCGTCTCCGGCGCGATCGCGATCACGGCCACCCCCGGCACGAAGCTCACCCTGCAGACCTCGACCGCCACCGGCCAGGTGACAGCCCCGGTTCACTGAGCGAGTACCGGCGTACGGCCGGAAAGGCGTCCGCTCACCGCGCTGGAACAAGTGAGACGCAACACGCGGGGGGTGATGAGGCCGACACCGACATGACTGACCGGTAACCAACCAATAACATCGCTGGTATGCAGATCCTCGCCATCGTCGTATCACTCGCGATCGCCACCGTCGGCATCGCGTTGTTCGGCAGGACGATCGGGCACATCGTGTCCGTCATCAAGCTGGGCCAGCCGGCCGCCGGCCGCACCGACCATCCGGGACAGCGCACCGCGACGCTGGCCAAGGAGACGTTGCTGCACACCCGGATGCTGCAGTGGAGCCATATCGGCGTCCTGCACTGGTTCGTCGCGTTCGGCTTCCTCGGGCTGGTGCTCAGCCTGGTGACGGCGTTCGGGCAGCTGTTCGACGCGCACTTCGCGCTGCCGATCATCGGCCACTGGTTCGTCTTCGAGTGGTTCAGCGAGTTCCTCACCTGGACCGGTCTGGTCTCGATCGTCGCGTTGATGGTGATCCGGTTGCGCCACCGGCCGAGCGGTTCGGAGGGCCGGTACAGCCGGTTCTTCGGCTCCCGCGGCTGGCAGGCGTACTACGTCGAGTACACGATCCTCGGCGTGTTGATCTGCATCCTGTTGCTGCGCGGACTGGAGTACGAGCTCGGCGCGGGCAGCAAGTTCCACTTCCCGTCCACGTGGTTCGTCGGCCAGGCGCTGTTCGGTGGCCTGAGCGAGAACGCGCTGGAGAACACGGTCTACCTGGTCGCGATGATCAAGATCCTGATCTCGTTCGCCTGGATGATCACCATCTCGCTGAACGCGACCATGGGCGTGGCCTGGCACCGGTTCACCGCCTGGCCGAACATCTGGTTCAAGCGCAAGGCCGACGGCGGCACCGCGCTCGGCGGACTGCAGCCGATCATGGTCAAGGGCGAGCCGCTCGACTTCGAGAACATCGAGGAGCTGGACGAGGACGCCGCGCTCGGCGTCGGCAAGGTCGAGGACTTCACCTGGAAGGGCCTGCTCGACTTCACCACCTGCACCGAGTGCGGCCGCTGCCAGTCGCAGTGCCCGGCCTGGAACACCGACAAGCCGCTGTCGCCCAAGCTGATCGTGATGAACCTGCGCGAGCACGCGTTCGCCAAGGCGCCGTACCTGCTGGCCTCCTCCGACGAGGAGCGCAAGTCGCTGCCCGAGCTGGTACTGGCCGAGCAGGAGCGGCCGCTGGTCGGCTCGCCGGACGTCGCCGTGATCGACCAGGAGGCGCTGTGGGACTGCACCTCGTGCGGCGCCTGCGTTCAGCAGTGCCCGGTCGACATCGAGCACGTGGACGCGATCATGGACATGCGCCGCTACCAGGTGATGATCGAGTCGTCGTTCCCGTCCGAGCTCAACGGGCTGTTCAAGGGCCTGGAGAACAAGGGCAACCCGTGGAACATGAACCCGTCCGGCCGGATGGACTGGGCCAAGGGCCTGCCGTTCGAGGTCAAGCAGGTCGGGACCGACGTCGAGACGCTGGCCGAGGTCGAGTACCTGTTCTGGGTCGGCTGCGCCGGTGCCTTCGAGGACCGCGCGAAGAAGACCACACAGGCGGTCGCCGAGTTGCTGAACCTGGCGGGCGTCTCGTTCGCCGTACTGGGTGACGGCGAGACCTGCTCGGGTGACCCGGCGCGGCGGGCCGGTAACGAGTTCGTGTTCCAGCAGCTGGCCATGCAGAACGCCGAGGTGTTCAAGGAGACCGGCGTGAAGAAGGTCGTCTCCACCTGCGCGCACTGCTTCAACACGCTGAAGAACGAGTACTCCCAGTTCGGCGTCGAACTGGACGTCATCCACCACACGCAACTGCTGAACCGGCTGGTCCGGGAGGGCAAGCTGACCCCGGTCGCCCCGGCGGACAGCTCGCTGAACGGCCAGAAGATCACCTACCACGACCCGTGCTACCTGGGCCGGCACAACCAGGTGTACGACGCTCCGCGCGAGCTGCTCGAGATCATCCCGGGCGCGGAGTACGCCGAGATGCCGCGCAACCGGACCAAGTCGTTCTGCTGCGGCGCGGGTGGCGCGCGGATGTGGATGGAGGAGAAGACCGGGAGCCGGATCAACGTGAACCGGACCACCGAGGCGGTCGACACCGGCGCCGACAAGATCGCCACCGGCTGCCCGTTCTGCCGGGTGATGCTGTCGGACGGGCTGACCTCCAAGCAGGCCGACGGATCGGCGCGCGAAGAGGTCGAGGTCGCCGACGTGGCCCAGCTGCTGCTCGCCTCGGTGAAGCGCGGCGACTGAGTTCACTGCAACTTCCTGCAATATCCCTTCCCAGTCAGCGGTTCGGCCCTTAAGCTCCGTTGGTTGTTCCAATGGGGAGGGAAATCGTGAAGTTTCGTACTCGGGCAGCGGTCACCGTGGTGGCGCTGCCGATGATCTTGGGTGTCGCGGCGTGTGGCGGGGGCGACAAGGCGACCGGTGACCAGGCCGGTGGCGGCACGACGCCGTCCGCGTCGGTGACCAGCAGCACACCGACAGCGACACCCAGCAGTACTCCGGTGGCGCCGCCGGCGGCCCAGGAGCCGCTCCGGCTGACCAACGCCAGCTTCCTGCCGGCGCTCAAGGCGGGCACCGGCCAGGCGAAGTCGTGGAAGGCCAAGACCGTGATGACGGCCGGTGGCCAGAAGATCACCATGACCTCGGCGCAGACCACCAGTCCGCTGGCGATGAAGCTGGAGATGGCCCTGCCGGCGGCCGATGGCGCGGTACAGATGATCCTGGTCGGGTCGAACCTGTACCTGTCGATCCCACAGCAGACGCCGGCCGGCAAGTTTGTCAAGCTGGATCTGAAGAACAGCAAGGACCCGGCGGTCAAGCAGTACGGCGAGCTGCTCCAGAACGCCGACCCGATGAAGTCGTACAAGGGCTGGGACAAGAGCCTGCAGAGCGTCAAGTTCGTGAAGACCGAGACGATCGGCGGCCGCGAGCTGGACCGGTACGACGTGACCGTCGACACCGCCAAGGCACTGAAGGCCATGGGCCAGCAGATCCCCGCCGGAACAGCCGGCGTACCGAAGACGCTGGTGTACTCGACCTGGATGGGCAGCGACAAGCTGATCTACCAGATGAAGTTCGAGATGCCCGGCGTCAGCATGCTGATGACGATGTCCGACTACAACCAGCCGGTCGCCATCGCGGCTCCGCCGGCGAGCAAGATCGTCGCGAAGCGCTGATCGTGAGATTCCGCTTCAGGGTGGTGGCACTGGCCACCACCCTGCCGCTGCTCGTCGGCCTCGCAGGCTGTGCCGACGATGCGGCGGTCAAGCCGGTCACCGGTACGGCGAAGCCGGCTGTGGCCGCACAGGCCAAGGCCGCCAAGCCGCCCGCCCGGTTGACGACCGCAACCTTCGTGCCGGTGACCCTCGCTGCCTACGCCAAGGTGAAGTCCTGGGCCGGGGTGATGCGGATCAGCCTCAACGGGCAGGTGGTCATCGCGACCGTCACCCAGACCTATCAGCCGGCCGCGATGCGGATCGACCTGAGTGGTCCGCAGTTCGGCGGCGTGGCCCACGCCATCCTGATCAACGAGGTCCTGTACCTGCACCTGCCGATCCCGGAGGCGCGCGGGAAGTACCTGAAGTACGACCCGAAGGCCACCAAGGACCCGACAGCCGTTGCCATGGCGCGGTTGTTCGACGGTGTCGATCCGGCCAAGTCGAACAAGGCGATGCGCAAAGCCGTGGTCAGGGTGAAGTTCGTCGCCAGCGACACGATCGGCTACCGCAAGGTCGACCGGTACGACGTCACGATGAACAACGCCGCCATGCTGCGGGCGCTCGGGATGAAGCGGCCGGCCGGGCTGCCGAAGACTTCGGTCCAGTCGATCTGGGTCGGTGCGGACCGCCTCACGTACAAGATGCTGTCCGGAGAAACCCAGGTCACCGTGACCGGCTACGACAGCGTCGCGCCGATCACGGCTCCCTCGGCCAGGATGATCACCAAGACGCGCAGTTAGCGCAGATACGAGGCGCCGTTGAAGTCGAGGACCGCGCCGCTCGACCAGCCGGCTTCGGGGGAAGCCAGCCAGTGCACCGCCGCGGCGACCTCGGGAGCCGTGGCCACCCGGCCGAACGGGCTCTGCGCGCGGACGGCGTCGCCGCCGGGGCCGTTGAGCCCTTGCGCGGCCATGTCCGTCGCGATGAACCCGGGCGCGATTGACGTCACGGTGATGTCATGGGGCGCCAACGCGACCGCCATCGACTGTCCGAACGCGTGTAGTCCCGCCTTGCTCGCCCCGTACGCCGGTACGTCCGGCTCTCCGCGATAAGCGCCTCGCGACCCGACGTTGACGATCACGCCTCTCCTGACGCCGTCGGCCGGCTCCACGTCGAGCATCTGCCGGGCCACACACCAGGTCAGGTGTGCCGCTCCCTCCAGGTTGACCGCGAGCGTCCGTCGCCAGGCCGCCACCCAGTCGTCGTACGAGGTGTCGGCCAACGGGTGCCCGATCCGCCGCGACCCCGCGACCGGGTCGTCGACGAACAGTGCCGCGTTGTTGACCAGGACGTTGATGCGTCCGAGGTTTCGCGCCGATTCCTCAACCAGTGCAGGGATTCCGGCTGGGTCGCCGAGGTCCCCGGAAACCACCGAATGCCCCTCGCCGGGAAGCTCGGCCAGTACCGCGGACGCCTTGTCCACCGCACCCCGGCAGTGCAGAACGACCCGGTCGCCGGCCGCGGCGAAGACCTTCGCCACCTCGGCTCCGACACCTCGTGACGCACCGGTGACAAGCACTCCTCTGGACATCCCGAACCCCTCTCGTCGACTTCGGCCCATTCTGCCCTGACGCCAGTTCGGCGGCGGCGTGACATCAGAAGGTGTTGACAGTGACGTCACTATGACGTCATGATTGCGTCATGGAACTTGATCACTACCTCGAGTCGGTCCGCCGTAGCGTGGAGAACGCCACCGCGCTGGCCGACGACCAAACTCGCTCGGTGGCCCAGCGCCTCGGAGCAACGCTGGACGATGCGGGCCGGCTGGCCCTCATCTCAGCCCTGTCCGACGCCGCCGGGGAGATCAGCCGTGAGCTGTCACCCGGATCGGTCGAGCTCCGGATGGCCGGTGGCCGCCCCGAGTTCGTGGTCACGCCGGCTCCGAGCCAGCTGACGGGTGCCGACGACGACGACCTGGACGACGACCACACCGGCGGACCGGTGACCGACGAGCTCGCGCCCGACGCCGACGAGCCGACCGCGCGGATCACGCTGCGGCTGCCGATGTCGGTGAAGAACAAGGTGGACGAGGCCGCCACCGCCGACGGCATCTCCTCGAACGCGTGGCTGATGCGCACCGTGATGACGGCGCTGACCGGCCGCGGCGGCTACGGCCGCCCGCCGCGCCCGCCGAAGCCGCCGCGGCCGGGCATCTTCGCTCCCGACGGACCGCTCGGACCGGACGGACCGCTCGGCCCGGAGGGGATCTTCGGCAAGGACGGCGTCTTCGGGCCCGAGGGTGTCTTCGGTCCGGACGGTCTGTTCGGCGAGGGGCGCCGGGGCGACCGCGGCGACCGGCGTACCGAGCGGGACGAGCGCCGTGGCGACCGCGGTGACCAGGGAAAACGCCGGGGTGGACGTGGCCCGGGCCAGCGCATGCAGGGGTGGGCACAGTGAGCTACAGCAGCCAGTTGATCGGCGAAGCCGGCGAGATCGACCGGGTCCGGATCGAGATCGGTTCGGGGCTGGTGGAGATCCGTCCGGCCGACGGCGAGAAGACGACCGTCGACCTGGAGGTCGACAGCGGCAACGAGGGCGACGTGGTCTTCGAGGTGGTCAACGGCGAACTGGTCGTCGACGGCCCGAAGAACGTCCGGCGCGGCCCGGAGATCCGGGTCCGGATCGCCACTCCGGCCACCCTCGACGCCCGGATCCAGACCGGGTCGGGTGACATCACCGCGCGGATGCCGCTCGGTGAGGCCCGGCTCTCCACCGGCTCCGGTGACATCCGTGCCGAGCGGGTCGACGGCGACCTGGCGGCCAACGCCGGCAGCGGCGACGTCCGGATCGGATCGGCCGCGGGCGCGGTCCGGATCAAGACCGGTTCCGGCGGCATCGACATCGGTGAGTCGGTCGGCCAGGTCGGCGTGACCACCGGGTCGGGTGACGTCCGGCTCGGCGACACGGCCGGACCGACCACGGTCAAGGTCGGCTCGGGCGACATCACCATCGAGCGGATCCGGGACCACTCGGTCGCGACCTCCGGCTCGGGCGACGTCCGGGTCGAGTCGGCCGAGGGGCCCAGCGTCCGGGCGGAGACCGCTCGCGGCGACGTCCAGATCGGCGTACCGGACGGGGTGCCGACCTATCTCGACCTGAAGACGGTGACCGGGCAGATCCAGTGCGACCTGGAGCCGGGCCGGCAGCCGGCCGAGGGAGAGCCCTCGCTGATGCTGCGGGCGCGGACCGTCTCCGGCGACATCATCGTCGTCCGGGTCTGAAGAACCACCACATCATTCGACGGGGATCATCCGAGGGGACAGTGTCATGATCAGCGAACACCAAGAGGTCGCCCGCTACCGGGTCGCCGAGCAGATCCGGCTCGCCGAACTACGGGCCCTGGGCAAGGAACAGCGGGAGCTGCTGCGGTCCGAGGGCGAGGCCGCCGGGCCGCGCCACGAGCTCGCCACGGTACTGCGGCGGCTGGCCGACCGGCTCGAGCCGCAGCCGCGCCACCGGCGTACCGGCCTGTCAGTGGTGCGGTGAGATCGGTGACTGTTCAGGCACTTTGCAGCTTGTTGCAACGCATCGGTCTGGTCACGACTCCGGGCCGCTGACGCTGCTAGCGTGCTGGCGTCACTGTGGTCGAAACTTGGGGAGTAAGAAACGATGTTGCGTCCGTTGGCCCGCCCTTTGGTCACTGTTGCCGTCGCGGCCGTGCTGTTGACCGGCTGCAGCGGTGGAGACGACAAGAAGGCCGACTCGCCTTCCGGGGACGGCGGGGACACCACGGCCGCGACTCCGGCCCCCGCCACCCCTGAGCTGCCGAGCTTCGATCCGCCCAAGGCCTTCAGCCCCTTCACCGCGGTGGCCCAGGACCGGCCCGAAGGAGACTTCGAGATCGATCCCGGCAAGGCGGGCATGGTCGGCAAGACCACGCTGTACGCGAACAAGACCGGGCTCAACGGCGTCTGGCTCGACGGCAGCCAGAGCTGGCAGGTGCCGGCCAAGGAGATCGCGTCGACCAAGGTCGGCGACTTCGCCCAGCCGGTGGCCGTGCAGCTGGACGGCAAGGAAGTGATCGCGACGGCGTACATCCATCGGGTGGAGGCCGGCGGCACGCAGAAGGCTCACGGGCAGGTCGCGTTCCAGTGGATCGACCCGGCCGACGGCAAGGTGCTGTCCAGCGTCGCGGTCGACCTCTCCCCGGCGATCGGCGCGGGCAAGGTCGGCGGCAACCTGATCAGCCACGCGTACGACCCGGCCACCGGCCAGGTGGCGATCAGCCTCAGGGCCGGTTCGGCCGGCGCGAAGTCCGGCACCGTCACCGCCTACGCGGACCCGAAGACCAAGAAGGGCAGCGCGATCCCGGACGTTCAGGTCGCGGGCGTGCTCAACGGCACCGTGGTCGGCGCGAAGGGCGAGGGCAAGGAAGGCGCCAAGAACCTGGCGCTCGTGGTCGCCGACGGCGCCGCCGCGACGATCAAGAAGACCGTTCCGGTCCCGGCGATGAACTACCTGACCCCGCTCGGCACCGGCGGCAAGCACGCTTTCGTCTCCGGCCGCGGCTACATCCAGGACACCAAGTACGACCACCACTACCAGGGCTCGGTGTACGCCGTCGACATCGCCTCCGGGGCAGTGGTCGAGACGAAGCTCCCGAACTCCTCCGACGGCATCGGCCTCGCCTGCCACTCCGACCACCTCACCAGCACGGTCTGCAACTACAGCCTCGACAACCCGAGCGGCGGCCAGAAGATCCAGGAGATCGTGGCCTTCGACGACGCGACCGGGAAGAAGAGCTGGGGCTACTCGTCGGCGTCCGGCAGCCGGGTGGTTCCCGAGGTGAGCACCGTCTACAACGGCTACGTGTACGGCCAGGCGCAGACGCTGCCCGCCGTACTGGATGCCAGGACCGGCGAGGACGTTCCGGTCCCGACGCCGACGCCGGGCACCAACCAGAGCCCGGGTGATGGCGAGACGCCGACCGGTGGCGAGACGCCGACCGATGGCACGACGCCGACCGATGGCGTGACGCCGAGCGGTGACGGCAGCACGAGCCCCGGCGTCGAGAACCGTGCTCCCTGGGGCAAGCCGTCACTGATCTACGGCGAGCCGAAGTCGCCGGCCGCGGTCTCGAAGTACGGCAGCACCTATCTGCTCGCCGCCGGCAGCACCGCGCCGCTGGGCAGCGAGAACATCCTGGTCGTGCAGAAGGCGATCGGCTGAGCCACCCGGTACCGAAGAGGAAGGCCCCCGCAGCGCTGCTGCGGGGGCCTTCGTCGTACTCGGCTCGGAGTACCGCGGCTCAGATGTTGCCGCGGAGGAAGTTCTGGTGGGAGCGCGACGGGGTCGGTCCCCGCTGGCCCTGGTAGCGCGAGCCGTACTTGGCCGAACCGTACGGGTGCCGGGCCGGGGACGACAGCCGGAAGAAGCAGAGCTGGCCGATCTTCATCCCGGGCCAGAGCTTGATCGGCAGCGTCGCCACGTTCGACAGCTCCAGCGTCACGTGCCCGGAGAAGCCGGGATCGATGAAGCCGGCGGTGGCGTGGGTGAGCAGGCCGAGGCGACCGAGCGAGGACTTGCCCTCGACCCGCGCTGCAACGTCGTCGGGCAGCGTCACCAGTTCGTAGGTGGAGCCGAGCACGAACTCGCCCGGATGCAGAATGAAGGGCTCGTCGTTCTCCGGCTGGACCTCACGGGTCAGGTCGGGCTGTTCCTCGGCCGGATCGATGTGCGGGTAGCGATGGTTCTCGAACACCCGGAAGAATCGGTCCAGCCGTACGTCGACACTCGACGGCTGCACCATCGCAGCATCGAACGGGTCCAGCTGGACCCGCTTCGCGTCGAGCTCGGCCAGGATGTCACGGTCGGAGAGCAGCACGAACGCAACCTACCGCAGCGTGCTGCAACTCCGCCTCTCGTGGCTGCGAACTCGCAGCCACGATCGTCGACCGATCGGTGCCGGTCCTGCCGGGACCTCTTCCGCGTGCCTGTTCCGGAGCCCTCAGCTCCCCGGACCGTGCGTGCGGCTACGGGCCCTCGGCAACGGCTCAGTGAGCGAGCTTGTTGAACTTCGAGACCTGGCCCGCGAAGGTCTTCACCTGCGCCGGCGACCAGTCCTTCAGCAACTCCTCGACCACCTTGTGGCGCTTCTTCCGGGCCGCGGCGAGCTTGCGCTTGCCACTCGCCGTCAGCGTCAGCAGGGTCGCCCGTGCGTCCGACTTGTCCGCGGCCCGCTTCAGCAGACCCTCTTCCTCGAGTCGCGCGCAGGCCCGGCTGACCGGACCCTTGTCCACCTCGAGCGCCGCGACCAGGTCGGCCATCCGCACCGGCGCCAGTTCCTCGACGTGGTTCAGCAGCGCGTACTGCGCCGGCTCCAGATCCGGATGCGCCTCGTCGGACAGCGTCCGCTGCAGGCTCCGTAGCCTGCGAGCGAGCGTGACGAGCTCCTTCTCCAGGTTCTCCAGAGCATCGTTAGTGTCAGTTGCCACCGTTCACCCCTTCTTTTTCAGTTGCCCCGCAACCATCTTGTCCGGCCCCAGTCGGGACCGCATCCTCACGTTGCGTCGAATGTTGCCCCCGGCAACGCGTTCTAATCTGCCAGAAGATGACCGGCCTGCCCAGTCCTGGGCGTGCCCTTTGTGGAAAACTGCCCGATAACCCCCCGTGCAAACCGCCCCACCGACCAGGTATGATCCTCTGAGTCCGCCGGGGAACCGGCAGATCCGCGGGTGTAGTTCAATGGCAGAACATCAGCTTCCCAAGCTGACAGTGCGAGTTCGATTCTCGTCACCCGCTCCACAGCAAAACCCCAGGTCAGAGGCAGGTTCCTGACCTGGGGTTTCGTCGTCTCAGGGGTCGGGTAGAGCCTCCGTGCCCGCTACGTGCCTGACGCCTCTGGAAGGTCTTCCGAATTCGCCCCGTCCGGACTCTCTTGCAGTTCCTTCCTCACACGTTCTGACATTCCCCGCGCCAGCTTGCGACGACGTTCGTCGTTGGTGTGTTGGTAGATCAGCGCAGCGCGACTACTTGCATGCCCCATGCGCTCCATCAGTTCTTGTAGCGTCGCGCCTGACTCCGCAGCCCAGGTGTTGCCGGTGTGCCGCAGGTCGTGGAAGTGCACGCGGCCGACCAGGTCGGCCGCCGCGAGTCCGCGTCGCCAGTTGCGCTGGAAGGTCGATCGCCGCAACTGCGCGCCCTTCGAGCCGCTGAATACGAAGGCATCTGATTTCGATTCCACATAGACCGCGAAGTGCGTCCGGATATCGTCCAACACGAAGTCATCCAGGAAGATCGTGCGCCGACCCGCTGCCGACTTCGGCGGCCCGGTCCGCAGCTCGCCGGTCGGCAACTCAACTACCGTCCGCCGAACTCGGATGACGCCGTTCTCCAGGTCCACGTCCTGCCTCTGCAGGTCAGTGACTTGTCTGTCCTCACTGGTGGAACGACGGCGGTTCCCGTTAGCGACGATCGCACCATCCTGCCTTTCGTTGCTGAGGTCCGCGATGCGGTACGGGGTCCGTTGTTCCAGCGCTCTGCTGAGGAACCGCCGACTGTCGATGTGCTGCGCGGCCGGGTTGCCGAGGCGTGGCGTCTTTGGCACGCATCCCGCTTTCAGCGCACCGAGGTAGGTGCGCTGCTCCCATCACTTATTCGGGACGCGCAAGCGCTCCCTCGCGTGCTGGAGGGCGCTGAACGACGCAAGGCATATGCGGTGCTGGCGGAGGTCTGGCATCTGGCACAGCAGGCACTCGCGTACGGCTGTGAAGCCGAGCTGTATTGGGTCATCGTGGACCGAGGTCGGACAGCCGCGCAGGATGCAGACGATCATCTGACTTTGGCCGGCGCAGCGTGGACGTTCGGGAACGGGCTCCGGGAGACTGGCTATGCCGACGAGGCCGTTCACATTGTTGAGGAAGCAGCCGGGGCGCTAGAGCCGCAACTGGAGCACGGTTCCGCTGATGTTCGCGGAATGTACGGCGCGCTGCATCTGCACGCAGCGGTCACCCGCGCACGGATGGGCATGGAAGGCGACGCCTGGCGTCATTGCGACCTGGCCGACCGCGCGGCCGATCGGCTCCCGGCTGGTTACGCCCACCCGTGGACTGTCTTCGGCCGGGGCAATGCCGACTTCCACGCTGTCTCCATCGGCGTCGATCTCCGCACTCCTGGCGTGGCGCTCGATCGAGCCGAGCGGATCGACCTATCCACCGTGCCGAGCGTTGAGCGACGGTCACGGGTCCTCGTGGAAATGGCCCGCGCCCAACACCTGCGCAAAGACCAGGCGGGAACCCTGCACTGGATGACGCGGGCTTAGGCAGCGTCGCCGGAGACGGTTCGGTACACGCCGTCAGGCCGCTCCCTGGTGTCAGATTTGGCGCGAACGGCAAAGGGGCCACTGAAAGCGGATGCCGTCGCCCTAGCGGAGAAGGTCGGCGTTCTAACCGCCTAGGGACGGAAGACCCATAGAGATAGTTTGTCGCTATCGCGTCATTGACGCGCACCTAGCGTTACCGCATGAACGCGATCAACGGGGCATACGCCGGGCGGCAGATTGCTGAGGAAACGAACGGCATTGAGAAGGATGCCCGTGGCTGGCCTGTCCTGCATTCGGCGGACGCCTGCGACGGCATCCATCCGACCACCGGCCGCGCCTGCCTTCGCGGCTACCACAAGGGTCACCACCGGGATTCTGCCGGTACGGAGTGGTTGGAGGACTGATGAGCCCGCTCGGTCTGATCGAGCGACTCCCGTAGCATCAACGGGCCTTCGGAGAGGGTTGGGATGCGGGTATCAACGATGCGGCGATGTCGGTTTAACGCCTGCTAAATGAAACCGATGGCCCGACTATCCCAAGAGCCGTAGTCGAACGGCTTGCCCTCCAGCTCCGTGCGGAGCTGGAGGAGATCTAGACCGATGGGACGCATGCGCCTGGCGCTTCGCTGGCTTCCTGAAACCTACTTAATCGTGTTGACTGCGACGGCGATGACCGTGGTCAGCAGCAGTAGAGCTATGTAGCCTAATCCCCGGACGCCGGATGATCGCTCCCCGTCAGCAAGAATCTGCATTGACGGAAACATCCACCAGTAGGTGAGTTCGATCAGCATCAGCCCAAGGGCAACAATCAGAGAGATTATGGTGACCAATATTGATCGAATGAACCAATCGAAGTTGGCTAGCGTTGTTAGTAGGTAGATGAGGGTCGCGAGCAACATCCATAGGACGAAAGTTACTCCCACCATTCCAAAAGGGCTGTGAATTATTCCCCAGCGCTGCGAGCCCTTGTCGACCTCCTCTGATATCTCGGCAGACGCTTGCTTTGCCCAACCTGGATCCGCTGATTCAACTACGAGGCGAACGCCTGGTTCCTCTGTGTCGCGCTCCATTGTGAGCAGCAACTTTTCCTTTTCGACATATTCGTGACCGCCAAAAGAGCAATAAAATATGATCTTCCGGTAGGTTCGGCGATCGAATTCGGCAAAAATTGACTCAAGGTCGCCCGTCGCTTCGTCGGATGTTCGATCGGTCAGGGAGGCGCGAAATTGACAAGCGGCCTCTATGTCTCGAATGGCCGCGTCAGTGACTGCCTTATGGGTTGTGTAAGGAAAATATGAATGCTCCTGCGCCTGCTCGGTCTCGCGGTCCGGTGGCGCTGGATGGTCCTCTAGATACTTTGTAACAAGGGATTCTTTCCTGCGCTCAACCAGATCCGCGACCACTGCGCCTATTCGCTCTAATTGATCCGCCGAGCCCGCCCAGGCGTGCCAGATCCTCGGCCTCTTCGTGACCCTTTGCACCGAACTAGCCATTTTCCCCCCTTGATAACCTGCGGGTCGTCCAAGGCTGCCTCCACCGAAGCGGCAGCTCGACCGTCTGAGGGTCGCGCCCGCAGCGTGCCCGACCAGATGGATGCCGTTGGTGATTCCCGGTCACCAGCGGTAGATCTAGCCTCAGAGGAAGCGTATCGCCTTCGCGGCGATGCCCGCTGAGCATGACAAGTCTGTTCTCAAGCTGACAGTGCGAGTTCGATTCTCGTCACCCGCTCCAGCAGACCCCAGGCCGATGGCCTGGGGTTTTTGCGTTCGGCGGGTTTCGGACCAGCGGGCGGCGGGTAGCGGCGGGTGCGCTGCTGACAGGTCAGCGGCGGTATTCGCTTTTCGAATATCGGTCTGTTTGTCCTTGCAAAGCAGGGGTGACAACCATTCCACAGGGCCGGGGCCGGGGTGGCGGGAAAGCCGAAGGGCCGGCCGAGCGGATGCTCGGCCGGCCCTCGCGGGTACTGCGGGGGTGTTACTTGGTGCCGTAGACCTGGATCTCGGTCATGTCGGTGAACTGGCAGCCACCGAAGGCGCCGTCCGGGCAGTTCGTGGCGAAGTCCGGGACCTGCGGGCTCAGCATCACGAACCGGACGAACTTCACGCCGGCGGTGTTGGCGGTCGGGGTGACCTCGTTGTACTTGCCCCGGTTGGCGGCGGTGAACTCGCCTTCCGCAGCGGTCGCCCAGGTGGTGCCGTCGACCGACGTCTCGATCCGGTACTTACCGGTCGAGGCGCTGCCCGGGTCGCCACAGGTGTTGGACGGGTCGACCGAGAACTTGGAGATGTTCACGGTGGCCGGCAGCGAGATGTCGATGTTCTTCGGGATCATCACACCGGACGGCGTACCGGCGTTGTCGCCGGTGGTGCTGCCCCAGCCGGTGCCCTGGCTGGAGTCGATCGCGTAGCCCGGGCCGCACTGCGGCGAGAAGTCCGGACCGTTGAAGGCGACGATCGAACCGCCGCCCGAGGCTGCCGCCCAGTTGCGGCGGGGTGCGAAGTTCGCGGTGGTGCCGCCGGCCTTGACCGCCAGCGGGTTGCCGAGGACCTCGTAGCCGACGCCGGAGACGACGAACTTGCCGTACGTACCCGGCAGCACGCCGTTGATCGTGTACTTGCCGTCGGCGCCGGTCACGGCGGAGTAGTCACCCGCGTAGCCGGAGGCGTGGCCGCCGATGAAGACGAGCGCGCCGGCCACCGGAGCGCCGGTGTCCTTGTCGGTCACGGCGCCGGTGATGCTGGTGGTGGCGCCGGTCGGCGGGATGTGGAAGTCCTCCACCGGGTTGGCGTCGCCACCGTCGAGAACGCCGGCGAACCAGCCCATGCCCCGGTTGGCGAAGACCTGCCAGATGATCTTGGCGTTCTTGCCGCCACTGGCGATCAGGTCGGCCTGGACGATCGCGTTCCGCATGTCCAGCATCGTCGGGTCCGCGGTGGACAGCTCCATCGCGCGGGTGATGATGCTCAGCGCGTAGGTGCGGCCGAAGCGCTCCCGCAGGTCCCACAGCGTCTGGGTCCAGACCTCACCGGAGGCGTGCACGCCCGGCGTACCGCCGATGGTCGGGAAGTCGCCGTAGGTGTAGCCACCCTTCGAGGCGTCGAGGCCGACGCAGTTCGGGCTGATCGCCTTCACGCGGCAGTCGCTGGCCTGGGTGCGGATGCTGCCACCGCCGGTGACGTACTTGCCTTCCAGCACCTCGCCCGGGGCCTTGGTGTCCTTCTCCAGACCGTGCGCGACCAGGTAGTCGAGGGAGTAGAAGTCGCTCCAGGCCTCACCCATCGCGCCGGCCTGGATGCTGTTCAGCGTCGAGTTGCCGGTCGCGTCGACCACCAGCCGGTTGGACAGGCCGTGACCGTACTCGTGGTACAGGATGTCGGCGGCGTTGGAGGAGCTGGTCGCGACGGTGGTGTCGTCGCCGGCCGAGCCGAACAGGTACATCTGCATGACCGGCGGGATGCCGTCCGGCGGGGTGTTCATGTTCGCGTTGTTGACGTGGTTGCCGTCCGGGCCGCCGTCCGCGCCGGTGGCCGCGCCGTCCAGCGCGTTCAGCTGGACCGGGTCGCCGCCCGCGGTCTCGAAGTTGCCGGCCGCCGGGGTGAAGCTGATCGGCGGCTTGGCCAGGTAGTCGTGGAAGTTGCTGGCCAGGTAGAAGCCGTTGGTGACGTCCTGGTTCAGGTTCGTCCGCCAGGAGTCCGGCGTGGCCGGGTCCCAGGAGCAGAGCGAGGACGGCGTGCAGAGCGGGTTCGCCTGGAACGGGGTCAGCTTGTACTCCGACCCCGTGGCCGTGCCCGGCACCTTGACGGTCTCGCCGGCGTTCGGCTCGTTGTCGTCGTTGATGTCGGCGAAGGCCTGCACCGAGGTGCCCTCGAGCAGCGTCTTCGCGCCCTTCTTCAGCCACTTGTTGTAGATCAGGTTCTCGGTGCGCTGGGTGCCACCCTTGGGGGCGCCCGGGTAGTTGTCGGTCACCAGCGCGTCGCCGTGGCCGTCGCTGCGCAGGTCGCGGCGGTAGAGCAGACCGCCGGTCTGGGCGTCGATGACGTGGCTGTAGATCTTCGAGCCGCCGCTGGCCTGGACGTAGGTCAGCCAGCCCTTGCGCAGTCCGTCGGCGGTGTTGAACCAGACCGGCCGGACGACGTCACCGTTGCTGTACTTGGTGGTGGTTCCCGACTTGCTCGCGGTGGCCGAGGCAGCCTTGCCGTCGACGTCCTCGGCGGCCGCGGAGCGGGCCGCGTCGGCGCTGAGGGCGGGGGCCGCCGAACGGGCCTCGGCCTTGCCGGCCAGGCCGGCGATCGGGGAGCCGAGGAGCGAGATCAGCTCGCCCTTCTTGGTCACGTTGGCCTTCAGGCCGTTGCTGAACACCTCGATGCCGTCGACCTCCTGGACCCAGGAGATGTGGTGCGTGCCGAGGTCGTCGACGTAGTCCTTGCGCAGCTTGAGGGTGCCGAGGTCGGAGGCCGACAGCTTGAAGACCTCCGGGTGCGCCTTGACGTAGCCCAGCGCGATCTCGGTCGCCTTCTTCGAGCTCGGCGCGGTGAGGAAGCCGTTGAGCTTGGTCACCTGCTCCGGGGTGCCGGTGTTCGGGTCGACCGACACGACGCCCTGGCTGCCGAGCGAGTTCCGGAACTTCTCCGACGCCGCGGTCTCCTTGCCGACCGCCTTGGCGGCGCGGGCGTAGTTCGTGCGGGCACCCGGGGTCCGGGCGTCGTAGTTGCCCTTGCGCTCCTTCGCCTCGATCGACTTGGTCCGCTCGGCCGAGGCCTTGGGGTCCGGGGTGGCCGTGGTGGCCGCGGTCGCGCCGCCGCCCGCCGATACAGCCAGGACCGTGGTGACCCCGACAGCGGTAACCGCCAGGAGCCCCCGTCCCTTGCCAGAAACATTCACAACTTGCTCCAGAGAAAGTTTTGCGGTTCGCCCCACACGACCCGTCGGGCCGACCCTAAGCCTGGCGGTCGGCCCGGGGAAGGGTATTCACCGGAATTACACCGATGCAGGGGTTGTCCTTCGGGCCCGGAGCAGGACCGCGAGCGCGGCGACGACTGTCGCTGTCAGCAACGACACGGCTGCGAAGAGTGTCGATTGTCCTGGCTGTACGAGGGATTCGCCCCGCTGAGCCTGCCAGAGAGTCAGCCAGATCAAGCCCCCGTACGCCGCGGCCGCGATCCACACCAGCGCGGTCCGCGGCCCCTCGGGACGCAGTACGGGGAACCGGCGGGACAGCAGAACGAGGCCTAGGGCAACCAATGGGAGCAGCTGCAGCGCGTGGATGCCGAGGAAGTGCCCGACCCGCAGGTCGCCGCCCTCGGTACTCCAGCCGGTGATGGGCATCCCAGCTCCGTCGTCCTCGGCGCCGACCGAGTGTGCGCCGAAGAAGTCCTCCCGGCCGGTCTCCGCCAGCGCCTGCTCCTGGGCCGGAGTACTGCGGAACATCAGCGATCCGGCCAGCATGCCGACCAGGCTGGTGCCCAGCGCGAGCCGGATACTCCAGCGCAGCGCCCGGTCACCCGGCTTGTCGAAGAGCAGTTGCACGGCGATCACGAAGGCGGCGATCCAGATCACGTAGACCGCCAGCGCCATCAGGTTGTGCATAAGTGTGTCGGTGGGCGTCGACTGGTTGAAGTGCAACTGCCGGCCGCGCACCACGACCTGCCCGGTGATGATCACCATCTCGGCCGCTACCCCCGCGGCCAGCACGGTCCCCATCCACCAGCCGAGCCGGCGGGCCCTGGTCTGCAAGGACAGCAACCAGGCCAGCGTCAGGCTGTACGCCGCGAAGCTCATCGCGAACTTGAGCGGTTTCATCCAGATCGGATGACCCAGCAGCTGCCGATCGTCGAGCAGAGCGCCGGCGACGCCGACCCCGATCATCACGGTCAGCCCGAGCGTGACGGCCAGCAGTGGCCGATGCAGCCGCCGCGGACGATCCGGCAACGCCGGTACTACGGTTCGGATTTCCCCCACAGAAGTCATACGTCGATCTTCGGCAGCCCCCACCCCCGGAGCAACAGCGGCGAACCCCGGTCCGATGCTGGTGTCTCCCCCACCCGGACAGGGAGAAACCCTGACCTGACGGACAAGTAGGAGTGCCGGCCGTCCGGCAACGCCACCGGGCGGCCGGCACTCGTTCAGGGGGTCAGAGGAGTCCCAGGGCAGCGGACTCCTCGTCGGTGAAGAGGCGGGAGCGGATCAGGAAGCGGACGCCTTCGGGGGCCTCCACCGAGAAGCCGCTGCCACGGCCTTTGACCACGTCGACGGTCAGATGGGTGTGCTTCCAGTACTCGTACTGGTTCTTCGCCATCCAGAACGAGATCGGCCGGTCCAGCCCGTCGACGGCGAGATCACCCAGGTGGATGTCCGCGTTGCCGGTCCTGAACTCGCCGTCGGGGTAGCACATCGGCGAACTGCCGTCGCAGCACCCGCCCGACTGGTGGAACATCAGCGGGCCGTGCAGTTCGGTGAGCCGGCGGAGCAGCTCCGCCGTCTCCTCGGTGTACGAAACCCTGTCCACCATGACGATCAGAAGAACCCGAGCTTGTTCGGGCTGTAGCTGACCAGCAGGTTCTTGGTCTGCTGGTAGTGGTCGAGCATCATCTTGTGGTTCTCGCGCCCGATCCCGGAGTTCTTGTAGCCGCCGAAGGCCGCGTGCGCGGGGTACGCGTGGTAGCAGTTGGTCCAGACCCGGCCGGCCTGGATCTCCCGGCCCGCCCGGTACGCCGTGTTCATGTCCCGCGACCAGACCCCGGCGCCCAGCCCGTACAGGGTGTCGTTGGCGATCTTCATCGCGTCGGCGTAGTCGTCGAACTTCGCCACCGAGACGACCGGGCCGAAGATCTCCTCCTGGAAGATCCGCATCTTGTTCTCGCCCTCGAAGATGGTCGGCTGGATGTAGTACCCGCCGCTCAGGTCGGCCTTCTCGCCACCGGTGATCACCTTGGCGCCCTCGGCCTTGCCGATGTCGATGTAGGACAGGATCTTCTCGTACTGGTCGTTGCTGGCCTGGGCGCCCATCATCGTGTCGGTGTCCAGCGGGTTGCCCTGCTTGACCGCCTCGGTGCGCGCCTTGGCGTCGGCCAGGAACGAGTCGTAGATGCCGGCCTGGATCAGCGCCCGGGACGGGCAGGTGCAGACCTCGCCCTGGTTCAGCGCGAACATCGTGAAGCCCTCGAGCGCCTTGTCGTAGAAGTCGTCCCGGGCCGAGGCGACGTCGTCGAAGAAGATGTTCGGGCTCTTGCCGCCGAGTTCCAGCGTCACCGGGATGATGTTCTCCGACGCGTACTGCATGATCAGCCGGCCGGTCGTGGTCTCACCAGTGAACGCGACCTTGGCAACTCTGTTGCTGGAGGCAAGCGGTTTGCCGGCTTCGACGCCGAACCCGTTGACGATGTTCAGCACGCCCGGCGGGATCAGGTCGGCGATCAGTTCCATCAGCACGTGGATCGAGGCCGGGGTCTGCTCGGCCGGCTTCAGGACGACGGCGTTGCCGGCCGCGAGCGCCGGTGCCAGCTTCCAGGTCGCCATCAGGATCGGGAAGTTCCACGGGATGATCTGCGCGACCACGCCGAGCGGCTCGTGAAAGTGGTAGGCGACGGTGTCGTCGTCGACCTGGGAGATCGAGCCCTCCTGGGCCCGCAGCGCGCCGGCGAAGTACCGGAAGTGGTCGATCGCCAGCGGCAGGTCCGCGGCCAGCGTCTCGCGGACCGCCTTGCCGTTGTCCCAGGTCTCGGCCACGGCGAGCAGTTCGAGGTTGTCCTCGATCCGGTCGGCGATCTTGTTCAGGATGTTCGCGCGCTCCGCCACCGAGGTCCGGCCCCAGCCCGGCGCCGCCCCGTGGGCGGCGTCGAGGGCGGCCTCGACGTCGTCGGCGGTGCCCCGCGCGATCTCGGTGAAGTTCGCACCGGTCACCGGGGACGGGTTCTCGAAATAGTTGCCCTTGGCCGGCGGCACCCACTCGCCGCCGATGAAGTGGTCGTACCGGGACTTGAACTCGATCGGACTGCCGTCGCTACCCGGCGCTGCATAGATCGTCATTGGTCCTCCAGCGGGAAAAGTGCGTTGGCTGCGAAGGTAGGGCGGACCACGTTGCATCGACGTTGCACCGTGGTGGACCGGCTTGGGGCTCGCCCCTTGAATGCGTGCCGGTTCCAGGCGAGGCTGAAGCGTGGACGAACCGGAGCAGGCGCGCCGGCTCAGTGAGCTGTACGACGAGGTGCTCGGCGGAGGCCGGGTGCCGGGTGCGCCGCGCCCGCTGCGGCCCAGGCCGCTGGTGGCCGAATCCTGGCAACGTTCGCTGGCGGCGTCGGTCGACCCCGAGGCGGACGGGCCGCCGCTGGTTCTCCCGACCGACCTGCTGGAGTCGTTGCGCGAGGACCACCCACTGCGCGCGGTACTGCCGATCCTCCGCGCGACCTTGACCAGCATCGCGGACGAGGCGTCCCACATCATGATCGTCACCGACGCCCAGGGGCTGATCCTCTGGCGCGAGGGCGCGGCCGACGTCCGCCGGCAGGCCGACCGGATCGCGCTGACCGAGGGTGCGGTCTGGTCCGAGGACGTCATCGGCACCAACGGGATGGGGACCGCGCTCGCCGCCGACCAGCCCGTCCAGATCCATTCGGCCGAACACCTGGTCCGCCGGATCCACGCCTGGACCTGTGCCGCGGCGCCGGTGCACGACCCCGACACCGGCAAGGTGATCGGTGCCGTCGACGTCAGCGGGCCGCTGCGCACGGTCCATCCCGCCATGATGGCGCTGGTGACCGCGGCCGCCCAGCTCGCCGAAGGACAGCTCCGGGTCCGGATGGCCAGCGCCGACGAGAGCCTTCGCGCCCGCAACATGCGCCACCTGGCCGCGCTGGGCGATTCCCCGGGCGCGCTGCTCACGCCGACCGGCCGGGTGCTCGCCGTCCAGCCACTGGCCTGGCTGCCCAACCGGCTCGACGTCCCCGCCGGCGCCTCCCGGATCGAGCTCGGCGATGGCCGCGAGGCGGTGGTCGAGCAACTGGACGAGGGGTACCTGCTCCGCATCCCAGGACCGGTACGCCGTCGCCGCCCGCTCCTGCGCCTCAAGCTGCTCGGCTCCGGCTCACCTTCCGCGACCGTCGGCGGCCGGGAGATCGCGTTGACGCTCCGTCGCGCCGAGGTGCTCGCGCTGCTGCTCCTGCATCCTTCGGGGCTGACGGCCGAGCAGTTGATGCTGCAGCTCTACGGCGACGAGGGGAACCCGACGACGGTCCGCGCCGAGATGCACCGGCTGCGAAACCTGCTCGGCCCGGATGTGCTCGACACCAAGCCGTACCGGATCGTCGCCGAGGTGTCGGGTGACGTCACCGACGTACAGCAGGCGCTGCGGAGCGCGGAGTCGGCAACGGCGGTCGAGCTGTACTCCGGTCCGTTGCTGGGGCGGTCGGAAGCGCCCGCGCTGCGGGTCGAACGGGACGAGCTCGACGCGACGTTGCGGCGCGCAGTACTGGATTCGGGTGATGCCGACCTGCTCTGGCGGTTCGCGCAGACTCCGACGGGAGCCGAGGACCTCGAGGTCTTCGAGGTGCTTGATCAGCGACTGCCCGCCGCCGATCACCGGCGTCCCGCGGTGGCCGCCCGGTTGGGGCGCCTGGCCGGCTAGCCCTGCCTGCCGTCTCAGCTTGGGCCAGGGCGGTTCCACATTTTGGACGAGGGGATTTAAGTCCAGTGGATTAGTCTAGTTTCGCGGGTGTGGCCGTCGTGGGTAACTCAGCGTCCCCGTCACGCCCGCGTGGGCGGGGCGGCGACCGACCCGCGCTCGATCAGGGTCGGCTCGACCGTGGTCCGGCGGACCCGGCGGTTGGTGTCGACGGCCGAGGTCACCCGGCTGACCACGTCGGCGACCAGGTCGTCGAGCGGCCAGTGGAAGGTGGACAACGGCGGGCTGAGCAGCTGGGACATCGGCTGGTCGTCGTACCCGAGCAAGGAAAGGTCGTCGGGGACGCGCAGGCCGAGCTCGCGGCTGGCGGCGTACACCCCGAAGGCCATCGAGTCGGCCAGCGCCAGGATGCCGGTCGGCCGGTTCGCTGCGCCGAGCAGCTCGCCGGCCACCTCGGTGGCGCCGGTCAGGTCGTGTGGACAGGGCACGATGCGTACCTCGAGCTCGAGCTCGGCGGCGACCCGCTGGGCGATCTCCTCGGCCGGCCGCTCGACGTCGAATCGGCGCGACGGGCTCAGTACGGCGATGTCGCGGTGACCCGCGTCGGCCAGCCGGCGCAGCGCGGTACTGACTCCGGTCTCGTTGTCGAACAGCACCTCGGACTTGGCCTTCGCGGCAGGCAGTGCGTCGCCGATCGCGATCACGGGCGCCTGCTCGGCGATCTCGGCCCAGCCTTTGGCGCCTGGATCGATGGGGATCACCACGATCGCGTCGGCGCGATGGTCGACCAGGTGCTGAGCGAGCTGGAGCTGACGGTCGGCATCGCCGGCCGAGTCGATGATCCAGGCGTTGCGGTCGGGGGCAAGCAGTTCGCGGCCGAGCGCGGCGGCGAGGCGTTGCTGCCAGAGGTCTTCCAGCGAGGCGCACAGAACGCCGACCGAACCGCTGCGGCCGGAGGCGAGCGCGCGAGCGACGGGGTCGACCTGGTACCCGAGGCGCGCGGCGGACTCCTGCACCCGCGCCTGCGTCTCCGGCGTGCCTTGCAGACCTCGCAGCGCGTAGGAGACCGCCGCCATCGAGAGGCCGGTGTCCGCTGCGATGTCCTTGAGGGTCGGCCTACGGCCTGTTCCGGACATGTGATCGACCCTAGGGCACGGCGGGGACATAAGCCTGCCGTCGGGTGGACATTGCCGACCGGAAACTTGACAGATCAGGCTTTGAAGCGCTTCACTATGGATGTGTTGAAGCGCTTCAAAGTGACCGGACCGGAAGAGGAGGTGGGCTCGTGAGCGGGGTGATCGACGTCCACCAGCACCTCTGGCCGGCCGAGTTCATCGACCGGCTGCGGGCCCGGACCCAGCCGCCGTACCTGACCGGCTGGACGCTCCACACGACCGGCGAAGCGCCGTACGAGATGGACCCGGCGGCGCATGCCGTGGACAAGCGCAGCGCTGCCGAGCTGGACGAGGGAACATCGCTGGTCGGGTTGTCGCTGTCGAGTCCGCTCGGAATCGAGCGCCTCGGCGACACCGTTCTGCTCGACGCCTGGCACACCGGCACCGCGTCTTTGCCCGAGCCGTTCAAGGCGTGGGCGGCCGTGGATCTGCTGGAGCCTGATCTCGATGGGCTGGAAAGTCTGCTGGGTAACGGGTTTCTGGGCCTTCAACTTCCGGCGCAGGTGCTTGCCACGCCGGCCGGGTGGGGTGCTGTAGCTCCGCTGCTGGAGTTGGCGCAGCGGTTGAACAAGCCGATCCTGGTTCACCCCGGGACGCCTTTGCCGCCAGGTGAAGAGCTGCCTGGCTGGTGGGCGCCGGTGGTCGACTACACGCTCCAACTGCAGGCCGCTTGGTGGGCGTGGCACGCGTTCGGCGGGCGTACGGCGTACCCGGAACTGCGGCTCTGTTTCGTCGCAGCGGCCGGTCTCGCGCCGGTGCACCACGAGCGGCTGACTGCTCGCGGCGGCCACCTCGGCACCATCGACCCCAACCTGTACGTCGACACCTCGAGCTACGGCCCGCAGGGCATCGACGCGGTCGCCCGGGTCCTCGGCATCGACCAGATCGTGCACGGCACCGACCGGCCCTACGCCGGCACCGTCGACCTCCGACAGGGCGACGCCGCGACCGCGGTGATCCGCCACGACAACCCGCACCGGCTCCTGCACGGACCGGTGCCACCTCCTGAGAGGGGAGTGCAGTGACTGTTCAGCCCGTTTCCGACGCACCCGTCGTACCCGCGCGCCAGGCCGGCCGGCTCGTGGAGCTCAACAACTGTTTGTCGCTCGACAACCTCCCCGGCCGCGACCTGACCCCCGCCGAACTGGCCGAACTGGCCGGCGGACTGGCCGCCCAGCCACACCTGTGGGAGGACAAGGTCGCCTACGACGACGACGAGCGCGTCTTCGCCTCCCTGCACCGCGACGCCAACGTCGACGTCTGGCTGATCTGCTGGACTCCGGTCAACGACACCGGCTGGCACGACCACGACGTCTCCTCGGGAGCCGTCGCCGTAGCCCGCGGCAAACTGGTCGAGCACAACCTGGCGATCGGCACCGAGTCCATCGAGACCGAGATCGAAGCCGGCGATGTCTACGGGTTCGGCCCGGAACACATCCACCGAGTCGTCGGCCTCGACAAGGGCAGCGTCACGGTCCACGCCTACAGCCCGCCGCTGTGGCGCATGGGTCAGTACTCGGTGAAGGAAGGCGTCCTCCGCCGGGTCTCGGTCTCGTACGCCGATGAGCTGCGCCCGCTGGACTGATGGTGGTGGCGGTGGCGGTGGCGTCGTGGTGACGGCGCCGACCCGGTAGAACACCGAGCTCACGCCTGCGGCCGGCCGGCGGACCGCCTTGCCCGGAGACGGTCGAAGGCCTTCGACGAGTCCAGCCGCGCCAAGGACGTTGCGATGACCTGCGCGCACGCCTCCGGGCTGTGGTTCGTGGTGTCGACGACCAGGTCTCGATCTGTGTGCTCGAAGACCGACTGCGAGAGAGCCAGACCCGCCGGGCGATCCTGCCGGACCTGCTCGCGGCGTTCAAGTTCCGCCTCGGAACAGTGCACATCGACAAGGGTGACGTCGTACCCGGTCAGTACCTCGAGCAGGTCCGCCAGGCGCCACGGTTCGCTGAGGGGATAGTCCATGATCACGTCGTTGCCCTGCGAAGCGAGCGCGGCAACGGCCCGGTGGTACCCGCGGCGGGTCCGGTTCAGCATCGCCGCAATCTCGTCCTCGGCGAGCTCACGAGTATGGACGGTGGACCGCATGCCGCTGATCGCATCCACCGGAACCAAGAACCACGGATCCGGCAGCAACGGCAGGAGCGCGCGCCCGATGGAGCTCTTCCCTGAACTCGATGCGCCATTCAGCAGGAGCACCCGGCCAGGGGATTCAGTCGTCATGCCAGCACCCTAGGTACGGAGTACAGGCATCAGGTGTGCGGCAGTAGCGTGCGGCGCCGCACGCAGAGCGGCATGACGGGGCGGTCGCCTTGCAAACCATTGGTGAACCGGCTTACTCCGCTGCTGTACTGATGTGCAACCGTGAGTCAGCCCCGTGTCGGAGGTAGTAGTTGTGACGAGCTATGACGCGCTCGCCGAGGTGTACGAGTGGCTCATCTCGGAGGCAAAGCTGACCCCGGCCGAGTTCGCGGCGTCGTTCGACGACGTCCTCACTCTCCTGCCGCCGAACGCTCACGTCCTCGATTGTTCGTGCGGAACCGGGCAGTTGGCGGTCGGCCTCGCCGGTCTTGGCATGCAGGTGGTCGCAACTGACGCCAGCGAAGCGATGGTTCGCCGGACCGCGGAGTTGGCTGAGGAATTCGGTGCACCTGTCCGGACAGTGCGGGCGGACTGGCAAGAGTTGCCCGAGCATCTCGATGACGGCACCTTCGACATGGTGTTCTGCGTCGGCAACTCGCTGCACCATGCGGAGGGCGCGACAGGCAGGGTCGCTGCTCTGGAGTCGATGTCACGGCTGCTGCGCCCTGGCGGGCGCTTGGTACTCACCTCCCGCACCTGGGAACTCGTCAGAGCCAGAGGTTCCCGGCTGGACATCAGTGACCGTCTTGTCCGCCGGAACGGGCGCAATGCCGTCGTGATCTACCGCTGGGACATTGCGTCACATTGGGAAGAGGAGCACCACATCGAGATTGCGATCGCGCAAGTTGATCCGGCTGGGCCGGTTCTTGTCCGCTCGGAGTTGCTGTCGTGCTGGCCCTACCGATACGACGAACTCGTAGCCGACCTGCACCAGGTCGGACTCCGGACGGAAAGGAGCACGTACGACCCTGAGGCCGAGAACTACCTGGTCGTGGCAAGCAAGGTCTAGACAACAAGCAAACCGAAGCTGGGACAAGAGCGGGCGGCCATCTGCCCTGAGATGCCCGGGAAAATGGCCTCCTGCTGGGCGCCGGCTGTCAGCAGACTCGGCAGCTATGACGAGCCAGGTGGATTTCGAGGCGCATTACACGTCGTTGCACGACGAGGAGGTTCGGCTCAGCTCTACTTTGCGCGGACGGTTCGAGTTGGCGCGGATGCAACACCTGCTGGGGAACTACCTGCCGGAGGCGCCGGCCGAAGTGGCGGATGTGGGCGGCGGGCCGGGAGTTCATGCGCGGTGGTTGCAGGAGCGCGGGTACTCCGTCGAGCTGCTGGACCCGGTCGAGCGGCACATCGAGCAGGCGACGGCGGCTGGGATCAGCGCCGTACAAGGGGATGCGCGGCGGTTGCCGTGGGAAAACGAGCAGTTCGACGCAGTACTGCTGGCGGGGCCGATCTACCACCTGACGGAGGCGGCGGATCGGCGGGTGGCGTTGCGGGAGGCGATCCGGGTGGTGCGGCCGGGCGGGTTCGTTGCCGTGGTGGCGATCAACCGGGCGGCCAATCTGATCGGGTCGACGATCGCCAACACGTTGCTGACCAGGCAGCGGGTGGTGACCGACATCCTCGAGACCGGGTACAGCCCGGACAACGAGCGGATGGCTCAGACGACGTACCACACCACCACTCAGCTGCGGACCGAGCTGACCAACGCGGGACTGCGGTCGGTCACGATTCACGGGCTGACCGGTCCGGGTGGCTGGCTGACGGTGGCGATCGACCGGTACTTCGGGGAGATCGAGCTGCCCGACTTCCTCTGTGAGCCGGTGCCGATGGAGACGGCGCTGGAGTGTTCGCGGCTGGCCGACCGGCATCCGGAGCTGACGCCGTCGAGTTCGCTGCTGTTCGCGGTCGGTCAGCGTGTTTGAGCGCAGACGCCGGATGAAGATCCACGAAACAGCAGTCCGGTACGCCGCCAACGGCTGGCCGGTCGCGCCCCTCGCGGTACCGCACCGCGCGGGCTGCCCCTGCGGCAAGGCCTGCGTGGATCCTCACGTGGTGGGCGAAGTGGTCCGTGACGGCTTTCGTGCGGCGGAGGTCTGGCCGGAGCCACCCCGTACTGCGGGCTTCGACGTCCGTCGCGGCCCAACCGGCGGTGAGAGCACCCCGAGGTCGGCAGACAGCAGTGCGTACGGCTGGGATGGTTCACCGTTGGGCGGGTACGGCGCGGGTCCGACGTGGATGAAGCTGGCAGGCGACCGCTCGGCGCAAACGAAGCAGACAGACCAGACATCCGGCCGGCCACGCCTGGAGTCCCCCGGCGGCTGGGGGATCGCGCTGGTGACCGAGTGGTTCGACGTGATGGAGCTACCACCGCAGTACGGCGCACTGCTCAATCACCACCTCAAGGCGAGCTGTCCGACGGTGATGGCGCCGGCCAAGCGGCAGTGGTGGTTCTTCGTGGAGCAAGGCTCGGTACCGGGCGAGCAGGTGCTCAAGGCAGGCGGCGTACTGCGCTCCGGGGTCGGCGACTGGGTGCCGGCTCCAGGGACGTGGTCGGAGGACACCGGGCGGATCCGGTGGCTGGTGCCGCCGCACCTGACCGAGTGGCGGCCGTACCGGCGGATGGATCCGATCGACCGGGTGTTCGGCTGCCTATAGTCGGCGGATGGGTATCGCCGACGTCAGGAGATTCAACCGGACCGTGACCCAGCGGATCGGCGCGCTCAGCGACACCTACATGGCGCGCGACCGGCCGCTGGGTCAGGCCCGGGTGCTCTGGGAGATCGGGCCGGACGGCTGCGACGTCCGGTCGCTGCGAGCGCGACTCGATCTCGACTCCGGCTATCTGAGCCGCCTGCTCCGGACGCTCGAGACCGACGGCCTGGTCGCGGTGGAGCAGAGCGACGACGACGGCCGGGTCCGGACCGCGCGGCTGAGCCCGAAAGGCCTGCGAGAACGGGAGGTGCTGGACCGTCGCTCCGACGAGCTCGCCGCCTCCATCCTCGAACCGCTCAGCGAATCGCAGCGCGCCCGGCTGATCGCCGCGATGGGCGAGGTCGAGCGGTTGCTGATCGCCTCGACGGTCACCGTCGGCATCGTCGATCCCCGGCACCCGGACGCGCAGTACTGCCTGCAGTCGTACTTCGACGAGCTGACCCGCCGGTTCGACGGCGGCTTCGACCACGCCCGCAGCATCTCGGCCGGGGTGGACGAGCTCTCCCCGCCGTCCGGCCTGCTGCTCGTCGCAAGTCTGCACTCCGAGCCGGTCGGCTGCGGCGCCCTCAAGCTCGCCACCGACGGACCGGCCGAGATCAAGCGCATGTGGGTCTCCAGCGACGTCCGCGGCCTGGGTCTCGGCCGGCGGCTGCTGGCCGAGCTGGAGAAACAGGCCGAGGCGAACGGCTCCCCAGTACTGCGCCTGGAGACGAACCGCAATCTCACCGAGGCGATCGCGCTCTACCGCGCCGCCGGGTACGCCGAAGTACCGGCCTTCAACGACGAGCCCTACGCCCACCACTGGTTCGAGAAGCGGTTGGCGCGATAGACATGGTCAAACCGCGATTCGTGGGGGGACCACACCGATGTCAGAGCTATCGATCCAGCCGCTGAACCCGGCGATCCTGCCGGCCGCGGCGGGCAACTACACGCACGGCGTCCAGGTGGAGGGCGCCGGGCGGCTCGTCTTCGTCAGCGGCCAGGTGCCGTGGGCCGACGGACACGGCAAGATCCCGGAGTCGTTCGAGGACCAGTGCCGGATGGTCTGGCGCAACGTGCTGGCCGTCCTGGCCGAGGCCGGGCTCGAGGTCCGGAACCTGGTCAAGGTGACCACCTACCTGTCCGACCGCCAGTACCGGGCGCTCAACTCGAAGATCCGCGAGGAGATCCTCGGCGAGCACGCCCCGGCACTGACGATCATCATCTGCGACATCTACGCCGAGGAGTGGCTCCTCGAGATCGAAGCGGTCGCCGCCGCCTGAGTCAGGCCCAGGTCTCCGCGTGCGTGACGGCACCGTTGGGCGCACCCAGCTCGGAGACGACGTCCTCGGCATCCGCCTCGAGCGCCTCGAACGGGTACTCCGGTACGACGTACGCGCGGGCCCCGGCGACCAGGTCGACCCCGGGCAGCTCGAACCACGCCTCGCCGACCTCACGGCTGATCTCGTAGATGGCCTGCTCGGCGGTCTCGACCGGCTCCCGCTCGCCGGTCTCGTCCAGTTCGGCCGGGTGCCGCTCCTGCGCGGTCCGGCCGGCGTCCAGCAGCGCCTCCAGGTCGACCACGCGCAGGTCGAACCGGGACACCACGCTGATCACCTGGTCCGGCTCCTCGGCCTCTTCGTCGTCCTCGTCCTCGCCGACCTCGTCGTCCAGCAGCAGCGGCGCGGTCCCGGTGTGCTCGAAGACGGCGTCGTTCCAGCCCTCGACGAGCTCCTCCACCGCCGAGTTCTGCTCGTAGAGCGCGTTCTGGTCCTCGTCACCGGTCATCGCGAGCAGGGCCTCGGTGTGGGCCTGCAGGCGTTCGGCCAGCTGGCGGCTGGCCTCGGCCAGCGCCTTGCGGCTCTCGTCGGAGAAGAACTGCTCGCCGGTGGCGGAGAGCTCCTGGTTGTCCACTTCAGTCACTGCGGTCTTCCCTAACTCTGGTGGGGGCTGCTCATGCCAGCCGTAAGTATGCGAGAGGCGTGTGAGAGCTGAGTGGGCGGGTGTGAGAGAGCTGCGAGAACCCTGCCGGCAGCGCGGTGAGCGCAGTTCAGTGGACTCATGAGCACTGATGCCGAGAGGTGGGGACAGCCGTGAAGGACGTGCTGTACCTCGCCCTGTGTGTAGCGACGTTCGCGGTCGTCTGGTTCGCACTGCGAGGGGTGGAGAAGCTGTGAGCACCGAGAACATCACCGGCCTCCTGGTGGCCGCGGCCCTGGTCCTCTACCTGCTCGCGGCCCTGATCTTTCCCGAGAGGTTCTGATGTCCGACACCGCTGCCGGCCTGCTCCAGGTCGGCCTGCTGGTCGCGCTCCTGGCCGCCGTGTACCGCCCGCTCGGCGGCTACCTGGCCCGGGTCTACACGTCCGGAAAGGACGCCCGGATCGAGCGTGGGATGTACAAGGTACTGGGGGTCGACTCCAAGGCCGACCAGACCTGGGCCGTGTACGCGCGCTCGCTGCTGGCCTTCTCCGCTGTCGGTCTGATCCTGCTGTACCTGGTCCAGCGGCTGCAGTCGCAACTGCCACTCTCGCTGGGCCTGCCGAACGTCGAGCAGGCGCTGGCCTTCAACACGGCCGCGTCGTTCGTCTCCAACACGAACTGGCAGTCCTACTCACCCGAGGCCACGCTGGGCCACCTGGTCCAGTTCGCCGGCCTCGCGGTGCAGAACTTCCTTTCGGCCGCCGTCGGCATCACCGTCGCGATCGCCGTGATCCGCGGGTTCGCGCGGTCGAAGACCGACCCCCTGGGCAACTTCTGGGTCGACCTGACCCGCACGGTCGTCCGTGTCCTGCTCCCGATCGCCGTGCTCGGCACTCTCGCGCTGGTCGCGATGGGCGTCGTCCAGAACTTCTCCAGCGGTCACGAGGTGACCTCGGTGGTGGGCCAGACCCAGCACCTGCCCGGCGGCCCGGTGGCGAGCCAGGAGGTGATCAAGGAACTGGGCACCAACGGCGGTGGCTTCTACAACGCCAACTCCGCTCACCCGTTCGAGAACCCCAACGGCCTGTCCAACCTGTTCGAGATCTTCCTGCTGCTGGTCATCCCGGTCTCGCTGACCCGCACCTTCGGCCTGATGGTCGGGGACAAGCGACAGGGCTACGCGATCCTCGGCGTGATGGGCACGTTGTGGGCCGCGTTCACCTTCTCCGCCACCTTCTTCGAGAACCAGGGTGCCGGTACGGCGACGCAAGCAGCCGGAGCCGCGATGGAGGGCAAGGAGACCCGCTTCGGCGAATGGGCGTCCGCCCTGTTCGCAAGCTCCACCACCGGTACGTCGACCGGCGCGGTGAACGCCGCGCACGACTCCTTCACCCCGCTGGGCGGCGGCACCGCGCTCTTCCACATGATGCTGGGCGAGGTCAGCCCGGGCGGTGTCGGTACCGGTCTCTACGGCATGCTCGTCCTCGCGGTGCTGGCCGTCTTCGTGGCCGGGCTGATGGTCGGCCGCACCCCGGAGTACCTGGGGAAGAAGATCACCGCCCGCGAGATGAAGCTCGTCTCGCTCTACATCCTGGCCACCCCGAGCCTGGTACTGGCCGGTTCGGCGATCGCGATGGCGCTGGCCACCGGCCGGGCCTCGATCTTCAACACCGGCGGCCCGCACGGGTTCTCCGAGGTGCTCTACGCGTTCACCTCGGCCGGCAACAACAACGGCAGCGCCTTCGGCGGGATCAGCGCCAACATCCCCTTCTACAACACGGCTCTGGGCCTGGTGATGCTGCTCGGGCGGTTCATCCCGATCGTCATCGTGCTCGCGCTGGCCGGATCGTTCGCCCGGCAGCAGCCGGTGCCCGTCAACGAAGGCACGCTGCCGACCCACAAACCCCTGTTCGTGGCGATGCTGATCGGCGTCGTGCTGATCGTCACCGGTCTGACCTACTTCCCCGCTCTCACTCTCGGACCCCTCGCGGAGGGACTGTGACCACCCCGAAGATGCTGCTCACCTCACTGCCGGACGCGCTGCGCAAGCTCGATCCGCGGGTGATGGTGAAGAACCCGGTGATGTTCGTGGTCGAGGTGGGCGCGGTCGCCGCCACCATCCTGGCCTGCACCGACTCCACCGTGTTCGTCTGGTGGATCGTCGTCTGGCTCTGGCTGACCGTGCTGTTCGCCAACCTGGCCGAGGCGGTCGCGGAAGGCCGGGGAAAGGCCCAGGCGGCGACACTGCGCCGGGCGAAGACCGAGACGACCGCCCGCAGGCTGTCCGCGGACCGGCTCACCGAGGACGAGGTACCGGCCGCATCGCTGCAGCTCGGTGACCTGGTGGTGGTCGAGGCCGGCCAGATCATCCCTGGTGACGGCGACGTCGTCGAGGGCGTCGCGAGCGTGGACGAGTCGGCCATCACCGGTGAGTCGGCGCCGGTGATCCGGGAGTCGGGTGGTGACCGGAGCGCGGTCACCGGCGGGACGAAGGTGCTGTCGGACCGGATCGTCGTGAAGATCACCACCAGGCCCGGCGAGAGCTTCATCGACCGGATGATCGCGCTGGTGGAGGGCGCCTCCCGGCAGAAGACGCCGAACGAGATCGCGCTGAACATCCTGCTGGCCAGTCTGACCATCGTCTTCCTGATGGCGACCGTCACGCTGCCGCCGTTCGCCGACTTCGCCGGGGTGGACCTGAGCATCGTCGTCCTGGTCGCGCTGCTGGTCTGCCTGATCCCTACCACGATCGGCGCCCTGCTGTCGGCGATCGGGATCGCGGGGATGGACCGGCTGGTCCAGCGCAACGTGCTGGCGATGTCGGGCCGCGCGGTCGAGGCCGCCGGAGACGTCAACACGTTGCTGCTCGACAAGACCGGCACGATCACCCTGGGCAATCGGCAGGCCGCCGAGTTCCTGCCTTTGGCCGGGGTCAGCGAGGCCGAACTGGCCGACGCGGCTCAGCTGTCGAGCCTGGCCGACGAGACGCCGGAGGGCCGCTCGATCGTCGTACTGGCGAAGTCGCGGTACGGGCTGCGGGAGCGGCACACCGGCGAGCTGCCGCGTGCGACGTTCGTCGAGTTCACCGCGCAGACGCGGATGAGCGGCGTCGACGTGGACGACCGGCGGATCCGCAAGGGCGCGGCCGGCGCGATCACTGCCTGGATCCACGACCAGGGCGGCACCGTGGTGGCCGAACTCGGCGAGCTCGTCGACGGCATCTCCGCCTCGGGCGGTACGCCCCTGGTCGTTGCCGTAAGCAAGGAAGATCTGGTGCGGCCGCTGGGTGTCATCCACCTCAAGGACGTCGTGAAGGAAGGGATGCGGGAGCGGTTCGACCAGCTGCGTGCGATGGGCATCCGGACCGTGATGATCACCGGCGACAACCAGCTGACCGCGAAGGCGATCGCCGAGGAGGCCGGGGTGGACGACTTCCTGGCCGAGGCGACGCCCGAGGACAAGATGGCGCTGATCAAGAAGGAGCAGGAGGGCGGCCGGCTGGTCGCGATGACCGGTGACGGCACCAACGACGCCCCGGCGCTGGCCCAGGCCGACGTCGGCGTCGCGATGAACAGCGGCACCTCGGCCGCCAAGGAGGCCGGCAACATGGTCGACCTCGACTCCGATCCGACCAAGCTGATCGAGATCGTCGAGATCGGCAAGCAGTTGCTGATCACCCGCGGCTCGCTCACCACGTTCTCGATCGCCAACGACGTGGCCAAGTACTTCGCGATCCTGCCGGCCCTGTTCGCGGCGGCGTACCCCGGTCTGGACCGGCTCAACATCATGCGGCTGGACTCGGCCGAGTCGGCGATCCTGTCCGCGGTCGTCTTCAACGCGCTGGTGATCATCGCGCTGGTACCGCTGGCGCTGCGGGGCGTGCGGTACCGGCCGTCCTCGGCGTCGGCGATGCTGCGCCGCAACCTGCTGATCTACGGCGCGGGCGGCCTGATCACCCCGTTCGTCGGCATCAAACTCATCGACCTGCTGATCTCGCTCATCCCGGGCATCGGCTGAGAGGCAACGGACCATGTCCAGCAGATTTCCCGCCACCTTCCGCCAGTTCGGGGTCGCCACCCGGGCGCTCGCGGTGTTCACGCTCGGCCTCGGGGTGATCTATCCGCTCGCGATGACGGGAGCCGCCCAGGCACTCTTCCCCGGCAACGCGAACGGCTCGGTCATCCAGGTCGACGGCAAGGACGTCGCCTCCGACCTGATCGGTCAGGACTACTCGAAGGATCCGTCCCTGTTCCGGACGCGGCCGTCGGCGGTCGAGTACGACGCGGCGGGCAGTGCCGCTTCGCAGTACGGGCCTAACAACGAGGAGCTGCGGAAGCTGATCGCGGAGCGCCGCGCGGCGGTCGCGAAGCTCGAAGGCGCCGACCCGTCGCAGGTGCCGCCGGACGCGTTGACGGCCGGCGGCAGCGGACTCGATCCGCACATCAGCCCGGCGTACGCCGAACTGCAGGTGGCCAGGGTCGCGCGGGAGCGTGGGCTCACCCCGGCCGAGGTGCGACAGTTGGTGAAGGAGAACACCCGAGGACGGACCCTCGGCTTCCTGGGCGAACCGCGGGTCAACGTGGTCACCCTGAACGCCGAACTGGCCGCCCAGCGCTGACGAGACGAAGGACAGATGAGCAGAAGCGGCCGTGGGCACCTGAGGATCTACCTGGGTGCCGCGCCCGGCGTCGGCAAGACCTACAAGATGCTGGGCGAGGCGATCCGGCGGCGCGGACGCGGCACCGACGTGGTGGTCGGGTACGTCGAGACCCACGGCCGTGAGCACACCGCGGCCATGCTCGACGGGCTCGAAGTGGTGCCGCGCAGGATCATCGACCATCGCGGCGGCAGCTTCACCGAAATGGATCTGGACGCCGTGCTGGCCCGCCGGCCCGAGGTCGCACTGGTCGACGAACTTGCCCACAGCAACGTTCCGGGCAGCCGGAACGCCAAGCGCTGGGAGGACATCGACGCGCTGCTGGCCGCCGGGATCGACGTGATCTCGGCGGTCAACATCCAGCACCTGGAGTCGATCAACGACGTGGTCGAGAAGATCACCGGCGTACCGCAGCAGGAGACCGTGCCCGATCGGGTGGTCCGGGCCGCGGACCAGATCGAGCTGGTCGACATGACCCCGGAGGCGCTGCGCCGCCGGATGGCGCACGGCAACGTCTACGCGGCGGACAAGATCGATGCCGCCCTGGGCAACTACTTCCGGGTCGGCAACCTGTCGGCCCTACGCGAGCTGGCGTTGCTCTGGCTCGCCGACCGGGTCGACGCGGGCCTGCAGCAGTACCGTTCCCAGCACGACATCGACTCCACCTGGGAAGCGCGTGAGCGGGTCGTCGTCGCGCTCACCGGCGGTCCCGAAGGGGAGACGCTGATCCGGCGTGCCGCCCGCATCGCGGCCCGCTCCTCCGGAGGGGATCTGCTCGCCGTCCACATCACCCGGTCGGACGGACTGACCGGGGCCGATCCGACCGCCCTGGCGCAGCAGCGGGCGCTGGCCGAGAGCCTGGGCGGGACCTATCACCAGGTGGTCGGCGAGGACATTCCCGCCGCGTTGCTCGCCTTCGCCCGCGCGGAGAACGCCACTCAACTGGTGCTCGGTGGCAGCCGCCGGTCCCGGCTGGCCGCGCTCCTGACCGGACCCGGCATCGGCGCCAGTTCGATCCGGGACTCCGGTGACATCGACGTCCACATCGTCACGCATTCGGAGATGGGGCGCGGGCGCCTGCCCCGGATGCACGGCAGTCTGTCGCGACGCCGGCTGGCCTACGGGTTCTTGCTGGCGGTGCTGCTCCCGCCGATGTTCGCGCTGCTTCTCGGGCTCGGCGGTGACACCCTCAATCTGACCAGCAACGTGCTGGCGTTCCTGTTCGCCGTGGTCGTGGTGGCCCTGGTCGGTGGGTGGTGGCCGGCCATGCTGACCGCGATCGCGGGGACGGTGGTGCTGAACTGGTTCTTCACGCCACCGACCCGGTCCTTCACGATCACCGAGCCGAACAACGCGCTCGCCCTGAGCATCTTCGTCCTGGTCGCCGGGCTCGTCTCCTCGGTGGTCGACCGGGCGGCCCGGCGTACCCGCCAGGCCGCGCGGTCGGCAGCCGAGTCCGAGACGCTGGCGACCCTCGCGGGCTCCGTACTGCGCGGCGAGACCGCTTTGCCCGCGTTGCTGGAGCGGGTCCGCGAGGCGTTCGGGATGTCGAGTGCCTGCCTGATGGAACGTGTCGACACCGACGAACTGACCGAGACCTGGCGCCCGATCGCCTCGGCCGGTACGCCGACCTGCCGGCGGCCGGAGGACGGTGACGCCGAGATTCCCGGCCGGGAGGACCTCGTCCTTGTCCTGCAGGGCCGATCGCTGGCCGCCGACGAGCGCCGTCTGGTCGGAGCCTTCGCGGCCCACGCGGCAGCGCTGGTCGACAAGGCCCGGCTGAGCGAGGCCGCCGCGGAAGCCAAACCGCTCGCCGAGGCCGACAAACTCCGGACCGCGCTCCTGCGCGCGGTCGGCCATGACCTGCGGTCCCCGCTCGCCTCGGCCAAGGCGTCGGTCACCAGCCTGCGCGGTTCGGACGTCGAGTGGACCGTCGACGAGCGCGACGAGCTGCTGGAGACGGCGGACGAGTCCCTCGACCGCCTGACCCGGTTGGTGGACAACCTGCTCGACCTGAGCCGTCTGCAGGCCGGCGTACTGCCGGTGTTCCCGCGGCCGATGGCGCTGGACGAGATCATGCCGAGCGCGCTGGCCGAGCTCGGCGACAGTTCCGCCGGAATCACCGTGGACGTCCCGGACACCCTGCCGCTGATCGAGGCCGATCCGGCGCTGCTGGAACGGGTGCTGGCCAACCTGCTCGCCAACGCGGTCCGCTACTCGCCCGCCGGCCGGCCGCCGATGGTGACGGGCAGTTCGCTCGGTGACATCGTCGAAGTGCGGGTGATCGACCGGGGCCCGGGTATCCCGCGGGAGGAACGGGACCGGATGTTCGCGCCGTTCCAGCGGCTGGGGGACACCGACAACACCACCGGCGTCGGCCTCGGGCTGGCTCTGGCCCGTGGACTGACCGAGGCGATGCGCGGGTCGTTGCAGCCGGAGGACACTCCCGGAGGTGGGCTGACCATGGTCGTTTCTTTGCCCATGGCAACCTTGAGGCCGGACGACGCGCCGGTGCCGGGCAGCCGGGAGCGGTCCGCGTCCGGACCGGAGGTACGGGAGTGACCAGAGTCCTGGTGGTCGACGACGAGCCGCAGATCGTGCGCGCGTTGCAGATCAACCTGAAGGCCAGGCGGTACGAGGTGCACGTCGCGGGCAGCGGAACGGCGGCGCTCAAGGTGGCCGCGCAGTACCCGCCGGACCTGGTGATCCTCGACCTCGGCCTGCCCGACTTCGACGGCGTCGACGTGATCCGCGGGCTGCGCGGCTGGACCGAGGCACCGATCCTGGTGCTGTCCGGCCGAACCGACAGTACGGACAAGGTCGAGGCGCTCGACGCGGGCGCCGACGACTACGTGACCAAACCGTTCGGCATCGACGAACTGCTGGCCCGGATGCGCGCGGTACTACGGCGCAGCAACCTCGCGCAGGACGAGCCGGTCGTCACGGTCGGCGGCGCCCAGGTGGATCTGTCGGCGAAGCGGGTGACGCTGGAGTCGGGGGAGGACGTGCGGCTGACCCCGACCGAGTGGCATCTGCTGGAGGTGCTGGTGCGGCACCCCGGCAAGCTGATGTCCCAGCGGCAGCTGCTCACGGAGGTGTGGGGGCCGGGGTACGAGACTGCGAGTGGCAACCTGCGCTTCTACATGGGGCAGCTGCGGCGCAAGCTCGAAGCCGATCCAGCCCGGCCCGTCCACCTGCTCACCGAACCGGGCATGGGATACCGCTTCGAACCGTGAGCACGCGACGCGTCCGAGCCGGTCCGGCTCGCACCGCGCTGAGCCGGTCCTGCTGTGGCTGCGTTTCAGCGGCCTCGGGCGAGCAGTTCGTCGAGAATCTCGCCTTCGCGGTTGTACGGCTCGAAGTGACCGGCGCCCAGCTCCCTCAGTGTCGCCGTCGGCAGCTGCTTCACCAGCCGCTCGGCCGCGCTGAACGGGCAGTTGCGATCGGTGCTGCCGTGCCACCAGGTGAGGCTGGTGCTGATCGCGGTCAGGTCGATATCGGTCCACTCGCCGCCCATCGCCAGCATCTCGTCCAGCCAGCCGTCCATCCCCTGGGCGAAGGCGGCCACCATCGCGCGCTCCTGGCCCGCCCGCCAGACCGGGTCGCTCATGATCGCGAGATCGGACGCCGGAGCCGTCGCCATCGCGGTGTCCAGTGGAGCCAGCGGCGCCGTCTTGACCACCTCGTACGCCGCCGCCAGCTGCTCGCGCAGAGCCTCCTCGTCACCGTCCCGGGCGGACCGGAAAGCGGTCGTGTTGAACGGGATCATCTGCTCGTACTCGTCGTCCTCGAGCGGCGGCAGCCCGACCATGACGGTCGCCGCGACCACCCGGTCCGGATGGTGCGCGGCGAACGCCAGGACATGCGGCGCGCCGCCGCTGCCGCCGGTCAGATAGACGCGATCGAGACCGAGGTGGTCGAGGATCGCGGCCAGGTCGTCGGAGTGCTCCCGGAACTTCCGGCCCGGCAACCGGGTCGAGTCGCCGAAACCGGGCCGCTCGGTGTTGATCACCTGGAGCCCGCGTTCGACCCAGATCGACCGGTCGGCCCGCACGCTCCAGCGGGAACCAGGTGTGCCCGGCAGGCGGAGTACCGGGGTGCCTTCGCCGGTTCTGGTCCAGGCCACCGTGCGCCCGTCCGGGCGGACCAGCTGTTCGTCGAGTACATCGGAGTACAGGTCGTCGGGCATGGTTCCGATGATGGCTGATTTCTTCAAGACCGGTGTCGGTGCGGCGCGGCAAGCTAGGGGCATGGAGATCTTCGAGAGTGCACGGCAGTTCGTCCGGACCGAGGCGCGGGTGCTGGAGCGGCGGTTGTTCGCGACCGTGTTCGAGGGCGCGGACCCGGCCGGGGTGGTGGACGCGTTGCGGGGCTACCGGAACGCCGACGGTGGGTTCGGGCACGGGCTGGAGCCGGACAAGCGGTGCCCGGACAGCACCGCGCTGGACGTGGAGACCGCCTTCGACACGCTGCTCGCGGCCGGTGCCCGCGATGACGAACTGGTCGGGCGGGCCTGCGACTGGCTGCAGTCGGTCGCGGCCGCGGAGGGTGCTGTCTCGCTTGCCTCGCCGGTGATCGAGGGCTATCCGCGCGCCGAGCACATGTCCGAGTGGACCTACCTGCCGGCACTCAACCCGACCGCCGGCCTGGTGGGAAGGCTGTACGCGCTGGACTTCGCGCACCCGTGGCGCGACCAGGCCGAAGCGTGGTGCAAGGCGGAGCTGGCCAAGGGACTGCCGGAGGACGCTCACGCCGTGCACGAGTCGCTGGAGTTCATCGGTCACGCCGGGACGCCGGACCTCGACAAGGTGCGGGACTGGCTGCCGAAGGTCTCGTACTACCGGGCGGAGGCCGCCGACCCGTCGTACGGGGTGACGCCGCTGCAGTTCGCCCCGACGCCGGACAGCGTGTGGCGGCCGTTGTTCGACGATGCTCAGATCGAAGGCCACCTCGACCGGCTGGTCGCCGATCAGCAGGACGACGGCGGCTGGGCGATCACCTGGGAACCGCCGGGCAAGGCCGCCACCCAGGAGTACCGGGGCATCGTGACGGTCCAGGCGCTGCGCACGCTGAAGGCGTACGGCCGGCTGTGAGCTTTTCGATCCAGGTCGAAACCCGGCAGAGGGATTCTGAGAGCGCTTGCTGACCCTCTGACCTGCGAAAACGCCCGGCGGGCGGCGCCGCCGCGGCGTTCGCGGGGGTTGCGGCCGGTGACCGCTGCTCGGCACGCTGCGAGCACCCCCACCAGTTCAGAGAGGTGCTTTGATGCGGAGCGAGAAATCGATTGCTCGAATTGCCGGCGCAGTACTGGCCGGAGCTGTCGTCGCGGCCGGCGCCCTGGTCGCGACCGCCCCTGCCCAGGCTGCTGCCGCGGCCTGTCCGGCTACCGCGGTGTTCCAGACCGACGGCTACACGGCCGGTGAGTCCCTGGTGAACTGGAACAACTCGCGGTTCAACCACAACGTGCCGGCCGGCGTACAGATCGTGCAGGTGCCGTACTACGCAGGCGTCTTCCCGGTCGTGGATCGGCTCGCGCTGGACGCGTCGGTCGCCGAGGGCGTCGGCAAGCTGACCGCGGCGGTCACCAGCTTCCACGCTGCCTGCCCGTCCTCCCACCTCACGCTGTCCGGCTACTCCGAGGGTGCCGTGGTCGCGGGCAACGTGCTGGAGAAGTTCGCGAAGTCGACCACGATCCCGCGGCAGCAGCTGAACGGCGTGCTCTACGGCAACCCGCGCCGGCCCTTCGGCAACGGCGGCCGGGGTGGCGTGGCCGGCGGGATCGAGACGAACCTGCCGTCGATCCTGCCCGGCGTCACCATGCAGGGCCCGCACGACTACGCCGGCATCGCGGTTCGCGAGGTGTGCAACGAGAACGACGGCATCTGCAACTCGACCAACATGATCACCAACCTGGCCGCGTTCGCGAACGGCCTGTCCGGCTACCTCTCCGGTGACCACGGTTACGACCTGGACCCGATCCGCGACACCGGCAACGGCGTCACCCTGGTCGCGCAGCAGCCGCGCATCCCGTACGGCGCGCCGCTCCCGCTGCCGATCGGCACCCCGTGGCAGATCCAGCAGTTGCTGTTCGGCGACGGCCCCGCCCGTCAGGCAGCTGTCACGGCTCGCAACGGGCTCGGTGGCCTGCTCTCCCCGGAGGCCCTGGCGCTGCTCAACGGCAAGCCCTGGTTCCGCCTGCTCGCCGCTGCCTAACCCGCCTCGGCAGGATGCTCGACCTGGCGATCGCCCCATTGGGTCAGCAGACCCCGGGCGATCTCCAGGTCGTCCCGGAGCGAGCGGTCGGTCAGTATGTCGGGCAGCGCCGCCAGCGCATCGGCCAGCCAGGGTCCGATCGCGGCCGGCGCCAGTTTCTCCGGTTCCAGGCCGGCCAACCGAACCGCCCGTACCGCGGTCACCAGCTCGCACGCCAGCACATCACGCAACGCATCCAGCAACTGCCCGGTCAGTACCGCGGCCTGCGGCGCGAAGCTCGCGTGGTGCTCGGCTCCGCGCGAGAGCGTCGCCGTACCGAGCGTGGCCGGCTGAGCGGTCGAGCGGACCGACGCGAGCGCGTCGTGGGCGACGTACTCGATCATCATCACGCCCGAGCTGGCCTCCGAGCCGCTCGCCAGGAACCGGCTCAGGCCGGTGAAGTCCGGATCGACCAGGTTCGCCACCCGGGAGGTGGACAGGGTGGCGACCGAGTGCAGGCTGAGCCGGAGCGAGTCCAGCCCGAGCGCGATCGGCATCGCGTGCCAGTTGCCATTGTGCAGCACCGTGTCGCCGGCCACCAGCGGATTCTCCGCGGAGGCGTTGATGTCGATCGCCAGCGCGTTGCCCAGGGCATCGACGTGGTCGACGGCCGGGCCGAGCACCTGGGCGAAGGCCCGCAGGCCGAACGGGTCCTGCACGCGGGCCGACGGGATCGGCAGTTCGTCGAGCAGGCCGCGCATCCGGCGGGCCACCCGCACCTGGCCGGGCTGCGGCCGGGCGGCGTGGACGCGTTCGTCGTACACCTCGGCGTTGCCGCGCAGCGCGACATGGGACAGACCGCCGACCAGCGGCACGACGTTGATCAGCGTCGCGGCCTCGACATAGGCCAGGCAGCACTCGGCCAGCGTGATCGCGTTGCTCGACAGCAACGGCAACGCGCTGGTGCCGTCGATGACATCGCCGAGCGCCAGACCGAGCTCGGCCAGGGCACCGAGATCGCCGGTCCCGATCGCGCCGCCGCGGTGCAGCTCGGGCAGTCCCTCGTCGTTGAGCAGGGCAACGATCGCGTCGGCCACCTCGGGCGCGAGCCCCGACCCGCCGGAGGCGAGCTGGTTGACCCGGATCAGCAACCCGAGCCGCACCACGTCCTCCGGGTACGACGTGGTCCCGGTGGTCGAGTGCGACGCCAGCAACCGGGCGCCGTGCTCCGGATCGGAGGTCAGCACGTCCCGGTTGGCCCCGACCCCGGTGGTCCGCCCGTAGACCGGGCGGTACAACGCGATGTCGGCGACCGCCGCGGCCGACGCCGTCATCCGTTGCCGCGCGGCAGTCCCCAGGCGGACCGGCGTACGGCGCTGACCGAGTGACACCGCATCCAGAGGCGACAACCCCACCCCGACAATCTCCACGGGCTCCACCCGCTCAGTCTGCGACCTGCACCCCGCCGGACGTAGTACCGGCAGCGTTCACACGTCTGATATCCGAGACAAAGTCAGTGGGCCAACGAAAACGGCCCGCTGATCCGGGGATCGGCGGGCCGTTGCGGAAAGGCGGGGAGGTCAGACCTTGCCGTAGCGCTTCTTGAACTTCTCGACCCGGCCCTGGGTGTCCATCACACGCTGCTGGCCCGTGTAGAACGGGTGGCTGGCCGACGAGATCTCGACGTCGACGACCGGGTAGGTGTTCCCGTCGTGCCACTCGACGGTCTCGGAGCTCTCGCGGGTGGAGCCGGTCAGGAAGCTGAAGTTGCCGGACTTGTCACGGAACACGACCCGGCGGTAGTCGGGGTGGATGTCAGCCTTCATGCTGCGGTACTTCCTTCCAGATAAGGGGCGAACGGGTCGGTCAGCTGGTGTTCCGACTCACCCGTACGAAGGACACAACCGCTGAGGAGCCGTTCTAATTCCCAGATGTCCAGGCCGACTCCGGTGATCGACAGGTACGACGCGCGGTCGCCGTGCTCGGGGTGCCACTCGAGCGCCGACCGGGCCTGATGGGTCTGACCGACCTCGGACCAGCGCTCCGGCGGCAGGTCGGCCAGCCACGGACCGAGGACGCCGAGCGCGATGTTCGTGCCGAAGCTGTCCCAGCCGAGCCGGGCGTGCGGCTGGGACGCCAGCCACACCGTTCCCTTGCCTCGGGCCGAACTGGAGACCAGCTCCTCCAAGGCGTCGTAAAGCCGTTCAGGGTGGAACGGACGGTCGGACTGCCAGACCAGGGTCCGCACCGGTCCGCCGGTCTGCAGGGGAGCGCTGATCGAGCCTGGCTCGACCCACGCCTCGGCGGCGTCCGGATCATGCAGCCGTACGCCGAACAGCTCCCGCGCCGCCGACATCGGCCGGACCAACGCCTGGGGATTGAGAGCCGAGGCCAGCGCCCGCGTGGTCTCGACTGCGGTTGCCGCTGACTCGGCATCCCCCTCTTCCGGCCCTGCTGCCGGCTGCGGGGCATTCGCTGCGGCTTGCTCCGGCGCTCCCGCTGTCTGTGCCTCGCCCAGGATGACGGCGTTGGCGTATTCGACCTGCCGGATCAGCACCTCCGCGATCGCCCGGCCGTCCTCCGCGGCGGTCGGGATGCCGCGATCGTGGATGAAGGCGTCGCCGCTGACGTCCGCAGGGAAGGTGGCCGGGTCGAGCACGGTCAGGACCGCGTCCACCCGCAGCTCCTCGCCGGCGTCGTGGGCGATCTCCTCGGCCAGCGCCTGAGTGTCGCCGGCCCCGGGGACCGAGACGATCGCGGCGCCGTACCGCTCGGTGGCCGCGATGCTGACCAACAGCGGAACGAGTGAGCCGCGCATCGCACAGGACACACACGGGTGCCCCATCCGGATCAGCTCCTCGTCGATCACGCCGGCCGCGGTGCGGGCGGTTCGTAGTACGGAGCCACCCACCAGGCCGGTGAGGTCGTACTCGACCAGAACGGTGTCGCCGGCCAGGAGTTCACCCGCCGCTGCGGCCCGGATCTGGTCGTCGGCACCCGTCAGCAAGGTCACCGGTAGCATCGGCACTCCCGTCTTATTGAAAACGATAACCAGTACAACGTACACTTCTGGCAACGGGAATGTCAGCCCGGTCGGCGGCGTTCAGTCGTACAGGGTTCAACGGCGTCGTGACGGCGCCCGGAAAGGTTGGTCTGATGGCCAAGAGCAACGAGCTGCGTCCGATCGTGAAGCTGCGCAGTACCGCGGGGACCGGCGTCACCTACGTGACGCGGAAGAACCGCCGCAACGACCCCGATCGGCTCGTACTGCGCAAGTACGACCCGAGGGTCCGTCAGCACGTCGACTTCCGCGAAGAGCGGTAGAGCTCTCCGTGGCGAAGACGAGCAAGATCGCGAAGAACGAGCAGCGCAAGCGCACCGTCGCCCTGTACGCCGAGCGGCGGGCCGAGCTGAAGCGCGTCATCGCCGACCCCGCTTCGGGTTCCGAGGAGCGCGACGCCGCCCAGCTCAAGCTGCAGAAACTGCCGCGGGACGCGAGCCCGATCCGGGTCCGCAACCGCGATGTCGCCGACGGCCGGCCGCGCGGGTTCCTCCGCAAGGCGGGTATCTCCCGAGTCCGGTTCCGCACGATGGCCCACCGTGGGGAACTGCCCGGGATCACCAAATCGTCTTGGTGATCCCCGTCGACGGGCTGCCGGAGTCAGGTGGTTCCGGCAGCTCCGTCGGCCCCAGAGGTACCCCTGGTCAAAAGCACTCCCAGAAGCGTGTATTGTTCTCTTTGTCGGAGCGAGTGCGGGACGCGAAAGCGGCCGGTCGCTCCAGACTCCCTGAAGGGTCCAGGAGCTGAAACGCGCCTAGTGCGGGTTTCGGTCACTGAGTCACGCGGGGAACTGGATCGAAAAGGGCCGATTTGACTGGCCTGGAGCGAAACAGTAATGTTTGGCGGGTTGCCCCGGAGCTTGAATCGCAAGGTTCACAGCGCGGTGTGCGTCCGATTCTTGAGAACTCAACAGCGTGCCGAAAGTCAATGCCGAAATTTGTTTTATCCCGTTTCACGGCATTGGGCGATCTTTTTCATCAGGAGCCTATCTGGTTTCTTGGTGGGGGTTGTTCTTTGTTTGTGTTCGGATTCCTTTGAGAAATTATGATTCAAGTCAGTTTGATTGTTTCTGAGATATCAAAGGGTCACTCAAAGTAGTCTGTTCCTCGCCTCTTTGGGGGCGGGTTACATATAGATTTCAACGGAGAGTTTGATCCTGGCTCAGGACGAACGCTGGCGGCGTGCTTAACACATGCAAGTCGAGCGGTAAGGCCCCTTCGGGGGTACACGAGCGGCGAACGGGTGAGTAACACGTGAGCAACCTACCCTTCACTTCGGGATAAGCCTCGGAAACGGGGTCTAATACCGGATATCACTTCGGGCTTCATGGCTCGGGGTTGAAAGTTCTGGCGGTGGGGGATGGGCTCGCGGCCTATCAGCTTGTTGGTGGGGTAATGGCCTACCAAGGCGTCGACGGGTAGCCGGCCTGAGAGGGCGACCGGCCACACTGGGACTGAGACACGGCCCAGACTCCTACGGGAGGCAGCAGTGGGGAATATTGCGCAATGGACGAAAGTCTGACGCAGCAACGCCGCGTGAGGGATGACGGCCTTCGGGTTGTAAACCTCTTTCAGCAGGGACGAAGCGAGAGTGACGGTACCTGCAGAAGAAGGACCGGCCAACTACGTGCCAGCAGCCGCGGTAATACGTAGGGTCCGAGCGTTGTCCGGAATTATTGGGCGTAAAGGGCTCGTAGGCGGTTCGTCACGTCGGGAGTGAAAACTCGGAGCTCAACTCCGAGCCTGCTTCCGATACGGGCAGACTAGAGGTAGGCAGGGGAGAGTGGAACTCCTGGTGTAGCGGTGGAATGCGCAGATATCAGGAAGAACACCGGTGGCGAAGGCGGCTCTCTGGGCCTTACCTGACGCTGAGGAGCGAAAGCGTGGGTAGCGAACAGGATTAGATACCCTGGTAGTCCACGCCGTAAACGTTGGGCGCTAGGTGTGGGGGACATTCCACGTCCTCCGTGCCGCAGCTAACGCATTAAGCGCCCCGCCTGGGGAGTACGGCCGCAAGGCTAAAACTCAAAGGAATTGACGGGGGCCCGCACAAGCGGCGGAGCATGCGGATTAATTCGATGCAACGCGAAGAACCTTACCTGGGTTTGACATATAGGGAAATCCTCCAGAGATGGGGGGTCCGTAAGGGTCCTATACAGGTGGTGCATGGCTGTCGTCAGCTCGTGTCGTGAGATGTTGGGTTAAGTCCCGCAACGAGCGCAACCCTCGTCCTATGTTGCCAGCACGTTATGGTGGGGACTCATAGGAGACTGCCGGGGTCAACTCGGAGGAAGGTGGGGATGACGTCAAGTCATCATGCCCCTTATGTCCAGGGCTTCACGCATGCTACAATGGCCGGTACAAAGGGCTGCGAAACTGCAAAGTGGAGCGAATCCCAAAAAGCCGGTCTCAGTTCGGATTGGGGTCTGCAACTCGACCCCATGAAGTCGGAGTCGCTAGTAATCGCAGATCAGCAACGCTGCGGTGAATACGTTCCCGGGCCTTGTACACACCGCCCGTCACGTCATGAAAGTCGGCAACACCCGAAGCCGGTGGCCTAACCCTTGTGGAGGGAGCCGTCGAAGGTGGGGCTGGCGATTAGGACGAAGTCGTAACAAGGTAGCCGTACCGGAAGGTGCGGCTGGATCACCTCCTTTCTAAGGAGCATTGACAGCCATGGCTCGTAAGAGTGTGGTTGTCTACTCGTCGTTTCCTGGACATCCGTTCCAGGGCGATGATGCTTCGGAATGTGGAACATTGACCATTAGGCCAGGAACTCGTCTGAGTGTCTTAGTACTGCGATCTTCTCTTCGGGGAAGTGAGCGTGGAACAGAGGCAAGGATTGGGTGAGTGGCCGAGGCGCGCTGTTGGGTCCTGAAGAATCGGGCCATGGGAACCTTCGGGTTTTCTTGGACTGGTTTTTCTGGGTCACTACTACTACCTGTATCTTTGCGGATCTGGGTGTAGCTGTGTGGCTGGGGCCGGCTCTCACCAAACTCCTGGTGGTGATGCTTGTAGGGGTGGGTTTTCCCTTTGCGAGGATTGTCCGAGGGTAGTGGTGATGTAGGGCTGGTTTTCCTGCCCGTATTTTGAGAACTGTATAGTGGACGCGAGCATCTTCAGTAGTTGTTTTTGTTGTTTTTTTGACAAGCTACTAAGGGCAATCGGTGGATGTCTAGGCACCAAGAGCCGATGAAGGACGTAGGAGCCTGCGATAAGCCCCGGGGAGTTGGCAACCAAGCTGTGATCCGGGGGTGTCCGAATGGGGAAACCCAGCTGGCACTCTAAAGCCAGTTACCAGTGCCTGAACACATAGGGTTCTGGAGGGAACGCGGGGAAGTGAAACATCTCAGTACCCGCAGGAAGAGAAAACAATAGTGATTCCGTGAGTAGTGGCGAGCGAAAGCGGATGAGGCTAAACCATGTGCGTGTGATAGCCGGCGTGCGTTGCGTACATGGGGTTGTGGGAGCATTCAGGCCTTAATGCCGTGGGGTCAGGGAGTTATAAATCACTGTTGAAGTCGAATTTTCTGGAAAGTTGAGCCGTAGTGGGTAACAGCCCCGTAGGCGTAAGACAGTGACTTCCGAGTGTTTTCCCAAGTAGCACGGGACTCTTGAAATCCCGTGTGAATCTGGCGGGACCACCCGCTAAGCCTAAATACTTCTTGGTGACCGATAGCGGACTAGTACCGTGAGGGAAAGATGAAAAGTACCCCGGGAGGGGAGTGAAATAGTACCTGAAACCGATTGCCTACAATCCGTCGGAGCATTCACCTTGTGTGGGTGTGACGGCGTGCCTTTTGAAGAATGAGCCTGCGAGTTAGTGGTATGTGGCGAGGTTAACCCGTGAGGGGTATCCGTAGCGAAAGCGAGTCTGAATAGGGCGCTTTAGTCGCATGCTCTAGACCCGAAGCGGAGTGATCTATCCATGGGCAGGTTGAAGCGCGGGTAAGACCGCGTGGAGGACCGAACCCACCAGGGTTGAAAACCTGGGGGATGACCTGTGGATAGGGGTGAAAGGCCAATCAAACTCCGTGATAGCTGGTTCTCCCCGAAATGCATATAGGTGCAGCGTCGCGTGTTTCTTACCGGAGGTAGAGCACTGGATGGTCTAGGGGGCTTACCGGCTTACCGAAATCAGCCAAACTCCGAATGCCGGTAAGTGAGAGCGCGGCAGTGAGACGGCGGGGGATAAGCTCCGTCGTCGAGAGGGAAACAGCCCAGATCACCAGCTAAGGTCCCTAAGCGATTGCTAAGTGGAAAAGGATGTGGAGTTGCCCAGACAACCAGGAGGTTGGCTTAGAAGCAGCCACCCTTGAAAGAGTGCGTAATAGCTCACTGGTCAAGTGATTCCGCGCCGACAATGTAGCGGGGCTCAAGCAATCCACCGAAGCTGTGGCATTCACATTTGTACTCGGCACCGACTTGATTGGTGTCCAGGTGTGTGGATGGGTAGGGGAGCGTCGTGCAGCGTGTGAAGCAGCAGAGTGATCTAGTTGTGGATGCTGCACGAGTGAGAATGCAGGCATGAGTAGCGAATGACGGGTGAGAAACCCGTCCGCCGAATGATCAAGGGTTCCAGGGTCAAGCTAATCTGCCCTGGGTAAGTCGGGACCTAAGGCGAGGCCGACAGGCGTAGTCGATGGACAACGGGTTGATATTCCCGTACCGGCATTAACACGACCCGACCGAACCTGGTGATGCTAAGACCACAAAGCCATGAGACCTTCGGGTTGATTGGTGGAGTCGTTGACCCGAACTGGTATTAGGTGCACTAAGGAGTGACGCAGGAGGGCAGTCCAACCGCGGCGATGGTAGGCGCAAGCTGATCCGCGGGCAAGGTGGTAGGGCGAGGCATAGGCAAATCCGTGTCTCATATAGCCTGAGAACCGAGGCGGACCCGTTGAGGGGAAGTGGATGATCCCATGCTGCCGAGAAAAACTTCGTAGTGAGTGTTAGAGCCGCCCGTACCCCAAACCGACACAGGTGATCAGGTAGAGAATACCAAGGCGATCGAGTGAACCATGGTTAAGGAACTCGGCAAAATGCCCCCGTAACTTCGGGAGAAGGGGGGCCGGATGCGTGACGAGACTTGCTCTCGGAAGCGTTGATGGCCGCAGAGACCAGGCCCAAGCGACTGTTTACTAAAAACACAGGTCCGTGCGAAGAAGTAATTCGATGTATACGGACTGACGCCTGCCCGGTGCTGGAACGTTAAGGGGACAGGTTAGCTGGTTTAGGCCGGCGAAGCTTTGAACTTAAGCGCCAGTAAACGGCGGTGGTAACTATAACCATCCTAAGGTAGCGAAATTCCTTGTCGGGTAAGTTCCGACCTGCACGAATGGCGTAACGACTTGGGCGCTGTCTCAACCATGGACTCGGCGAAATTGCATTACGAGTAAAGATGCTCGTTACGCGCAGCAGGACGGAAAGACCCCGGGACCTTTACTACAACTTGGTATTGGTGGTCGGTACAACTTGTGTAGGATAGGTGGGAGACTGTGAAACTCGGACGCCAGTTCGGGTGGAGTCATCGTTGAAATACCACTCTGGTTGTTCTGGCTGTCTAACTTCGGTCCATTATCTGGATCAGGGACAGTGCCTGGTGGGTAGTTTGACTGGGGCGGTCGCCTCCTAAAAGGTAACGGAGGCGCTCAAAGGTTCCCTCAGCCTGGTTGGCAATCAGGTGTCGAGTGTAAGTGCACAAGGGAGCTTGACTGTGAGACAGACATGTCGAGCAGGGACGAAAGTCGGAACTAGTGATCCGGCGGTGGCATGTGGGAGCACCGTCGCTCAACGGATAAAAGGTACCCCGGGGATAACAGGCTGATCTTCCCCAAGAGTCCATATCGACGGGATGGTTTGGCACCTCGATGTCGGCTCGTCGCATCCTGGGGCTGGAGTAGGTCCCAAGGGTTGGGCTGTTCGCCCATTAAAGCGGCACGCGAGCTGGGTTTAGAACGTCGTGAGACAGTTCGGTCCCTATCCGCTGCGCGCGCAGGAGACTTGAGAAGAGCTGCCCCTAGTACGAGAGGACCGGGGTGGACGAACCTCTGGTGTGCCAGTTGTTCCGCCAGGAGCACGGCTGGTTGGCTACGTTCGGAAGTGATAACCGCTGAAAGCATCTAAGCGGGAAGCACGCTTCAAGATGAGGTCTCCCACCGAGTTAATCGGGTAAGGCCCCCAGTAGACCACTGGGTTGATAGGCCAGAGGTGGAAGCACCGTAAGGTGTGGAGCTGACTGGTACTAATAGGCCGAGGGCTTGTCTCAAACACCCAACCAATGGTTGGCAACAGACTGCTGCGAAAAGAAGTTTGCGTCCACTATACGGTTCCCGGAATACGGTCAACCCCAGCCCGGCCCACCCAGTACGGGTGAGCACGGTGACGAGGTGTGGTTGGTTGATATTTCTATAGAGTTACGGTGACCATAGCGTCAGGGAAACACCCAGTCTCCATTCCGAACCTGGAAGTTAAGCCTGACAGCGCCGATGGTACTGCGACCGGTAGGTCGTGGGAGAGTAGGACGTCGCCGGACATTCACACTGTTAAGGGCCACCCATCCACTGGGTGGCCCTTAGCCAGTTCTGGGGCTTTTCAGTGGCTGAGGCGCCGCGTCAACGCGTCCGCGGCCTGACGGGTCCGCCGCGCGAGCAGGAACCGTTCACCGGCCGGCACCACATCGGCGCGAAAGCTGATGCTGATCGCCGCCACCGGATGGCCCGCATAATCCACGGCCGCACTCGCCACCGAGGCCACGCCCGGGGTGATGTGCGAGTCCTCGACCGCATATCCCTGACGTTTCTCGTCGGCCAGGATGCGTCTGAGCTGGCTGAGTGTCTGCGGTCCCTGATCAGTCCGCCGGACGAAGGTCTCCGGCGTCGGGAACAACGCACGGACCTGGGCCGGCGGCAGCGCTGCGAGCAACGCACGTCCGGAGGCGGTCAACGTCGCAGGGAGCCGAACACCGACATCGGTGACCAGCGTGACCGGTCGCGGTGGCTGTTCCTTGAGCAGATACACGAGCTCCCGCCCGTGCAGTACGCCGAGATGTGCCGTCTGGCCGACCTCGGCGACCAGCTGGGCGAGCAACGGCCGGGCCAGGCGCTCGAGGGGATCGTGTCGCAGGTACGCCGAGCCGATCTCGAAGGCAGCGACCCCGAGCCCGTACCGCTTCTCTTCGGGCAGATGAACCACGAAGCCCTCGCTGATCATCGCCTTCAGCAGGTGGTAGGTCGAAGAGCGTGGCAGTCCGACCGCGGAGGCGATGCGCTCCATCGGTACCGCTCCGGGCTGGGTGGCCAGGAACGTCAGTACCCGCAGCGTGCGGGTCGAGGCGGGAACGTTGCCGCTCACAACTAAGAGAGTAGCTGCCCAGTCTCAGATTTCGGACGATTGACGGGTCCTGGCGCGGTCGCGCCTGATCCACAGCCGCACGGCCTCGCCGGCCAGAGCGACTCCGAACAGGCCGAGCGCCAGCGGCCACTCGAAGTAGTCGTCCCCGGACAGCAGGAGACCGACCCCGAAGGAAAGGGCAGCGAAGAAGACGATCGAGACCAGGAACCGGGTCACGGTTCAGAGCACCTTCTCTGCAGTCCAGGCGGCCGCTCGGACGCGGTAGCCGAGCCACTCGTTGACCGCGAGCATCGGTGCGTTCGCCGCGTCGTTGCCGGTGAAGGCGTGCTCGAAGCCGGCGTCCCGGCTGCGCCCGAGCGCCGCCGACTTCACCACCTTGGCCAGCCCACGCCCCCGGTACGCCGGTACGGTCCCGGTCAGATTGGACCAGATCACCCGTCGGTCCGGGTCGGCCGTGGTCGTCACGAACGAAACGACCTCGTCACCGTCCAGCAACGCGACACTCAGGTCCCGCCGGAGGTCCGGGTGGTCCCAGTCGTGCTTCAGCCAATCGTCGTACGGCGAGATCTGCGACAAGCCACTCGGGTCGTCTCCGGCGACTGCCACATTGGCCTGCCAGAGCCGAGCTGGGTCGATCCCGGTGTAGTCGACGAGCCGCAAACCGTCCGGTACGGGCGCCGGCCTCGGTACCGCGCTGAGGTCGGCCCCGGAGTGACTCATCCGACGGCCGATCTCGAACCCACGCCGTCGGGCGAACTCCTTCGACCCCTCGTCGTCCGAGACGACAGTAAGGAGCTTATGGGCGCCCGCCTCGGTGGCGACCGCGATGACTTGCTCGGCGATAGCCCCGCCGACACCGCATCCACGCTGCGCCGGAGGCACCTGCACCGTGATTCGCACCCGGGGAGCCACTTCTTCCGGCTCCGGCCGGTAGATGTTCCCGTAGCCGACCACCGCGTCGTCCTCGACAGCGATCAGCACCACCCGGGTCGTACTCTTGCGGAGCTCCGCCTCGACTCCCCGAGCCGTCTTCACCAGATGTGGCATCACCGCCGCCCACACCCCGGCAATCCCCACCGCGTCCGCGGGCGTAGCAACCCGAATCCCAAACCCCATCCCCGAACCCTAAGTCGTCCCGGGGTCGCCGCCGCGACCCCATCACGACCGCCGGCATGCCGCACCAACTCGCCCGGCGCGCGATGCTCGTTCTCAGGGCTCTGACAGTTCTGCCGCCCGGCGCGCCGTCTCGCATCTGAGACGGCGATCGGGGTGGCGGTGCTGTCGCGAACCAGACCGGCGGGGTGCAATGGGCGGGTGAACAGCCAAACATCCCAGGCAGGCACGGCCGGCGCGGCGACAGCCGACGCGGCGACGGTGGACACGGTGACGGTCGGCGTCGGGGCACTCACCCCCGCGGAGGTCGTCGCGGTCGCGCGCTACGGGGCGCCGGTACGGATCGACGACCAGGCGCTCGAGGAGATCGCGAAGTCACGCGCGGCCATCGAGGCGCTGGCGCATGCGGACACCCCGCACTACGGCGTCTCGACCGGATTCGGCGCTCTCGCGACGCGGCACATCGCGCCGGAGCTACGAGCCCAACTGCAGCGCAGCCTGGTCCGCTCCCACGCGGCCGGCTCCGGTCCCGAGGTCGAGACCGAGGTCGTACGCGCGCTGGCGCTTCTACGGCTGTCGACACTCGCCACCGGCCGGACCGGCGTACGGGTCGAGACAGCGCAGGCGTACGCCGGGCTGCTGAACGCCCAGCTCACTCCGGTCGTCCACGAGTACGGCAGTCTCGGGTGCTCAGGTGACCTCGCGCCCCTGTCACACGTCGCGCTGGCCGTGATGGGCGAGGGCAAGGTCCGCGATGCCGCTGGCAACCTTCTCGACACCGCCGACGCGCTCGCCCGGCACGGTCTCGAGCCGGTCGTCCTGGCCGAGAAGGAAGGCCTGGCCCTGATCAACGGCACCGACGGCATGCTCGGCATGCTGGTGCTCGCGCTCGCCGACCTCGACCGCCTGCTGAAGACCGCTGACATCGCCGCCGCGATGAGCGTCGAGGGTCAACTCGCCACGGATCGCGTCTTCGCCGGCGACCTGCAGGCACTCCGCCCGCACCCTGGACAGGGCGCGGCCGCGGCCAACCTCCGCGCGGTACTCGCCGACAGCGGCATCGTCGCGAGCCACCGTGGGCCGGACTGCAACCGCGTCCAGGACGCCTATTCACTCCGTTGCTCCCCGCAGGTGCACGGCGCCGCGCGTGACACGGCCTCCCACGCAGCCACCGTCGCCGGGCGCGAGCTCGCCGCGGCGATCGACAACCCGGTCGTCCTGCCCGACGGCCGGGTGGAGTCGAACGGCAACTTCCACGGCGCCCCTGTCGGCTACGTGCTGGACTTCCTGGCGATCGCGGTCGCCGACGTCGCCAGTATCAGCGAGCGGCGGACCGACCGCTTCCTCGACGTCGCCCGCAACCACGGGCTGAACGCCTTCCTGGCCGACGACCCCGGCGTCGACTCCGGGCACATGATCGCGCAGTACACGCAGGCGGCGATCGTCTCCGAACTCAAGCGCCTCGCGGTCCCGGCGAGCGTCGACTCGATCCCGAGCAGCGCGATGCAGGAGGACCACGTCTCGATGGGCTGGTCGGCCGCTCGCAAACTGCGCAAGAGCATCGACGGCCTGCAGCGGGTGCTGGCGGTGGAGATCCTGACCGCGGCCCGGGCCATCGACCTGCGCGGGCCGCTCGAGCCCTCGCCGGCTACCGGCGCCGTACGGGCCGTACTTCGTGAGCACGTCGAAGGGCCGGGCACCGACCGGCACCTGGCGCCGGAGATCGAGTACTCCGTCCAACTGGTTGCCAACGGCGCCTATCTGTCCGCTGTCGAGGCCGTCACCGGCCCGCTGTCCTGACCCATGACGACCCGAAAGGCTGGATCACACATGTCCGGACCCCGTCCCGTTCGCGCCGCTCGCGGTACCACCCTCACCGCGCAGGGCTGGCAGCAGGAAGCCGCGCTGCGGATGCTGCAGAACAACCTCGACCCGGAGGTGGCCGAACACCCCGACGAGCTGGTCGTCTACGGCGGCTCGGGCAAGGCCGCGCGGGACTGGAACTCGTTCGACGCGATGGTCAGAACGCTGACCACGTTGAAGAACGACGAGACGATGCTGGTGCAGTCGGGCCGGCCGGTCGGCGTGCTGCAGACGCACGAGTGGGCACCGCGGGTACTGCTGGCGAACTCGAACCTGGTCGGCGACTGGGCGAACTGGGAGGAGTTCCGCCGGCTCGAGGCGCTGGGGCTGACCATGTACGGCCAGATGACGGCCGGGTCGTGGATCTACATCGGCACCCAGGGCATCCTGCAGGGCACGTACGAGACGTTCGCCGCCGTGGCCGCGAAGAAGTTCGGCGGCTCGCTGGCCGGCACCATCACGGTGACCGCGGGACTCGGCGGGATGGGTGGCGCGCAGCCGCTGGCCGTGACGATGAACGACGGCGTGGCGATCTGCATCGATGTCGACTCCACCCGGATCGACCGGCGGATCGAGCACCGGTACCTCGACGTACGGGCGGACTCGCTCGACGAAGCGGTGCGGCTGGCCGAGGAGGCCAAGGCGGCTCGCCGGCCGTTGTCCATCGGCGTCTTGGGCAATGCCGCGGTGATGGTGCCGGAGTTGCTGGCCAAGGGCGCGCCGATCGACATCGTGACCGACCAGACCTCGGCCCACGACCCGTTGATGTACCTGCCGGTGGGTGTCGACTTCGCCGACTGGGTCACCGCGCGGGAGAAGGACCCGGCCGGGTTCACCGACCGCGCCCAGGAGTCGATGGCTCGTCACGTGGAGGCGATGGTCGGCTTCCAGGACGCGGGGGCCGAGGTGTTCGACTACGGCAACTCGATCCGCGACGAGGCACGCAAGGCGGGGTACGGGCGGGCCTTCGAGTTCCCGGGGTTCGTGCCGGCGTACATCCGGCCGCTGTTCTGTGAGGGCAAGGGCCCGTTCCGGTGGGCGGCGCTGTCGGGCAACCCGCGCGACATCGCCCGGACCGACCAGGCGATCCTCGACCTGTTCCCGGACAACGAGCACCTGACCCGCTGGATCAGGATGGCGCAGGAGCGGGTGGCCTTCCAGGGGCTGCCGGCCCGGATCTGCTGGCTCGGCCAGGGGGAGCGGGACAAGGCCGGGCTGCGGTTCAACGACATGGTGGCCTCGGGCGAACTGGAGGCGCCGATCGTGATCGGGCGCGACCACCTCGACACCGGCAGCGTCGCCTCGCCGTACCGGGAGACCGAGGGGATGCTGGACGGGTCGGACGCGATCGCCGACTGGCCACTGCTGAACGCGATGGTGAACGTCTCCAGCGGCGCCTCCTGGGTCTCGATCCACCACGGTGGCGGGGTCGGGATGGGCCGGTCGATCCACGCCGGTCAGGTCTCGGTTGCCGACGGCACCGACCTGGCCCGGCAGAAGCTGGAGCGGGTGCTGACCAACGATCCGGCGATGGGCGTGATTCGGCATGTCGATGCCGGGTACGACAAAGCGGAGGAAGTTGCCACCGAACAAGGCGTCAGGATCCCGATGCGGGAGAACTGACCGCTGCACTGTGCGACCGAGGCAATCCACAGCGCTAAGGTGCACTTTCTTGAGGACCGAGATACCCGCCAATACCGTGTTGGTGGGGTCTCGTTCCCCTAGGATCGTTCGGGCGATCTCCGACGAGCGCGAAGGAGCGCCATGATCGAGTTCGAAGACGTCACCAAGCAGTACCCCGACGGCACTGTCGCCGTCGACACCCTGAGCATGCGGATCCCGAGCAACGAGATCACCGTGTTCGTCGGACCTTCGGGCTGCGGCAAGACCACCTCGCTGCGGATGATCAACCGGACGATCGAGCGCAGCAGCGGGCGGATCTCGATCGACGGCGAGGACATCAACGCCGGCGACCCGGTCACCCTGCGGCGCGGGATCGGGTACGTGATCCAGCACGCGGGGCTGTTCCCGCACAAGACCGTGGTCGACAACGTCGCGACGGTGCCCAAGCTGCTGGGCTGGGACAAGAAGAAGACCCGGGCCACGGCGATGGAGCTGCTGGAGCGGGTCGGGCTCGACCTCAAGCTGGCCGAGCGGTATCCGGCCCAGCTGTCCGGCGGCCAGCAGCAACGGGTCGGGGTCGCCCGCGCGCTCGCGGCGGACCCCAAGATCATGCTGATGGACGAGCCGTTCAGCGCGGTCGACCCGATCGTGCGGCACCAGCTGCAGGAGGAGCTGCTCCGCCTGCAGCGCGACATCGGCAAGACGATCGTCTTCGTCACCCACGACATCGACGAGGCGATCAAGCTCGGGGACAACGTCGCCGTACTGCGGGTCGGCGGGAAGCTGGCCCAGTTCGCGCCGCCGGCCGAGCTGCTGGCCAACCCGGCCGACGAGTTCGTCGAGAGCTTCGTCGGTCAGGACCGCGGTTACCGGGCGCTGACGTTCCTGCACACCGACAAGCTGAAGCTCGGGCCGCTACCGGCCGAGCTGGTGCTCGACGACGCGGGCCGGCCGAAGGGCTGGCGCAAGGGCGAGGGCGATCTGCTGCCGATCGGCGCGAGCTTCACCCGCAGCGACTCGCTGCGCGCGGCGCTCGACGCCGTCCTGACCTCACCGACCGGTCAAGGGGTCTGCGTCGACGAGACGGGTAAGGCCATCGGCGTCGTCGACCACGCCCTGCTCGCCGAGACGCTGCGCTCATGACCTGGATCGGGGACAACCTCTCGCTGATCTGGGAGCAGCTCAGCGAACACCTCTACCTGGCCATCCTGCCGGTCGTCCTCGGGCTGCTGATCGCCATCCCGCTCGGGTACGTCGCCACCCGGTTCGCCTGGCTCGCGAACCCGCTGATCGCGCTCGGCGGGGTGCTCTACTCGCTGCCCTCGATCGCGTTGTTCATCGTGCTGCCGGTGATCCTCGGCACCCAGGTGCTGGACCGGATCAACATCGTCATCGCGCTGACCGTCTACGCGGTCTCGCTGCTGATCCGGAACGTGATCGACGGCCTGCGCTCGGTTCCGCCGGACGTCCGGCAGGCCGCGATCGCGGTCGGCTACGGCCCGGCCCGGCGGCTGCTGACGATCGACCTGCCGATCGCCGTGCCGGTGATCTTCGCCGGCCTGCGGGTGGTCACGGTGGCCAACATCTCGATGGTCAGCGTCGGCGCGGTGATCGGGATCGGCGGTCTGGGCGAGCTGTTCACGCTGGGCTTCCAGAAGGACTTCCTGACGCCGGTGGTGGTCGGGGTGGTGCTCTCGCTGGCCCTGGCGCTGCTGGCCGACCTGCTGATCGTCATCCTGCAACGCGTACTCACTCCGTGGGCCCGCGTCGTCTCTTCGGTGAAGGCGGCCTGACATGCTCGAATACCTCACCGACTCGTTCAACTGGTCCGGTCCCGAAGGCATCACGGCGCGGATCGTCCAGCACATCTGGTACACCTTCGCCGCGCTCGGTCTGGCCGCGGTGATCGCGTTGCCGGTCGGCCTGTACATCGGGCACACCCGCCGGGGCGCGTTCCTGGCAATCAACCTGGGCAACGCGGCCCGGGCGCTGCCGAGCCTCGGTCTGCTGATGATCGCGGTGCTGCTGACCAACCAGATCGGCTTCCTGCCGGTCCTGATCGCGCTCGTCGCGCTCGGCATCCCACCGATCCTGACCTCGACGTACGCCGGGCTGTCAGGTGTCGATCCGGCCACGATCGACGCGGCCCGGGGGATGGGGATGACCGGCCGGGAGATCCTGACCAAGGTGGAGATCCCGATCGCGCTGCCGCTGATCATCTCCGGTCTGCGCGCCGCGACCCTGCAGATCGTCTCCACCGCGACGATCGCCGCGCTCGTCTCGCTCGGCGGGCTCGGCCGGTACGTCGTGGACGGGCTGAAGCTGCGCGACTTCCCGCAGATGTTCAGCGGCGCGCTGCTGGTGGCGCTGCTGGCGATCCTGCTGGACCTGTTGTTCGCGCTGGCCGGCCGGGTCACCGTGTCCAAAGGACTGCGGGTCGACTGATGGCCGGAATCCGTCCCTCGACCTGGAACACCGCCGGCATCGGCCGGTACCCATCGAAATCCTGGAGGCTCCCGTGTTGAGATCCACACTCGTCCGTACTGCGATTGCCGGGGTCGTGGTGCTCGGCCTGGCCGCCTGTGGGGGTGGGGGCGATCCGCTGTCCGGTGGCGATGCGGGCAGTTCCCCCGCGCCCAGCGAGGTGAAGAGCATCACCGTCGGCTCGGCCGACTTCTCCGAGAGCCAGCTGCTGGCCGAGATCTACGGCCAGGCGCTCGCCGCCAAGGGGGTCGAGGTCAAGTACCAGCAGAACATCGGCAACCGCGAGACCTACATGGCCGCGATCAAGGACGGCTCGGTCCACCTGCTGCCGGAGTACACCGGCGCGGCGCTGGACTACTTCAAGAAGGACGCCACCGAGACCGAGGACGACGCGGCCTACAACGCGCTCAAGGGCGCGCTGCCGTCCGGCCTGGAGGTGCTGGACAAGTCGCCGGCCGCCGACGAGGACGGCATCGTGGTGACCAAGGCGACCGCGGACAAGTACAGCCTGAAGACGCTGGGCGACCTGAAGGACCACTCGAAGGAGATGGTGGCCGGCGGCAGCTCGGAGTTCAAGGTCCGTGAGGCCGGGCTGAAGGGTTTGAAGGAGAAGTACGGGGTCGAGTTCAAGGAGTACAAGACCCTCGACGCCGGCGGCCCGCTGAGCACCAAGGCGCTGCAGTCCGGGCAGATCCAGGTGTCGAACTTCTTCACCACCCAGTCGGTGATCAAGGACAACAACTGGGTGCTGCTGGAGGACCCGGAGAACATCCTGCCGCCGAACAACATCGTTCCGCTGATCCGGACCGACCACAAGGCGGCCAACATCTCCGACGCGCTGAACGCGGTGTCGGCGAAGCTCACCACCGACGACCTGACCGAGCTGGTCAAGCGCATCGACGTCGGCAAGGAGGCCGCGAAGGCGGTCGCCACCGACTGGCTGAGCAAGAACTCGCTGGCCTGAGGTAACCGTGGGGGTCGCGGGGACGGTTCCGGCCGTCGCCGCGGCCTCCTGCCATGTCGTGATCGATGAAGGAGTGCGCGTGACCGAGTCGTTCGAGCAACTGTGGGCGGAGCTGGCCGCGATCGGGAAGGATCCTGACAGCGGCGGCTACCACCGCGGTGGCTGGACGCCGACCGAGCGGGAGGCGACCGCCTGGTTCCTGGACCAGTGCGCGACCCGCGGGCTGACGGTCGAGTCGGACGGCATCGGCAATCTGGTCGCCTGGTGGGAGCCGGGCGAGGAGATACCGGGGACCATCGGTGGCGCGCGCGGGGCACGGCTGCCAGGTGTGGTCACCGGAAGCCATCTCGACTCGGTGATCGACGGGGGTGCCTTCGACGGGCCGCTCGGGGTGGTCTCCGCGCTGTCGGCGGTCGACCGGTTGCGGGCCGAGGGCTTCGTGCCGTCGGTACCGATCGGCGTCGGGGCCTTCGTCGAGGAGGAGGGCTCACGCTTCGGGATGCCCTGTCTCGGCTCGCGGATCGCCACCGGCGTACTGACGCCGGAGAAGGCGCTGGCGCTGCAGGATCGAGCCGGTGTCTCGCTGGCCGACGCGCTGAAGGACAACGGGGTCGACCTGGATCGCGTCGGGCCGTCGTCGTTGCTGGCCCGGATGGGGACCTTCGTCGAGCTGCATGTGGAGCAGGGGCGGGCGCTGACCGCGCCGGTCGGGGTGGCGAGCTCGATCTGGCCGCACGGAAGGTTTCGGTTCACCTTCACCGGTGAGGCCAACCACGCCGGGACGACCCTGATGGAGGACCGGCACGACCCGATGCTGACCTACGCGATGACCGCGCTGGCGGCCAACAAGCAGGCCCGGCTGGCCGGTGCACGCGCGACCTTCGGGCGGCTCGCGGTCGAGCCGAACGGGACCAACGCCGTACCGTCGCGGGTGACTGCCTGGCTGGACGCCCGGGCGGCTACCGCCGAGGTCCTCGAATCGTTGCTGGTAGCAATTACCAGGCAGGCGACCGAGCGCGCGGAGCGGGACGGGACGCAGGTCGAGATGGTACCGGAGTCGGTCTCACCGATCGTGGACTTCCAGCCTGACTTGAGGAATCGGCTCAGTGCGGTGCTCGGTGACGCGCCGGTGCTGCCGACCGGGGCAGGGCACGACGCCGGGGTGTTCTCCGATGCGGGGATCCCGACGGCGATGTTGTTCGTGCGCAACCCGACCGGCATCTCGCACTCGCCGGCCGAGAACGCCGAGATGGACGACTGCCTGGCCGGGGTCGAGGCGTTGGCGACCGTCCTGAAGGACCTCGCCCGGTGACTGCCTACTGGTGCGAGAAAGCCTTGTTGCCAACGGGGATCGCTTCCTCGGTGCTGATCGAGGTCGTCGATGGCCGCTTCGCTTCGGTCACGGCTGATGCCCAGGCGGGTGACGCTGTACGCCTCGATGGGCTGGTGATTCCCGGCCTCGCGAACTGCCACAGCCACGCCTTCCACCGGGCGCTGCGCGGTCGCACGCAGACCGAACGCGGGACCTTCTGGACGTGGCGCGAGCAGATGTACTCAGTGGCGTCGGTGCTCACGCCTGACAGCTACTACCGGCTGGCCCGGGCCGTGTACGGCGAGATGGTGCTGGCCGGAATCACTTCGGTCGGTGAGTTCCACTATCTCCACCACGCCCCCGGCGGTCGCCGGTACGACGAGCCGAACGCGATGGGTGAGGCCCTGATTGCGGCCGCCCGGGACGCCGGAGTGCGGATCGCGCTGCTCGACACCTGCTACCTGGCGGGCGGGATCGATCAACCGCTGAACGAGGTGCAGCAGCGCTTCAGCGACGGCGACGCGGTGGCCTGGGGTGCTCGGGTCGGCCAGTTGCGTGGTGCCGACGACGTCGTGATCGGGGCGGCGGCGCACTCGGTCCGCGGCGTACCGCAGGAGCAGTTGAGTGCCGTTGCCTCTTTGTTGCCTGAGGCTCCTTTGCATGTGCATCTGTCGGAGCAGGTCGCCGAGAACCAGGCCTGCTTGGCGGCGTACGGGCGAACTCCGTCGCAGGTACTGGACGAGAGCGGCTTTCTCGGTCCGCGGACCAGTGCGGTTCACGCGACGCACCTGACGCCGGTGGACGTGGGACTGCTCGGGAGCACGGGAACGTTCTCGTGTTTCTGTCCGACCACCGAGCGGGACCTTGCCGACGGCATCGGTCCGTCGGTCGCGTTGCGTGACGCGGGATCCCCGCTGACGTTGGGATCCGACAGCCATGCGGTGGTCGATCTCTTCGAGGAGATGCGGGCGGTCGAGTTGAACGAGCGGCTGGCCTCGCAGGAGCGCGGTCACTGGTCGGCGCCGGAACTGCTGACTGCTGCGACGGTCGACGGGCACCGCTCGATCGGATTCGCCGACGCCGGGGTGATCGAGGTCGGTGCTCGGGCAGATCTGGTCGCTGTGCGGCTGGACAGTCCCCGGACGGCAGGGACGGGTGGTTCGCTGGAGACAGCGGTCTTCGCCGCGTCGGCCGCCGATGTCACCGACGTGGTGGCGAACGGCGTACAGGTTGTGGCTGAAGGCAATCATGTGAAGCTGGCGGTCGGCGCGGAGCTGGCCGCCTCGATCGAGGCGGTGACGCGATGAGCTCCCTTCTGCTGACCGGGATCGGTTCGCTGGTGACCAACGACCCCGCGCACGGCGGGCCGCTCGGCGAGCTGCGCGACGCGGCGCTGGTGATCGAGAGCGGCAAGGTCGCCTGGGTCGGCTCGCGCCGCGCCGCACCGGCCGCGGACAGCTCGGCCGACTGTGGTGACCGGGCGGTGATCCCCGGTTTCGTCGACTCGCACTCGCATCTGGTCTTCGCCGGAGACCGGGCCGAGGAGTTCGCCGCGCGGATGACCGGGCAGCCGTACAGCGCAGGCGGCATCCGTACGACGGTCGCGGTGACCCGGCAGGCGGCCGACGAGCAGCTGACGGCCAACGTCGCCCGGCTGGTCGGGGAGATGCGGCGGCAGGGCACCACGACTGTCGAGATCAAGTCTGGTTATGGGCTGACCGTTCGTGATGAATCGCGTTCATTGGCGATCGCGGCTGGCTTCACCGACGAGACGACGTACCTGGGGGCGCACGTGGTGGCGCCGGAGTACGCCGATGATCCGGCGGGCTACGTCGACCTGGTGACCGGGCCGATGCTGACGGCAGCGGCCAAGCACGCGAAGTGGGTGGACGTCTTCGTCGAGCGAGGTGCCTTCGACGCCGACCAGGCACGGGCGATCCTGCGAGCTGGTCAGGCGGCCGGCCTGTCGGCTCGGGTGCACGCGAACCAGTTGGGCGAGGGACCTGGCGTGCAGGTCGCTTGTGAGGTCGGAGCGGCGGCTGCCGACCATTGCACGTTCCTCACCGACGCGGACGTGGACGCGCTGGCCTCGGCCGGGGTGGTGGCGGGGCTGCTCCCGTCGATTGAGTTCTCCACGCGTTCGCCGTACCCGGATGCTCGGCGGCTGCTGGACGCCGGAGTGACCGTCGCTCTGGCGACCGACTGCAACCCCGGTTCCGGCTACTCGTCCTCGATGCCGTTCTGCATCGCCTTGGCGGTCCGCGAAATGCACATGACCCCAGCCGAAGCCCTCTGGTCAGCCACCGCCGGCGGCGCCGCCGCACTTCGGCGTACGGACATCGGGCGGCTCACCGTCGGCGCCCGAGCCGACCTCGCCGTCCTGGACGCCCCCTCCTACCTACACCTTGCGTACCGGCCGGGTGTACCGCTCGTGACCCAGACCTTCGTGGCGGGCCGTCCCGGGTAGACCCGGATCGCCACCACTGACCAAGCACCCATTGGTGGTGCGTCACCGCTCAGCGCTCGGTTCAAGCGGCCCGGAGGAGCGAGTTGGTCAGTGGTGGCGCGCCGGTCAGTTCCGCGACTGAGGCAGCGACCCAGCTTGCGTCGTAGATGACGTCCTCCCAGCTGAAGCGGAGGACCCGCCAGCCTCGGAGCGTGAGATTCACTCCGCGTCGGCAATCCTTGATCAGTTGGCGGCGCGAGCTGTGGTGCTCGAACCCGTCGGCCTCCAACCCGATCATCGCGGCGCGGTGGCCGAGGTCGAGGCGCGCGGAGAAGGCTCTGTCCCGGACAGCGACCTGAGGCTCGAAACCGTCGATACCTGCCTCGATCAGGATCGCTCGGAGCGCGGACTCCAGCACCGACTCGGATCTTCCGTCCGCGAGGGCGACGACCCGCTGGATCCGGCGACGGTGCGGGCCGCGGAGTCTGGCCGCTGCCGTCTGAAGGTCGTCGGCGTCGACGATCTCCTGGTGCAGAGCGGAGTCGGCGATGGCAAGAGCCTCAGACAGCGGGAGTGCTCTGATGCAGTCGAGCACGGTACGGATCGGGGTGGTGACGTCATCCAGTGCCGGGGCGTCGGCCCAGTGCAGGACGCAGCGCTCCTGGGAGGCTCGTCGTTTCGCCTTGGTCGGCGGGAGCGTGACATGGGGGATCAGCGGCTCGGTGATCAGCTTCATGCCCCAGTGCTGGGCGGCGCTTTGGTAGGAGACGACTCCGCCGTGACTCCGGGCCGCTGCCATGGCGGTCGGCGCCTTCGGTAGCGCGTAGACCCCTTTGGCCGTTCGGCGGACCTGGCCGGCGAGCAAGGCGTTCCGGATGGCGCGGCCGGACACCACTGTGCGCAACTCGGCGAAGGTGGCGCTGCCCTGTCGCCGGGAAAGCACCTCCACCACTTCGGCCATGGGCACATTCTGGCGAATCTCGGGTGATCGCCGGGCTGGTTGTCCACAACCCCGGACCGCCACCACTGATCAACTCGCTCCTCCGGGCCGCTCGAACCGAGTGCTGAGCGTTAACGCGGTGATCACAGTGCACTTGGTCAGTGGTGGCGCTCCGGGCTAGTCGGCCAGTTCCTTGGAGAGCATGGCGCTGGTGGTGCCGTTGGGGCGGCGGATCTTGCCGACCTCGACGAAGCCGCGGTTGGCGTGGAAGGCCAGGGAAGGTTCGTCGGGTGGGTCGGACTGGACCCGGCAGACCAGGCGGTCGAAGGGTTTGGCGGCGCGTTCGACGGCGCGGTAGACCGAGGTGGCGACGCCCTGGCGGCGGTGCTGCTCGGCGACGACGATCCGGTCGAGCAGCAGGAAGCGGTCGGCGTAGGTGTTGACGAACCACTGGAAGTCGAGGGAGTCGTGGGCGGAGCCGGGCGCGAAGGTGAGGACGAAGGCGGCGATCTCACCCTCGATGTCCACCACGGCGGCGTGGGCGGCGATCAGCCGCAGCCAGTCCAGCCGGTCGGGACCCAGCGGGTCCGTCTGCTCGACGGCGGCGGCGTTCAGGGCGAGCACGGCCGGTTCGTCGGCTGACGTCAGGGGGCGGAGTTTCACGAGCCCACCTTCCCACGCGGGACACCTTCCGCGGCAGGGGTCCGGTCAGGGCTTGACCCCGTCCGAACCCTGGAAATCCGGGGTCGGGGTTGGGAATGACCCGAGGGTCGGGCAATGTTGAGCCTAGTGAACTCAAGTTTGCCGAACCGGGCGACGGTCCGATTTGAATCCGGACCACCGGCGAGGCAACATTGAGTCCGCATCACTCAACTTCGTGGAGGTAACGCACATGGCCCGCGCGGTCGGTATCGATCTCGGTACGACGAACTCCGTCATCGCCGTACTGGAAGGTGGCGAGCCCACCGTCATCCCCAACGCCGAGGGAGCGCGTACGACGCCCTCGGTCGTGGCCTTCGCCAAGAACGGCGAGGTCCTGGTCGGCGAGGTGGCCAAGCGCCAGGCCACCACGAACGTCGACCGTACGATCCGTTCGGTCAAGCGCCACATGGGCGAGGACTGGAACGTCTCGATCGACGGCAAGAAGTTCACCCCCCAGCAGATCAGCGCCTTCGTGCTGCAGAAGCTGAAGCGGGACGCCGAGGCGTACCTCGGGGAGCAGGTCACCGACGCGGTCATCACCGTGCCGGCCTACTTCTCCGACGCGCAGCGCCAGGCGACCAAGGAGGCCGGCGAGATCGCCGGTCTGAACGTGCACCGGATCGTCAACGAGCCCACCGCGGCCGCGCTGGCGTACGGGCTGGACAAGGGCGCCGAGCAGACCATCCTGGTCTTCGACCTCGGTGGCGGCACCTTCGACGTGTCGCTGCTGGAGATCGGCGACGGCGTCTTCGAGGTGAAGGCCACCAGCGGTGACAACCACCTCGGTGGTGACGACTGGGACATGCGGATCGTCGAGTGGCTGGTGACCCAGTTCAAGAACAAGAACGGCACCGACCTGTCCGGCGACAAGATGGCCATGCAGCGGCTGCAGGAGGCCGCGGAGAAGGCCAAGATCGAGCTGTCCAGCGCCGCCGAGACCTCGATCCACCTGCCGTACCTGAGCCTGACCGACTCCGGCCCGCTGCACCTGGAGGAGAAGCTCTCCCGGGCCGAGTTCCAGAAGCTCACCAACGACCTGCTCGAGCGCGCCCGCGCGCCGTTCAAGGCCGTCATCAAGGACGCCGGCGTGGACGTGTCGAAGGTCGACCACGTCATCCTCGTCGGTGGCTCCACCCGGATGCCCGCGGTGGCCGAGCTGGTCAAGGAACTGACCGGTGGCAAGGACCCGAACAAGGGCGTCAACCCCGACGAGGTCGTCGCCGTCGGCGCCAGCCTGCAGGCCGGTGTGCTGAAGGGTGAGGTCAAGGACGTCCTGTTGCTCGACGTGACCCCGCTGAGCCTGGGCATCGAGACCAAGGGCGGCGTCTTCACCAAGATCATCGAGCGCAACACCACGATCCCGACCAAGGGCTCGGAGATCTTCACCACCGCCGAGGACAACCAGCCGTCGGTGATGATCCAGGTCTACCAGGGTGAGCGCGAGATGGCCCGCGACAACAAGTCGCTCGGCAACTTCGAGCTGACCGGCCTGCCGCCGGCGCCGCGCAACGTGCCGCAGATCGAGGTCACCTTCGACATCGACGCGAACGGCATCGTGCACGTCAACGCCAAGGACCTGGCCACCGGCAAGGAGCAGCGCATGACGGTCACCGGTGGCTCCGCGCTGCCGAAGAACGACATCGACCAGATGGTCCGCGACGCCGAGCAGTACGCCGAGGAGGACCGGCTGCGCCGCGAGGCGGTCGAGTCCCGCAACCAGTCCGAGGGCCTCGTCTACCAGACGGAGAAGTTCCTGCAGGAGAACGAGGACAAGATCCCCGACGACGTCAAGACCGAGGTCAAGGACGGCGTCGCGGAGCTGAAGAAGGCGCTCGAGGGCACCGACGACGAGGCGATCAAGGCCGCGTCGGAGAAGCTGTCGCAGTCCAGCCAGAAGATGGGTGCCGCGATGTACGCGAACGCCCAGGCCGCCGGCGGCTCGGACGAGAACGCCTCCGCCGACGACGGCAGCAGCGCGAACAGCAACGACGACGACGGTGTCGTCGACGCCGAGATCGTCGACGACGAGCGCCCGCAGGACAAGAAGCAAGAGGACGACAAGTGACCGATCGCGACCCAGGCAGCGAGTTCGGCGACGGCGAGCCCGTCGTCCGGGACAAGCGCCGGATCGACCCGGAGACCGGCAACCTGCGGGAGCCCGCCGAGCAGTCGGCGGCCCCCGCGGGCGGTCCCGCGGCAGGCATGCCGGGTACGCCGGGCGCCCAGCCGCCGCGGGAGCCCTCGGACCTGATCGGTCCGTCGGCCCAGGAGGCCCTGTTGACCGAGGCGCTGGCCGAGCGTACGGCCGACCTGCAGCGACTGCAGGCGGAGTACGTGAACTACAAGCGTCGCGTCGACCGGGACCGGGAGGCGAACCGCGAGGTCGTCATCGGCACGGTGCTGACCGAACTGCTGCAGACGCTGGACGACATCGGCCGGGCCCGTGAGGCCGGTGAGCTCGAGGGTGCCTTCAAGGCGGTCGCCGAGTCGGTCGAGCGGGTGACCGAGAAGCTCGGTCTGACCAAGTACGGCGAGGTGGGCGACCCGTTCGACCCACGGATCCACGAGGCCCTGCTGCACAACTATTCCGACGAGGTCGACGGTCCGACCGCGACGCTGGTGATGCAGCCGGGCTACCGCCTCGGCGAGCGGATCCTGCGGGCGGCCCGGGTCGCGGTCTCCGAGCCGACCGAGCAGCTCCCGGCCACCGAGGCCGGGGACGGCGAGGCCGAGAAGCCCGCGGAGTAAGGCATTCTTCCCGAGGAGGTGGGGCGTCGATGAGTACGAAAGACTGGTTGGAGAAGGACTTCTACAAGGTTCTCGGCGTCTCCAAGACGGCTGAGCCGGACGAGATCAAGAAGGCCTACCGCAAGCTGGCGCGCAAGTTCCACCCGGACTCCAACGCCGGGGACGCGTCGGCCGAGGCCAAGTTCAAGGAGGTCTCCGAGGCGTACGACGTGGTCGGAGACGTCAAGAAGCGCAAGGAGTACGACGAGGCCCGCCGGTTGTTCGGCAGCGGTGGCTTCCGGATGCCGGGTGGCGCCGGCCAGGCCGGTGGACAGGGGTTCGGCTTCGATGTCGGCGACCTGTTCAACCGGGGTGGCCAGCCCAGTGGCAGCGGCGGCGGTCTCGGCGACATCCTGGGCGGCATGTTCGGCGGTGGTGCCGGCCGTACGACGGCCACCACCTCGACGGCCCGGCCGCGCCGGGGCGCCGATATCGAGACCGAGGCGACGATCGAGTTCGCCGAGGCCGTCAACGGGGTCACCGTCGCGCTCCGGATGACCAGCGACGAGCCCTGCAAGACGTGCCGCGGCACCGGGGCGAAATACGGGACCGTGCCGAAGGTCTGCCTCAAGTGCGAAGGCACCGGAATGCAGACCTCGGTCCAGGGTGGCGTCTTCGCGATGACCGAGCCGTGCACCGAGTGCAAGGGTCGTGGCCTGGTCGTCGACCAGCCCTGCGAGACCTGCCACGGCTCCGGCCGCGGTCAGTCGAGCAAGACCATGCAGGTCCGCATCCCGGCGGGCGTGCAGGACGCGCAGCGGATCCGGCTCAAGGGCAAGGGCGCGGCGGGCGAGCGTGGTGGACCCGCCGGGGACCTCTACGTGAGCGTGCACGTCAAGCCGCACCGGATCTTCGGCCGGCAGGGCGAGCACCTGACCCTGGCGGTCCCGGTGAGCTTCACCGAGGCGGCGCTGGGGGCCGAGATCAAGGTCCCGACGCTGGACGGGCTTCCGGTCACCGTCCGGATCCCGGCCGGTACCGCGAACGGCAGCAAGTTGCGGGTCCGTGGCAAGGGCTCGGTGCGACGCGACGGGACGAAGGGTGACCTGTTGCTGACCATCGAGGTGCAGGTGCCGCACGAGTTGAGCGACGAGCAGCGCGAGAAGCTGCAGGCGTTCAGCACGGCGTCGGCCACCGACGATCTGCGTGCCGGGTTGTTCGGGAGTCCCTGATGGGCATCCCGTTCAGCCAGGTGCCGACCTGGGACGACCGCACCCCGATCTACGTGATCTCGGTGGCGGCCCAACTGGCCGGCATGCACCCGCAGACGCTGCGGCAGTACGACCGGCTCGGGCTGGTGACGCCGAGCCGGGCGAGCGGGCGCGGGCGGCGCTACTCGGCGTACGACGTGGCGCGGTTGCGCTACGTGCAGCACCTGTCGCAGGAGGAGGGCGTGAATCTGGCGGGCATCAGGCACATCCTCGAGCTCCAGTCGGAGGTCGAGGGCCTGCGCCACACGGTGAACAAGCTCCTCGCCGAGGTGCAGCGTGGGGTCGGCGTCTCGCGTCAGCAGACCCAACGCAGCCGGGTCTTCTCGGCCGGCCCGGCCGGCGACGTGATCGCCATGGGCCGTCAGCAGACCACCACCCGGTGGATCCGCACCCAGCCACTGGAGCTGGACCAGCGCTGAGCCGTTGCCGGGAGCCCCCAACGGGGGCTCCCGGCACCAAGGCACTGCCACCACAGACTTCCGGAAGCCTCAACCCCCGCGAGGCTTCCGGTTCGGCCGGTGGCTTCTTCCCCCGGAAGCCGCCGGTGCCCGGAGGCACTGAATCCCCCCAGGTGTCTCCGGCCACGGCCGGAGTTCGTTTTCCCCGAGACGACTCCGGCCAGAGCCCCCGGACCCCCGTGGTCCGGGGGCTTCCTCACGTTCACCCGCCGGTCACCGGAGATCACGTGGGATCCGGGCCGATCCGGCCTACTCTGGCTGAGTGACGATCATCGTGCAGACAGACCGGCTGGTGATCCGGGACTGGGAAGAAGACGACGCCGAGGCCGCGCTCGAGATCTACGGCTCGGCCGACGTGGCTCAGTGGTTGTCGCCGGCCATCGAGCGGGTCACCGACGTCGCGACCATGCGGGTGATCCTGCAGGCCTGGATCGAGGCGCAACCGAACTTCGTCGTACCGGCGGGCCGCTGGGCGGTGGTGCGGCAGGAGGACGGTGAAGTCGTCGGTGGGCTGCTGATCCGGTTGCTGCCGCCGTACGAGGAGGACCTGGAGATCGGCTGGCAGTTGCGGCCGAGCGCCTGGGGCAACGGCTACGCGAGCGAGGCGAGCCGGGGGCTGACGAAGTGGGCCTTCGACGAGGGCTCGACCGACGAGCTGTACGCGGTCGCCCGGCCGAACAACAAGCGCGCGATCGCGACTGCGGCCCGGCTCGGGATGGAGTGGGTCGGCGAGACCGACAAGTACTACGACCTCAACCTGCAGGTCTACCGGATCCGCGCCTCGGAGTTCAAAGCCTGAGCCTGCTCGGTGCGGTCCCGGCAGAAGGTCTGCGACAGGGCTGCCGTGGTCAGGAACGCCAGCCCCAGGATGACGTACGCCGCGCCGAAGAACTGCCCGGGCCAGGACCAGTGCCGGCCTTCCGGGTCGAGCATGGTGTGCGGCCCGATCAGAAACAGGATAGTTGCTGCCAGCATCCAATAGTGACGGTGGCAGCCCAGGTAGAGCGCGGCCGGGACGACCCACACCCAGTGGTGCGACCAGCTCACGGGTGACGCGAGCAGTCCCCAGGTGGCGATCGCGAGCAGCGCCAGTACGTCGTCGCCGGCGGCGCGCGCCCGGCGAGCCGCCACCGCCGCCAGCACGCCGGTCACCGCCACCAACCCGAGCCACAGCAGCGACCGGACCGGCCCATCGGCCATCACTCGGCTCAGGAACGCCTGGAAGCACTGGTTGTACGCGTACGTCGCGCCGCCGATCCGGTCCGGATCGAACAGCACCCCGAACCAGTACTTCGCGGAGTCACGCGGCGCGAAAGCGAACCCGAGCACGGCCAGCCCGACGAAGGTGGCGACCGCGACGGCGGCTTCGCGGTACTGCCGGCGGACCAGGAAGTAGAGCACGAACACCGCGGGCGTGAGCTTGATCGCTGCGGCGAGACCGACCAGGACCCCACGGGGCCAGCGGGTCCGGGGCAGCAGGCAGTCGAGCGTCACCAAGGCCATCAGGATGAGGTTGACCTGGCCGAAGCCGATCGTCGACCGGACCGGTTCGAATGCGAAGGCGGCGACGGTCGCGGCCAAACCGAGCATTACGGACGGCCGGCCTCGGTCGCGCAGCAACCGGGAGGACACCACGAGCATGGTCGCCGTCAGTGCTGCCGCGCTGGTGATGCAGAGAGCGAGGTCGGCCAGTGGCATCGGGAGCAGGTGCAGCGGGACGAAGAGCACGGCGGCGAGCGGTGGGTAGGTGAACGGGAGCGCCACCCACGGGACGAGTTGCCCGAAACCTTCGGAGTACAGGCTGATGTCGTTGAGCCAGGCGTAGCCGCCGGTGCGGTAGACGTTGAGGTCTACATTGCCGGACCAGCTGAAGTAGAGCAGCGGAGTGAGAGCGACCGCCAGTAACAGGAGTTGGAAGTGCCTGCGGACGAGAGCTTCGTAGATCGGCTTCATCCGAGTTCCTCGGTCTTGAGGGCGAGGGTGACCAAACCCGTTACCAGGAAGGCGATCGCGGCGATCGTGTAGGAGTTGCCGACGAGTGCCTGCGGGAAGGTGTGATGGAACTCCTGGTCGTGGGCCCACGGCGCCTTCCAGGGCAGGCCGATGGCGAAGACCAGCGTCCAGACGCCGGCGAAGACCTGCAGCGCCCGGCTCCTGGTGGCCCAGGACCACACCACGGCGACGGCGGGAAGCACCCAGATCCAGTGGTTCGACCAGGAGATCGGTGAGACCAGCAGTCCGGTGATTCCGGTGGCGACGACGGCGTCCAGCGACCGGCCGGCGTCGTACAGGCGGCGGGCGATCAGCAGGCCGCCAGAGCCGATGATCAGAGCGCCGAGCAGCCAGAGTGGGCCGGTGATGCCGGAGTTCCCGGTCAGGCGGGCGATCGCGCCGCGCAGCGACTGGTTGCTGATGTAGTGCGCGGGACCCGGGCGGCCGGGATCGAAGATGTACTTGGTCCAGAACTCCACGGTCGGGCCGGGCACGACCAGCCAGCCCAGCAGCAGGGTGCCGGCGGTTGCCGCGGAGGCGACCGCGGCCTCACGGAAGCGCCTGGTCACCAGCAGGAAGACGATGAAGATGCCCGGCGTGAGTTTGATGCCGGTGGCAACGCCGATCAGTACGCCGCGGAACCGGCGTGGCGTGTGGCCGAGCAGGTCCACCATCAGCAGGGCGAGCAGTATGAGGTTGATCTGACCCATCCCGAAGGTCGAGCTCACCGGCTCGAGCGCCAACCCGGCTGCGGCACAGACCAGCCCGGCGCCGAGGGCACGGTCGCGGGACCAGTGCGGCCGGACCGCCCGTGCCGTCACCCAGCCTGCGACCAGCAGGGAGATTGCCGACAGCAACGTGATCAGCAACCGCGCGAACTGCTCGCCGACCGCCAGCGGCGCCATGATCATCGCCGCGAACGGCGGATAGGTGAAGCCGAGGCCCATCCCCGGGTACTGGTGATGGATCGTGTAGATGTCCTCGCCGTCGACGAACCCCTTCGCCGCGGCGAAGTAGACGCGCAGGTCGGACATCGTGGCCGTCGGCGGCCAGAGCGCCACACAGAGCGTGACGATCGCGACCGCGGCAAGCAGGAAAGCCGGCAGCAGACTCCGGGTTCGGACCGGCTGGAGAACGGGACTTGTGGTCATGTGATCGACCCTCGCCGCCGGGCCCCGGTCGGCACATCGCCGTCAAGTGCTCTGCGTGCTCACTGCAATGGATGAAGAATCGACACACGGTGTCACTCCAAAGAGTGACGGCCGGAACCCCTCCGGAGTCGCAGAATGAACAGGTGAGTGGAGACAGCACGCCCGTGAGCAGAATCCGGGCTTTCCTGATGAGTCGCTCGTCGGACGTGCTGCTGGCCGTCATCGGTCTGGCGATCACCCAGGTCCAGCTGTGCAAGCATCCCGGCGGCTGGCCGGACGGCTCCTTGATCGTCCAACTGCTGCTGGCTGTCGCACCCGCCCTGATCGCCGTCCGGCGAGTGGACCCGGTGCTCGCCTCCGTCGGGCTGGTGATCGGCACGTTCTTCTCGATGGTGCTCGGCCAGGTCGACTTCGTCCTGCTGGCCGGTTCGCTGCTCGCGTTGTGGTCGCTGGCCGACCGCTGCCGCATCACCACGGCGGTGTTGGTGGGGCTGGTCGTCACGGGTGTGCCGATGGTGGGCAGGTTCAGCTGGGGTGGTTTCGAGGCAGCACTCCTGCCCTCGATCTATCGCGAGGGGGCGCGAGACCCCTTCCGGACCTTCGCCTTCAGCGAGATCACCGCCGCGGGGTACAACCAGATGCTGGCGGCGAGATGGCCGTGGTGGCTCTCGATCGCGCTTTTCGCGGCGTGTCTGCTCGGGGTGCTCTACCGGGTTCTCCGCCGGCGCGCGGTCGTGGAACGGACACTCCGGGAACGGCTCGACGATCTGCGCGGCTTCGTCCTGACGGTGGTCGTGCTCGACGTGGTGCTGGCGATGACGGCGACGTCGCTCATCCTGTGGGACCTGGGCCGGGATCTCGGCCGGGGCTACTGGTGGAGCGCGCCGGACTGGATGCCGTACGCAATCGCTTTCTCGGCCCTGACGCTGGTACTCCGGCGGCGCTGGCCGGTCGGGCCGGTGGTGGTGCTCGCGATCGGCGCCCTGCTGACCTACTGGCAGACCTGGGAAAGCTGGACGGTACTCGGTGCGCTGGCGGTGGCGCTCTACTCCTTGGCGGCCAACTGGCGGCCCCGGCATTCGTTGCCCATAGCAACGGCCGTGCTGGTGGGGTTGCCGGCGCTGGCCGCGTTGGTGCGGTACCCGCAGCTGGTGCTCGTCTTCCCGGAACTCAGGCGGTATCTGCAATGGGACGGCTTCACCGGGCGGGAACGCAACTTCGTCTACGAAGGCATGGTGGACCAGCAGTGGCCGGCGCTGCTGTCGTTGGCATTGGCGCTGCCGGTCCTGGGCGGAGTACTGATCCGGCTGTACCGGCGGAACAGGGCGACCGCGGCTCGTGAGGCCGAGCTGGAGCAGTTGACGCAGGAGCAGGACGCGGCGCAGGTGGTGCTGACCGAGCGGTCGCACATCGCGCGGGACCTGCACGACGTCGTCGCGCACGCGGTGAACCTGATGGTGATCCAGGCCGAGACCGGGCCGGATCTGTTGCAACGTGGGGATCGAGAGGTGCTGGCCGGGTTCCAGCGAATCGGTGATACCGGGCGGCGGGCGCTCGGCGAGCTGGATCGGCTGCTGTCGGCGCTGCGGGATGCAGATGGCGTGCCGGATCCGCAGTTGGCACCGCAGCCGGGGCTGGCGGAGATCAGGCAGTTGGTACGGGATGTCTCGCACGAGCGGCTGACGGTGTCGTTGCAGCTGGACGGTGATCCTTCGGTGCCGCCGACGGGGCATCAGTTGACGGCGTACCGGTTGGTGCAGGAGGCGTTGACCAATGTGGCGAGGCACGCCGAGGCGACGAGAGCGGGAGTGGTGGTGCAGGTCAGCAGCGAGGGGATCGGGGTCACGGTGACGGATGACGGGATCGGCTTCGACCTCGCGGCGGCCCGCAAGGGTGGTCGGCACGGGCTCGCGGGGATGCGTGAGCGGGTGCGTATCCACGACGGGAGACTGGAGATTCGGTCGGCGCCGGGGTCGGGGACGGTGATCGAGGCCTGGTTGCCGGTGGCCACGCCGGGGAAAAAGGTGCCTGAGGCAAGCAATGCGGCGGTGGCCGGGGGAGCGGGGATGAGGGATGCCGCCACGTCGGTGGACGGCGGGGCGGCCGGGGTGGGGGCCGACGGGGCTGGTGGTGCGGCGTGATTGACGGCGGGACGGTTGAGGTGGCGGCTGATGCGTCGAGGACGGCCAGATCGGCGGTTCGCCCGGTGAGGCTGGTGGTGGGGTGTGACTGACGATGGGATGGCGATCGTGGATGGTGGGCAGCCGCCGATCAAGGTGATGGTGGTGGACGACCAGGATCTGGTCCGGGACGGGATCGCGATGATCCTGGACGGTCAGCCGGATATCGAGGTGGTGGCGCAGGCCGTCGACGGGGCGGACGCGATTCGGAAGGCCGCCGCGGTGCTGGATCTCGGCGTGGTGCTGATGGACGTCCGGATGCCGGTGATGGACGGGATCGAGGCGACCCGGCGGCTGGCCGGTACGCCGAACGCGCCGCGGGTGCTGATCCTGACCACCTTCGACCTCGACGAGTACGTGTACGACGCGCTGCGGGCGGGCGCGAGCGGGTTCCTGCTGAAACGGTCGTCGCGGGACGAGTTGATCAACGCCGTCCGGGTGATCGCGGCCGGTGACGCGTTGCTGGCGCCGCCGGTGACGCGGCGGCTGATCGACCGGTTCGCCGACAATCGGCTCGACCCGGCGGTGGCCTCCCGGCTGGACGTGCTGACCGCGCGCGAGCGGGAGGTGCTCGTCCTGGTCGCGAAGGGCAACTCCAACGCCGAGATCGCCGCCGGGCTGCACCTGACCGAGCACACGGTGAAGACGCACGTCAGCCGGATGCTGGCCAAGACGGGACTCCGGGATCGCGTCCAGGCGGTGATCCTGGCCTACGACGCGGGGCTGGTGACGGCCGGCCCGCAGCGCTGAGCGCGGGGGAGATCCCTGAGTTTTCCCCAGCTTTCGCCAGAGTTGAGCGGAATGCACTCAAGTTTGGATACGTTGTCCCTGGTAGGACGTGTAGCTGAGCTTGAAAGGCTGGAACCAGATGGATGTTCAACGGTTGACGACGCTGGCCCGGGAAACCCTGTCGGTCGCGATCCGTCAGACCTCCGCGGCGGGCAACCCGACCGTGGAACCGGTTCACCTGCTGTCGGCCCTGCTCGCGCAGCCGGAGGGGACCACGATCGGTCTCCTCGAGGCGGCGGGCGGTGACCTCGACGCGGTACGCCGCCGTACGGCGGAGCAGTTGTCGCGCCTGCCCAAGGCGAGCGGTGGCAGCGTGCAGGCGCCGAGCCTGTCACCGAAGACCAGTGACGTGCTGAACCAGGCGGAGCAGCGCGCGCTCGGGCTCGGGGACGAGTTCGTCTCCACCGAGCACCTGCTGATCTCGCTGGCCACTGTCGAGGGGGCGGCGCAGACCGCCCTGGGCGTCACCGCGGACGCGCTGCTGCAGGCGTTCGACGGGATGCGCGGCAACCGGCGGATCACCTCGCCGGAGGCGGAGGGCACCACCAAGACGCTGGAGAAGTACGGCGTCGACCTGACCGACCGGGCCCGGGACGGCAAGCTCGACCCGGTGATCGGGCGCGACTCGGAGATCCGGCGCGTCGTGCAGGTGCTGTCCCGGCGGACCAAGAACAACCCGGTGCTGATCGGTGAGCCCGGCGTCGGCAAGACCGCCGTCGTCGAGGGGCTGGCCCAGCGCATCGTGGCGGGCGACGTACCGGAGTCCCTGCGGGGCCGCCGGCTGATCAGCCTGGACCTGGGCGCGATGGTGGCCGGCGCGAAGTACCGGGGTGAGTTCGAGGAGCGGCTGAAGGCGGTGCTGACCGAGATCAAGGAGTCGGACGGCCAGGTCATCACGTTCATCGACGAGCTGCACACGGTGGTCGGCGCGGGTGCCTCCGGCGAGGGCGCGATGGACGCCGGCAACATGCTGAAGCCGATGCTGGCCCGGGGTGAGCTGCGAATGATCGGTGCCACCACCCTCGACGAGTACCGGACGCGGATCGAGAAGGACCCGGCGCTGGAGCGGCGGTTCCAGCAGGTGTTCGTGGGCGAGCCCTCGGTCGAGGACTCGATCGCGATCCTGCGCGGTCTGAAGGAGCGCTACGAGGCGCACCACAAGGTCGCCATCTCCGACTCCGCGCTGGTCGCGGCCGCGACCCTGTCGAACCGCTACATCAGCGGCCGGCAGCTGCCCGACAAGGCGATCGACCTGGTCGACGAGGCGGCGTCCCGGCTGCGGATGGAGATCGACTCTTCGCCGGTCGAGATCGACTCACTGCGGCGGACGGTCGACCGGCTGAAGATGGAGGAGCTCGCGCTGTCGCGTGAGGAGGACGCCTCGTCGCAGGACCGGCTGGCCCGGCTGCGGGCCGACCTCGCCGACCGCGAGGAGGAGCTGCGCGCGCTGGAGGTCCGCTGGGAGAAGGAGAAGTCCGGCCTGAACCGGGTCGGTGAGATCAAGGAGCGGATCGACGAGCTGCGCGGCCAGGCCGAGCGGGCCCAGCGCGACGGCGAGCTGCAGCGCGCCTCCGAGATCCTGTACGGCGAGATCCCCGAGCTGACCAAGGAGCTCGAGGCGGCCTCGGCCGAGCCGCAGGTCACCGACGGTCCCGACGCGATGGTCAACGAGGAGGTCGGGCCGACCGAGATCGCCGAGGTGATCGCGATGTGGACCGGCATCCCGACCGGGCGGCTGCTCGAGGGTGAGACCGGCAAGCTGCTCCGGATGGAGGACGAGCTCGGTGAGCGGCTGATCGGTCAGCGCGAGGCGGTCAAGGCCGTCAGCGACGCCGTACGGCGCGCGCGGGCAGGCATCTCCGACCCGGACCGGCCCACCGGTTCGTTCCTGTTCCTCGGGCCGACGGGTGTGGGTAAGACCGAGCTGGCGAAGGCGCTGGCGGACTTCCTGTTCGACGACGAACGCGCGATGGTGCGGATCGACATGTCGGAGTACGGGGAGAAGCACAGCGTCTCCCGGCTGGTCGGCGCGCCTCCTGGCTACGTGGGCTACGAGGAGGGCGGTCAGCTGACCGAGGCGGTGCGCCGCCGGCCCTATTCGGTGATCCTGCTGGACGAGGTGGAGAAGGCCCATCCGGAGGTCTTCGACATCCTGCTGCAGGTGCTCGACGACGGGCGGCTGACCGACGGTCAGGGGCGGACGGTCGACTTCCGCAACGTCCTCCTGGTGCTGACCAGCAACCTCGGCTCGGCGTACCTGGCGGACATGTCGGTCGACGACTCGGTCAAGCGCGACCAGGTGATGAACGTGGTCCGGACGGCGTTCAAGCCAGAGTTCATCAACCGGCTGGACGAGATCGTGCTGTTCGACGCGCTGGGCAGCGAGGAGCTGACCAAGATCGTCGGCCTGCAGATCATCGCGCTGCAGCAGCGGCTGGTGGACCGCCGGATCAACCTGGAGGTCGGCGAGGACGCGATGGAGTGGCTCGCCCTGACCGGCTACGACCCGGTCTACGGCGCCCGGCCGCTGCGCCGGCTGGTTCAGTCGGCCATTGGTGACGAGTTGGCCCGGGGGCTGTTGTCCGGCGGCATCCGTGACGGTGACACCGTCCGCGTCCGCCTGAACGAGGCGAAGGACGCGCTGGACGTCACCTCCGTCTGAGCTGGTCTCGTGAACCACCCCGTACCGCGTAGGTACGGGGTGGTTTTGCGTCCGTCTGGGAGGATTCGGGCAGGGGTCTCAGGTGGAAGGAACTCGGTAAGAGATGAGCGACCAGTACGGCGGGAGCGGCGACGAGCGGCCGGGGCCCTACCAGGGCGTGTTCGGCTCCTCCGGCCAGCAACCACCACAGCAACCGCCACCACAGCAGCCGCCGTACGGCGGACAGCCTGGCGCGTACGGCGGCGTCTACGGGCAGAACCCGTACTCCTACGCGCCTGACCCGGCAGCGGCTCCCAAGCAGGTGCGGATCGCCGCCGCCATCTCGCTGGCACTCGGCACCCTCTGCGTGCTGCTCGGGCTCTTCACCCTCACCTCGGCCGGCGCCGAGATCGCCAACGTCCTCACCGGCGACCCCTCCGCCAAGGGACTGGTCGTCGGAGTCATCCTGGTGAGCAGCCTGGCGTACCTGCTGCCGGCGATCTACCTCCGCAAACGCCGCCGCTGGGCGCGCACCATGATGATCATCGTCGCCGCCCTGGGAATCGCCGGCGGCATCACCGCACTCCCGGCCTCGCTGCTGGGCCTCGGCCTCCACGGCGCCCTGCTCTATCTGATGTTCCAAGAACCCACCAAACGCTGGTTCCAAGGGCCGCGCTGATGGAGATCTGGATCAACCCGGCCTGCTCGAAGTGCCGCGCCGCCACCGCCGCGCTGGACGAAGCCGGCGTCACCTACACCGTCCGCCGCTACCTGGACGACCCACCCACGGCCGCGGAACTGGAAGCAGTCCTGACCCGACTCGACCTGGACCCCTGGCACATCACCCGCCTCAACGAGCCCGCCGCGACGCCGCTGAAAACGCTGCCCCGGGACGCGGCCCACCGCGCCGACTGGATCGAGGCCCTGATGGCCGACCCGATCCTGATCCAGCGCCCCATCCTCACCACCGACGACGGCACCACCGCCATCGCCCGAGACCAGGAAACCCTCAGCCGCCTGCTCGGCGACTGAAGTAAGAATCGCGTTGCAGGAAAGGCTGACTTTTCTGTCAGCCGTTCGGTGATCTGCCCCAAGCTGCCCGGTCTGCCCCTGCGAGTGGTGCCCGAGGCGCGTGCTGATGCGCTGCAGTATCCGCAGATGCCCAGTACGCCGCCGCCAGTTTCCGCCCTCACCGCTTGGGTCGACGAGTCCATCGTCGTCGGCAACCAGCATTTCCTAGGTGCCTACACGCTCGCGTCTGTGATCACGGATCCAGCCAAAGAGGACGACCTTCGCGATGCTGTGCGAGCGCTGAGAGAGAAGAAACTCGTCCGGCTGCACTGGGCCATGGAGTCCGCCAAACGGCGTGACCTGATCGTTCATGCGATTGGGGAGTTGGGTGTTGCGGCGATCGTTGCGCTGGGTTCGCCGGTTCATCGGCAGAAGCAGGAGCGTGCCCGGCGCTGCTGCCTCGAATGCCTTCTCTATGAACTGGAGCGCTTCGGAGTAGACCAAGCTTGGTTCGAGACACGCGCCGCGGTGCAGGACCGGCGCGATCTCAGACTGGTCGACAGTGCGCGAGAGAAGGGACTGATCTCGCGCCAGCTGTCCGTTGGCTTTGCGCAGCCGACGCAAGAACCGTTGCTCTGGTTGCCCGACGCAGTTGCTGGTGCAGTGACCGCCGCACAGATGGGGGAGCCCCGATGGTTGCTCACGCTGTCTGAGTCGGTCGGCATCTATCCGGTCGCCGTGCGCTAGAAAGCGCGAAAGCTGGGTCCCACCGTCCGGAGGGAATCCCAGCTTCACTTCTCCACAAGGTGCCCTAGGGAGCTGATGTAAGTCTTACACACCTCACGGCGAAATGTCGCGGGGCATTTTGGGGCAGTTGCGGGCAGCTCAGAGCTTCGTGAGGCGGGTCAGTGCCTCTTCCAGCACCTCGGGTTTCTTGCAGAAGGCCCAGCGGACCAGCGGGCGGCCGGCTTCGGTGTGGTCGTAGAAGACCTGGGTGGGAATCGCGACGACGCCGGTGCGTTCGGGGAGCATGCGGCAGAACTCGATGCCGTCGGTGTGGCCGAGGGGACGGATGTCGGTGGTGACGAAGTAGGTGCCCTGCGGTCGGTGGACGCCGAAACCCAACGACTCCAGGCCGTCGCAGAGCAGGTCGCGTTTGGCTTGCATCGTGGCGCGCAGGGTGTCGAAGTACTCGTTGCCTAGGGCAAGCGCTCCGGCGACGGCCGGCTGGAAGGGTGCGCCGGAGACGTAGGTGAGGAACTGCTTGGCAGTGTTCACCGCCGTCACTACCGAGGGCGTGCCGGTGACCCAGCCGATTTTCCAGCCGGTGACCGAGAAGGTCTTGCCCGCGCTGCCGATCGAGACCGTGCGCTCCGCCATTCCCTCGTACGCCGTCAGCGGGCGGTGCCGCCGGCCGTCGAAGGTCAGGTGTTCGTAGACCTCGTCGGTGATCACCACCAGGTCGTGGTCGACCGCGATCGAGGCGATGCCGCGCAGTTCGGTGTCGTCGAGCACGGTGCCGGTCGGGTTGTGCGGTGAGTTGATCAGCAGCACCTTGGTGCGCGGCGTCACCGCGGCGCGGAGCTCGTCGAGGTCGAGACGGAAGTCGGGGGCGCGCAGCGTGACCGGTACGCGACGTCCGCCGGCCATCGCGATGCAGGCGGCGTACGAGTCGTAGTACGGCTCGAGGGCGATCACCTCGTCGCCAGGCTCGACGTAGGCCAGCAGGGCGGCAGCGATCGCTTCGGTGGCACCGGTGGTGACGAGCACCTGGGTGTCCGGGTCGTACGACAGGCCGTAGAAGCGCTGTTGGTGGTCCACGATCGCCTGGCGCAGGGCCGGGATGCCGCGGCCGGGCGGATACTGGTTCGCGCCGGCGCGGATCGCGGCGACGGCGTCCTCCAGTACCGAGTCCGGTCCGTCGGTGTCGGGGAACCCCTGGCCGAGGTTGACCGATCCGGTTCGCACCGCGAGCGCGGACATCTCCGCGAAGATCGTCGTCCCGAGCCCTTGCAGCCGCTGAGCGTGTTCGCGCATGCCTCCGACCCTAACCCGCCGGCGCACCCGGTGCCGGCTCGGCGGACTGCCCGAGCCGGCCGGAAGCGGGCTAGTTCCAGGGGGTCGGGGGTGGCGGGGGAACGACCGCCGGGCGGTCTTCGCAGTGGCCGGGAGCCCCGGCGTCGGTGGTCCAGTTGCCGTCGTTGCCGGCGCCGAGCCGCACGTCGAACTCCGGCGTACCGGTGAAGTGGAAGGTGCCGCAGTTGTTGACGAACGGCGCTCCCACGTTGCGGGCGTCGACGTTCTCGAAGGTGGCCCAGCCGCCGACCCGGGCGTTCAGCACGTTCGTACCGGTGCCGTCGACCTTGATGTTGAGGAAGGCAACGTTCGTCACGGTGTGCTCGTCCTTGACCGGCCAGTCGACCACGAACATGAACGCGTTGTACGTCGAGTCCAGGAACGAACTGTCGGTCACCTCGATCCTGCCGGCCAGGTCCGACTGCAGCGCGTACAGCCAGATCGCGCCCAGCCCGAGGTCCCAGTTCAGGTCCCGCGGGCCACCGCGGACCGTGGTGTTGCGGGCGAACGACAAGGTGCCCTCGAACGGCGTGGAGTTGAACCGCGAGCCGGCGTGCAGCGTGCTGCCCTCGCGGAGCGGATCGGCCACCAGGTTGTCCGTCACCGCGTTGTCGCGGCCGCCGTAGATGGCGATGTTGTTGGCCAGGGTCGGCGTCTGCACGGTGTTGTGGTCGTAGACGTTGTCGTGGTTGACCAGCCCGTCGGCATTCGCCTCCGACCACATCGCCAGCCCGTCGTCACCGGTGTTGCGGACGAAGTTGTTGGTCGCCCGGACGTGCGAGACGCCCAGGTGCAGGTTCATCCCGTCGGCCACCGCGTCGGTGATCACGTTGTTGCGGATCAGCGCGCCGCTCATCGGCCCGTCCAGCCAGATCCCGACCTTGGTGCGGTGCAGGTACAGGTTCTGGATCACCGAGCCACCACCGAGCGCACCACCGATGCCGTTCACCTGGTCGGTGTCGATCCGCTCCCGGACGTCGCTCTCGATCGCGAAGTCGGACAGGTGCACCTTCGTGCTGCCGCCGTCGGCGGCGTACTTGCCGTAGAAGCCCGGCGCGCCGTGCACCGACTTGTCCGGGGCGGGCTGCGCGAGCGGCAGCACCTTGCCCTTGATGATCGTCCACCAGTTGCCGGCGCCGGTGACCGTCACCTTGTCCACGACGATGTGCCGGTTGACCTGGTAAGTGCCCGGCGGGATGAAGACCGCCAGACCGAGCTTCTTCGCCACCGCGATGGTCCGGTCGATGGCGGGTGCAGCATCGCGGCGACCGGTCGGGTCGGCCCCGAAGAGCTGCACCGAAAGGGACCTGCGCGGCTGCCGCAGCGGAGCTGCGACGAGCTCGAAGTCGGCGACGTCCAGAACGGTCCAGGCAGCGGGAGCCCCGGCCGGAAGCTGGAAGCGGATCTTCTGCCCGGCCTTGACCGTCTTGCCGAGCAGCAGTCGCTGCTCGTCGTAGAAGTGGTTCGGCCGGAAGGGCTTGGTGACCGGGTCCGGTTCGGGCTTCCACCAGCCGGGGTTCGGGTCGACGTTCGGGTCGTTGGAGAACGGATACATGCCGTACAGCCACGAGTACTCCGACGTCAGCGTCATCGTCTTCGCCCGCTTGCCGTTCACCAGGACGTCCAGCGGCGACCGCAGCCCACCTCCGGACGCGGTGTCGGGGATGCTGTAGCGAAGAGTCAGCGCGTTGGCCGGCTTCGACAGCGTGAACTCCACGTACTGCCCAGCCTGAGTCAGCCGTACTGCGGTGCGCCCCGAAGCCTCGGCGGGCAAGGTGTAGGCCTCGCGGCCAGGGCCGATCTTCTCGCCGGTGGTGGCGGCGTTCTCCGCCTCCTGCTCGACGAAGGGAACGGTGGCGCCGCGGCCCTGCACCAGCGCCGGATCGAGTCCAGCGCGGGTCACTACCGGAGCTACTTGAGGCGGCTGGTTGGGATGGCTCGGGCGGCCGGCGGTGGTGGCCGGGCCGGCAGCGGCCGACAGACCCGGTACTGCGAGCAGCGCGCCGACGACGGCACCGATCAGCACCGGACGACAGCGGAAGAGGAACTGGGACACGGGCGACATCCCCTCGAACTCACGGCCGCCCCACAGGCGATGCCGTACTGAGCCCGGACACTACGCACGCCGACTGTTCTTCGCAAGATTTCGACAGAAGGAAGTAATTTCCGTGCAAATGGTGTTCTCGGTAGGGGCTGAAGACGTAGCTCAAGCCAGCGCGATGGCGACGATCCCGGCCAGTACGACGGCGCTGCCGAGCAGCCGCCGTCGCGCCCCGGCCTCGCCGAGGAGAAGCCAGGCGACCAGGCCGCTCAGGACGATGCTCACCTCGCGGGCGGGGGCAACCAGACTCACTGGCGCGATCCGCATCGCGAACAGCACCAGCAGATAGGCGACTGGTGAGAGCAGGCCGACGATCATCACCTCACGCTTGTTCTCCTTCCACAGCAGGCGAAGCGGCTCTCGGTCGCGAAGTACCTTGGGTGCCAGGATGGCGCTCTGGATAAGAGATCCGGTGGCGAAGTAGATGAGCGGTGGCACGGCGAGAGTTGTTACGGAGTACGCGTCCCAGAGGGTGTACGCCGCGATCAGGGCGCCGGTGGCTACGCCGTACAGGACTCCGGCTCTGACGCCAGGGCTCCTCGGGCGTCGCAGGCCGCCGCCGCTGATCGTCAGCACGCCTGTGACGATCAGAGCGGCACCCGCCAGGCCGATCGGGCCGGGGCGCTCGTGAAGTAACGCGACGGCCAGTACTACCGACAACAGAGGGCCGGTGCCGCGGGCCACGGGGTAGACCACTGAGAGGTCGCCGGCGTCGTACCCGCGCTGCAGCACGATGCCGTAGGCGACGTGCAGTACTGCGGTGACGACCGCGGCCAGCAGCCAGTTCCAGTTCGGTTCCGCGCCTGTGGTCAGCAGGGCGATGACAAGAGCGGGAAGCAGGAAGACGGCAGCGGCTGTGTAGTAGGCGAAGACGAAGGCCGCGCCGCCATGGCGGACCCGCTTCGCCGCGAAGTTCCAGGCGGCATGCAGGACCGCCGCGATCAGGACGAGCGTCAGCGCTTGACCGTTCATCGGCGACTCACTCTTCGCCGATGGCTACCCGGGGCTCGGGGCGGAGCGCTCGTAACCAGAGCTCCGTCTGCGCGATGTGGGCCGAGGCGGCGGTGGCAGCGGCGGCTGGATCGCGGTGCGCGATCGCGGCCAGGATCGCGCGGTGTCCGCGGTCGCTGGTCTGCTTGATCGCCTCGAAGTCCGCGCCGGGCTCGAAGATCCGGTAGTGCCCGCCGCGGCCACGGATCACGCCGGTCAGCGCGGTCACCGTCGGGTTGCCGCCCGCGGTACAGATGGCGCCGTGGAACTCCGCGTCGAGGGCCTGGATCTCCGCCGCGTCGGTGGTCGCCTCCAGGCGGTCGAGAATGTCGCCCAGCAGCTTCTCCAGCAGCGGATCCTGCCGGGCCGCGGCGGCCGCGGTGGCATGTGCCTCGAGGACCCGGCGTACTTCGAGCAACTGCAGCACGCCCTCCAGCGGAATCAGCTCCACCGAGAGCGAGAATCGGCTGATGATCTCGGCCGGGTCCAGCGCCGAGACGTAGGTGCCCGAACCGTGCCGCGACTCGATCACGCCCAACGCCGCGAGCGAGCGGGCCGCCTCCCGCAGCGAGCTGCGGGACACCCCGAGGTGGTCGCAGAGCTCCGGCTCCGGCGGGAACTTCTCGCCGGGCCCGAGCGCGCCGGACGCGATCATCTGTCGCAGACCGGCCAGCGCCTTGTCCGTGGCTGCCATCAGCACCTCCCCTTCGAGGACACCCTCAGAGAGTAAGTCCTCAGACCACTTGCGGTCACGTCATCCGTATGTCCTTGTACTGGCAGCGCAGTTCTGCGTAGTGTGCTGGGATCGCTTCACAATTCATCTGATGTCAGAGCAAAGTGTCCCCCTGGCCCACATCCCCTGAGGAGAAGTGCCGAATGCGCTACCGACAGATGTTCGCACCCCTGGCCGCGGCGGTCGCACTCGTCACCGCCGCAACCGCCTGTGGCCCCGGTCCCGCCGAGAAGGAGCAGAGCGGTGGCGAGGTCAAGCTGCAGATGGTCGAGAGTCTGACCAACCCGACCAGAACCGCGCTGCTGAAGAAGCTGATCGCCGACTTCGAGGCGAAGAACTCCGGCATCAAGGTGCAGTTGATCTCTCCGCCGACCAACTCCGCGGACCAGAAGATCCAGCAGATGCTCCAGTCCGGCAAGGGCGTCGACGTGCTCGAGGTCCGTGACACCACCGTCGGCCCGTTCTCCACCAACAAGTGGATCTACGACATGGCCCCGGACCTCAAGGGCTGGGACGGTCTGGGCGCGCTGACCGAGAACGCGCTCAAGGTGACCCAGCAGGGCGGCAAGTCGTACATGGTGCCGTACGGCTTCTACGGCCTGTCGCTGTTCTACCGCAAGGACCTGGTCCAGCAGGCCGGTTTCAGTGGCCCGCCGAAGAGCTGGGCGGAGCTGGTGGAGCAGGCCAAGAAGATCAACGACCCGGCGAAGAACCGGTACGGCTACTCGTTCCGCGGTGGCCTCGGTGCGGGCGGCAACGCGCTCGCGGTGATCTCCGGCTACGTGATCGACGACCTGAACAAGGACAACGCCTTCAAGCTGACCAGCGGCAAGACGATCTTCTCGTCGCCGAAGGCCGTCGACGCGCTCGCGCTGTACGTCGACCTGTTCAAGAACGCCTCGCCGCCGTCCTCGGTCAGCTGGGGCTATCCCGAGATGGTGCAGGGCTTCACCGCCGGTACGACGGGCTTCCTGCTGCAGGACCCCGAGGTGATCGCGACGGTGAAGGAGTCGAAGTCGATCAAGGCGGACCAGTGGGGCACGGCGCCGCTCCCGGTCGGCCCGACCGGCAAGGCCGCCCAGCCGCTGGCCAACGCGGGCTGGGGCGTGGCCGAGGGCAGCACTCACAAGAAGGAGGCGGTGGAGCTGGTGAAGTTCCTGACGTCGGGTGAGCGGGCGATGACGTTCTCCAAGGAGAACAGTCTGGTCCCGATCCTGAAGAGCGCCGCCGAGGACCCGTACTTCAAGGACGGCCCGTGGGCGTCGTACGTCGCGATGAACTCCTCGCCGGACACCTACGTCGTGGTGACCCAGCCGCGCGGCGTGCCGTGGTCGACCGAGTGGGGCAACAAGTCCGACGCGGACGTCCAGAAACTCATCACCGGCAAGGCCCAACCGGCCGAGATCCTGAAGAGCTGGGACGAGTACTGGACCAAGAAGTGGGCGGGGAACTGAGCCGATGGCTCTGACCGACACCGAGCGGCGTGGTACCGGCCTGGCGCCGGTACCGCGGCGGCCGGTCACCCGGCGCCGCCAGTTCACCGGGCGGACCGCGCTGACCCTGTTCCTGTTCATGGTGCCGGCGATCGCGTTCGTCGGCATGTTCACCTACTACCCGCTGGCCAACGGCATCTCGATGGCCTTCCGCAACTACAACCTGAACGACCTGTCGGACACCTCGTGGGTCGGGCTGAAGAACTTCAGCACGCTGCTGCACGACGAGATGTTCCGTGGCACGGTGAAGAACTCGGTGATCTGGGTGGCCGGGTCGCTGATCCCGCAGTTCCTGATCGGCTTCACGATGGCGCTGTGGCTGCGGCGGAAGTTCCGCTTCCGGGGCACCTACCAGGCGCTGGTGTTCTTCCCCTGGGCGGTCTCGGGCTTCCTGATCGGCATCCTGTTCCGCTGGATGTTCAACGGCGAGTTCGGGGTGGTCAACGACCTGCTGATGAAGACCCACCTGATCAGTACGCCGGTGCCGTGGCTGGCCGACGCGAAGTACGCGATGTTCGCGGTCATCATCGCGAACGTCTGGTACGGCGTGACGTTCTTCGCGATCATGATCCTGGCCGCGCTCCAGTCGGTGCCCGAGGAGCTCTACGAGGCCTCGGCGATCGACGGCGCGGGCAAGGTCCGGACCCTGTTCAGCATCACCATCCCGGCGATCCGGACCACGCTCGCGTTGACCGTACTGCTGCGGGTGATCTGGATCTTCAACTCACCCGAGCTGATCTTCGGGATGACCGGTGGCGGTCCCGCCAACGAGACGCACATCGTCACGTCGTACATGATCCAGGTGACCCAGGAGGGTGACTACGGGCGCGCGTCGGCGATGGGCGTGATGGTGGTCTTCGTGCTGATGCTGTTCGCCGTCTTCTACCTGTTGTCCATCCGGCCCAGGAAGGCGATGCGATGATCCGCGACTACAGCACCGGCGGACGGATCGCGCGGTTCGCCGGACTCGGGCTCTGCCTGCTGATCACGATCTTCCCGCTGTACTGGATCCTGGTCACGTCGTTCAAGGAACCGGGCACGATCTTCGCCTACCCCCTGAAGTACTGGCCTTCGGACTGGTCGCTGGCCAACTACCAGGGCCTGTTCGAGCAGTCGAACTTCGCCGTCTTCCTGGGCAACAGCCTGCTGGTGTCGTTCGTCGCGGCCGCGTTCGCGACGGTGATCTCGCTGCTCGCGGCGTACGTGCTGGCGCGGTTCGAGTTCGTCTCCAAGGGCGCGGTGATGGGAGCCTTCCTGGTCACCCAGATGATCCCCGGCTTCATCGCGCTCGGCTCGCTCTACATCCTGATGACGAAGCTCTACCTGGTCGACAACCGGTGGGGCCTGATCCTGGTGTACGTCGCGGTCTCGATCCCGCTCTGCACGGTGATGCTGCGTGGCTTCTTCGAGAACGTGCCGGCCTCGCTGGAGGAGGCGGCGATGGTGGACGGCTGCTCGCGGCTCTCGGCGCTCTTCCGGGTGCTGGTGCCGGTGATGACGCCGGGGATCGCCGCGTCGTTCATCTTCAACTTCGTGAACTGCTGGAACGAACTGTTCCTGTCGGTCACGCTGATGAACAGCGACAGCAACAAGACCGTCCCGGCCGCGCTGAACGGCTTCATCAGCAGCTACAACATCGACTGGGGGTCGATGTCGGCCGCCGCGGTGCTGTCGATCGTGCCGACGATGGTGCTGTTCGCCTTCGCCAGCCGCTACATCGTGGAGGGCCTGACCGCGGGCGCCGTCAAGGAGTGAAGAGCTAGTCCTGTAGGGAAAAAAGGAAAGAAGCTAGATCCCAGACCCGCCACCGCCGCGGTGCGACGACCTCGTACTGCGCGGTGCCGGGCGCGGGCTCGCCGCCGACCAGGATCGTCGCCATGCCGAGCTGCTCCGGCACGGTCAGGTTCCGCTCCAGATCCTCGAACATCACCGCCCGGGTGGGATCGATCGAGAAGCGCTCCAGGAACCGTTCGTAGCTGCCGGGATGCGGCTTGGGCACCAGGCCGGCCGCGAGGATGTCGAAGACGCCGTCGAACTCCGCGGTCAGGCCGAGCCGGTCGAGCGCCTGCTCCGCGTGGTAGCCGGAGGCGTTGGTGTAGACGAACTTCCGGCCGGGGAGGGCCGCGATCGCGTCGACCAGCACCGGGTCGGTTCGCAGTACGGAGAAGTCGAGGCGGTGCTCGAACGACAGGTAGTCGGCCGGGTCGACACCGTGCAGGTTCATCAGGCCACGCAGCGTCGTACCGTGGGCGGCGATCAGTTCGGCCTGTTTGCGGCGGGCGCCGGCTTCGTCGACCCCGAAGAACGCGATCAGGTAGTCGCGGATGCCGTCGCCGATCTGGGCGGACAGCCCGGTGCTCGGTGGATAGAGCGTGTCGTCGAGATCCAGCACCCAGGTGTCGACATCGGCGAGCATCTGCCCAGAGTAGTGACAGACTGGCCACGTCATCGACGGGAGGAACGAAGCTGTGGCGACCGCGCTCATCACTGGACCCACCGCGGGCATCGGGCGGGCCTTCGCGGACAAGCTCGCGATCGAGGGTTACGACCTGGTGCTGGTGGCGCGCGACGAGGCGCGGCTGAACGAGGTCGCCGCCGAGATCACCGCGCTGCACGGTGTCGCTTGCGAGGTTCTGCCGGCCGATCTGACCGATCCCGGTCAGCTGGCCGTCGTCGAGGAACGGTTCCGGTCCGGGCCGATCGAAGTACTGGTGAACAACGCCGGTTTCGGGCAGAAGAAGCCGTTCTGGGCGAATCCGGTCGAGGTCGAGGAGAAGCAGTTCGACCTGCTGGTCCGGGTCGTCCTGCGGCTGACGCACGCCGCGGTGCTGCCGATGATCGAGCGCGGCTCCGGTGCGATCGTGAACGTCTCGTCGATCGCCGGTTTCCTGCAGCGCGGCAGCTACAGCGCGCACAAGTCCTGGGTGACGAACTTCTCCGCCGGTCTCGCGATCGAACTGCACTCCCGCGGCGTCGCCGTGATGGCGCTCTGCCCGGGATTCGTGCACACCGAGTTCCACGAGCGGATGCAGATGGACAAGACCATCGTGCCGTCGTTCATGTGGCTGGATGCCGCGGAACTGGTCGACGCGGCCTGGGCCGACCTGATGCGCGGCAAGTCGATCTCGATCCCGTCCTGGCGCTACAAGGTGATCGCCGCGGGCGCCCGCTACATCCCCCGCACCCTGATCGCCCGGCTGTCCACCGTCGGCCTGGACGGCCGCCGCCGCGCCTGAACCGGCAGATCCCCCGGCAACCGATCGGTTCTCGCTAGCGTCCATCTCAGCAACGGAACCATCGGCGAGAAGGTTGGTCGGAAGATGTCCGCACGGGGATATGCGCAGCTGGCCGCGGTGGCCATGGTGTCGGCGAGTCTGCTGTTGGTGGCCTGCGGCAACGATGCGGAGCCGGCTGGAGGCGGTGGGGCCGGTACGCCGAGCGCTGGTGCGCCTAGTTCTGGTGCGCCGAGTCCTGGTGCACCGAGTGCCGGTACGCCCAGCGCAGGCACTCCGAGCGCAGGCGTGACGCCGAGCGGTAAGCCGACCCCGGAACGCAGCGGCGGCCCGGTCAACACCCCGGCCAAGCCGCCCGTCCCCACGCCGTCACCCGGCAAGCCGGCCAAGCTGACCACCGCGATGCTGCTCACCGGCCCCGAGGTCGCCAAGGCCGACCCGAACCGCGGCTGGACCGCCACCAGCGGCACCGCCAGCACCCCGATCTGCGGCCGCGCCTCCACCCGCGGCGACAACCCGCTCGGCAGCCTGAACCGCAACTTCACCACCGACCTCGACGCCTCCGGCGGCCAATGGCTCACCCGGTACGCCGACGCCAAGGCCGCGCGGGCGGCGTACGACCAGATCCTGAAGACCATCAAGTCCTGCAAGGCCGCCCTCCCGGCCCCCACCCACGCCCGCAAACTCACCGAGAACCGCGCCCTCCCCCTCGGCGACGCCACCCGAATCATCCGCTGGTACGACTACCCCCTGCCCTCCGACCCCGGCAGTGAGGACGGCGGCTTCCCCTACGCGATCACCCTGAAGAACAACGTGATCAGCGTCCTCGCCTTCGGCGAAATGGGCAAAGGCATCAAACCCGCCAACTTCGAACGCCTCGCCCGCACAGCCGTCGCCCGGCTCGGCTGACGGAGTACTGACTAGCTCAGCAGTTTGGTGATGGTTTCGGCGATCGGGGTGGTGGGGCGGCCGATCAGGCGGGAGAGGTCGCCGGGGGTGGCGCTGAGGGCGCCTGCGCTGGTGTTGGTGTCGATGTCGGCGAGGACCGCGGCGAAGCCTTCGGGGATGCCGGCGGCGATGAGGCCGGCCAAGGCTTCCTGATGGGTGAGGGAGCGGTGGACGACGGGCTTGCCGGTCTGGCGGGTGAGTTCGGCGGCGAACTCGGGGAAGCTCCAGGCGTGGTCGCCGCCGAGGTTGTAGGCCTGGTTGAGGTGGCCGTCGGTGGTCAGTACGACGGCAGCCGCGGCCGCGTAGTCCTCGCGGGTGGCGGTGGCGAGACGGGCGTCCGCGGTCGCGCCGTTGACGATGGCGCCGCTCTCGACAGCGGCGGGTAGATCGTTGACCGCGATCTCGGAGTACCAGTTGTTGCGCAGGAAGGTGTAGGGGAGACCGGAGTCGAGGATGAGCTTCTCGGTGGCGTGGTGGTCCGCGCCGAGCAGCATCGCGTTCGCCGGGCCGCCGAAGATGCCGGTGTAGGCGAGCTGGGCGACGCCGGCTGCCTTGGCTGCTTCGATCACCACGGTGTGCTGGGGGACGCGGCGGCCGGGCTCGCTGCCGGAGATCAGCAGGACGCGGTCGCCGGCGGTGAAGACGTCGTCGAAGGAGGCCGGCTGGTCGTAGTCGGCGACGGCGATCCTGATTCCCTGAGCGGCCAGGTCGGCGGCCTTCTCCTTGCTCCGGGCAACGGCGGTGACGCCGTCGGCGGGCACCCCGGCGGCCAGCAGGTCGGCGATGACGAGGCGGCCGAGCTGGCCGGTGGCGCCGGTGATGACGATGCTCATGGTGGTTCGCTTTCCGGTAGTTGAAGTGGTGATGACACTAACTTTACGATGGGTACTACCTGCACAGAAGTACCCACTTTGAAGTAAGGTACTGAACTTCGAGTAAGCAAAGGCGGCTGTGATGACCGAGACCCTCGCGCCCGACGTGAACCGGGTGAACTGCCCTTCCCGGCAGATTCTCGAGCACGTGACCAGCCGCTGGGGGGTGCTGGTGCTCGCCGCGCTGCTGGATCGCTCCTTCCGGTTCAGCGAACTGCGCCGCCATGTCGGTGGGGTGAGCGAGAAGATGCTCGCCCAGACGCTGCAGGCGCTGGAGCGCGATGGTTTCGTCCATCGCGAGGCTCAGCCGGTCATCCCGCCTCGCGTCGACTACTCGCTCACACCGCTGGGGCACGACGTCGCTGCCCAGGTCCAGGCGCTGGCTCACTGGGTCGAGTCGAAGGTTCCCGAGGTGCAAGAAGCCAACACGTCGTACGACGCTCGCTCCTGAGCCGGCATGCCCACCGCCCCGGCTGCTGACGTCGCCCACCTGCTCCAACGTTTCCGCGCCCGCTCCGGCCTGACTCAGGAAGCACTCGCCGGCGCCACCGGCCTGAGCGTCGAATCCATCGGCGCCCTCGAATGCGGCCGTCGACGCCATCCACGCCCCGGCACGATCGAGGCCTTGGCCGGCGCGCTGGCCCTCTCGCCGACCGAGTCGCAACTCTTCGCTCAAGCCGCGCGCCGCCCTGTGGTTGGCAGACCTTGCCTCCCCGCGCCCATCGCCGACTTCACCGGCCGGGATGCCCAGCTGGACGGTCTCGTCGAGCTCCTACGTTCCCCGTACGCCGCCGCGCCGGGCGTCGTCATCTCGGCGATCGGTGGCATGGGTGGCGTCGGCAAGACCGCCCTCGCGATCCAGGCCGGGCATCGGGTCGCCGACGAGTTCCCGGATGGTCAGCTCTACGTCAACCTCCGTGGTGGTGGCGAGGAGCCGCTCAGTACGGCGGATGCGCTCGGCGCGTTGCTGCAGGCGCTCGGCGTACCGCGTGGGGGCGAGTCGGGCGACCTGGAGGTGGCGGCAGCGCGGTACCGGTCGGCGCTGGCCGGGCGGCGAGTCCTGGTGCTGCTGGATGACGCGGTGAGCGCGGAGCAGGTCAGGCTGTTGCTGCCCGGTACGCCGGGAGTGGCCGTGGTGATCACCAGTCGGCAGCAGTTGTCCACCCTGCCTGGTCTGCGGCGGATCGCGCTCGACGTACTGACCGAGGTCGAGGCGTTGCGGCTGCTGGGGGAGATCTCTGGGCACGAGCGCGTCGCTGCGGAGCCCGAAGCCGCGCGCGAGGTGGTTCGACGGTGCGGATACTTGCCATTGGCAATCAGAATTGCCGGGCAGGCGGCGCGAGGGCCGAAAGGGCTTGCAAGGGTTGTCGAACTGCTGTCGGCGGAGGATGGGCGACGGGAGCTGCTGACCGGTCCAGGCGCGGGCGTGGGGCGAAGCGTTCTGGTCTCGCTGGATCAGTTGGCGCGTGATCGTCGGGACGGCGATGCGGTCGCGGCGGAGGCCTTCCCACGGTTGAGTTTGTTCGACGGTGACCACTTTCCGTTGCGTGCGGCCGCCGAAGTACTCGGGCAGCCGTCGGACGAGACGGAGGCGCTGCTCGAGCGGCTCGTCGACATTCATCTGCTGGAGACGCCTGCGCCGCAGCAGTACCGGATGCACGACCTGGTCCGCGATGTCGGTCGGGCATTGGCGCGTGAGCGGCTCACGGGTGCCGCCCTGGCCGAATTCCGTACCCGCGAGCTGAACTGCTATCTCGCGATGCTGTGGCGACTGGACGAGCTCGCGGGATATCCCGACGTCTACGGCTCACGAGGCGCGCAGCCGTGGTCGGCCGGCGCGGAAGACGTGACGGATCAGGCCGAGGCCGTCAGTTGGCTCCACGACGAGCTGCCCAATCAGCTCCGGCTGGTACGGATGGCGGCGGCCGGTGATCGGTCCGATCAGCTCACGGCGGTTCGGATGGCGCTCGGTATGCCGCGGATCGCCGGTGCGCTGATGCAGCACGGCGAAGCCCACGAGGCGATGGCCGCGGTCGTCGACCTTCCGCTCGAACTCGACCCGCGCCTCGACGTGGGGCGGCAGTACCAAATGGGATTCCTGGACGGCTTCCTCAGCCGCTACGAGACCGCCGTACGCCGGCATCTGCAGGTGCTGCCGCTCGCCCGCTCGCTGAACGAACCGGTTCCGCTGGCGATCTGCCTGATCGATCTGGGCTACGAACTCGGCCGCCTGGACCGCGCGGCCGAAGGACTCCCGTACGCCGAGGAGGGGCTGATCGTTGTCGAGAGCAACAACATCGACCGCTTCGAGGTCGGCGCCAACGTCGGCGTCGGCTCCCTGGCCGGCCGCCTCGGCGACCACGACCGCCAACGCTCGGCCTTCGACCGGGCCATTGCCCTGATGCCGTCCCGCAGCAACCCCGGGCAGATCGCGGTCCACCACTCGATGATCGGCCGCTCGTACCGCGACTCCGGCGACCACCAGGCCTCACTGAAAATCCTGACCGCGGCCCTGACCTACGCCAGAAGCGGCGGCCTGGAAGCAGCCGAAGCCGACATGCTCCGCGAACTCGGCCACACCTACATCGAGCTGGACGACTTCACCAAGGCCCACGAGACGCTGACCGAAGGCCTCGCGATCGCCCTCCGCTTCCCCGCCGAACAACGCGAACCAACCCTCCGCCACCACCTCGGCCGAGCCCTCTCCGGCCTCGGCCGCCTCCCCGAAGCCCACGCCCAGTGGCACCAGGCCCTCACGCAGTACCAACGAGTCGCCGACCCGCGAGCCGACGAAATCCAAGCCCTGCTGAACGCTTCGCCCCCGGCCGGCTAGCCCCGTCCCGGCTATCTTGATCGCAAAGGCATCCGCCCCCGAAGCCTGGAGCCACCCACATGCCCGCCCCACATTCCGACGTAGCTCGGCTACTACGCCACTTCCGAACCCGCGCGGGCCTCACCCAAGAAGCCCTCGCCGAGGCGGCGGGCTTGAGCGCAGAGGCGGTCAGGGCGATTGAAGGAGGGCGTAGGCGTCATCCTCGGCCGACCACGATCGATGGACTTGCCAAGGCTCTCGACCTCACGGAAGCCGACTCGCGACTTTTCGAACGAGTCGCGAGTCGTCCGGAAGCGGGCACCCTCCAGCTCCCTCCGCCCATCGCTGATTTCACTGGCCGGTCGAGTCAGTTGGACGAGCTCGTCCAGTTGATGCGGTCGCCGTACGCCGCCTCGCCCGGCATCGTCATCTCGGCGATCGGAGGAATGGGCGGGATCGGCAAGACGACGCTAGCGGTTCAAGCCGCTCAGCTGGTGGCGGCGGAGTTCCCTGACGGGCAGTACTTGGTGAACCTGCGCGGTGGTGGAACCAAGCCGCTCAGCACTGCGGACGCACTTGGCGTGATGCTGCAGGCGCTCGGAGTACGCCCGACGGGCGAAGCCGGCAATCTGGAGGTGACCGCCGCACGGTACCGGTCGGCCTTGGCGGGCCGACGGGTGCTGTTGTTGCTGGACGACGCAGCGAGCGTGGAGCAGGTGCGTCTACTGATGCCCGGTAGTCCGGGCACAGCCGTTGTGATCACCAGTCGACAGCAGTTGGCCGCACTGCCTGGTATTCGACGGTTCGACCTCGACGTGATGACGGAGTCGGAGGCATTGCGTCTGCTCGAAGAGGTAGCCGGGCAGTCCCGCGTCGTCGAGGAGTTCGACGCCGCGAAGGAGATCGTCCGCCGCTGCGGCTACCTGCCACTGGCGATCCGGATCGCAGGCCAGTCCGCCAGGAGCGCAGAAAGCTTGAGGGGTCTGGTCACCCAGCTCGCGGAGGAGAGCGGCCGAGAAGAGCTGTTGACCGGCTCAGGAGCAGCGGTGAACCGCAGCGTGCTGGTCTCACTCGCTCAGCTCGAACGGAACAGCCGACCGGATGACGCGGCGGCCGCGAAGGCTATTCCGGTACTGGCACTCTTCGACGGCGATCACTTCCCGCTACGAGTAGCCGCGAAGGTTCTGGACAAGCCACTCGAAGAGACGGAAGCGCTGCTGGAGCGCCTCGTCGACGTTCATCTCGTGGAGACCATGGCGCCGCAGCTGTACCGGATGCATGACCTCGTCCGCGACGTCGGCCGGGTACTCGCTCGGGCCGAGTTCACCGGCTCGCAGCTGACCGACTTCCGCAACCGGGAGAGAGCCTGCTATCTCGCAGTGCTGTGGCGGCTGGACGAAATCCTTGGTCAGCCGGACATCTATGGCTTGCAGACCGACGCCCGGTGGTCGAGAGGCGCTGAAGACTTGGTCGATCGCCAGGACGTGGCTGATTGGCTCTGCGATGAACTGCCCAATATGGTCCGGCTGATCTGGACAGCGGCGGCCGGCGATGCTGACGAGCGACTGATGGCAGTACGGATGGCACTCGGCCTGCCGCGTCTGGCGATGGCAATGGCGCGTTTTGGTGAGGTCTACGCGGCCCTGACGGCCATCGTCGAGATTCCCCTGCCTGTAGACCCACGTCTCGAGACCGCTCGGCTCTATCAGATGGGTGCCCTGCATCAGGCGTTAGGGCTCTACGAGTTGGCAATTCCCTGGAACCGGAAAGCAGTTGTCCTGGCCAGGGATTTGGCAGATCCCGTTCAGCTGGTGGCCGGCCTGATCGATCTTGGGTACGGCCTCGGCCGGATCGGACAGGCGGACGAGGGGCTGCCGTATGCGGAGGAGGCGCTCGTTGTCGTCGAACGCGGTCAGATTCGGCGGTTCGAGGTCGGCGCCAACGTGGCCGTCGGTGCGCTGGCAGGCTGGCTCGGTGATCTGGAGCGACAACGTACGGCCTTCGATCGGGCGATGACCCTGATGCCTTCGCGTTCTGCGCTCGGCGGACCGCCGTCGACCGGTCACCGCTCGCTGATCGGTCGCTCCCTGCAGGAGGCGGGGCAGTACAAGGCGTCCCTGAATGTGTTGACCGGTGCGATGGCAGATGCTCGAGCGGCAAAGCTTGAGATCGCCGAAGCGGATCTGCTCAGAGAACTTGGCTGTACCTGGTTGGCGCTCGGCGATTGGCCGAAGGCCTACGAGGTGCTGACATCCGCACTGCAAATCGCCTTGCGATTCCCCAAGGACCACCGCGAGCCGCCGATACGGCACTATCTCGGACAGGCTTTGGCGGGCCTCGGCCGCCAGACGGAAGCTCGGGCGGAGTGGGAACAAGCGCTGGCGCAGTACCGGCGGATGGCTGATCCTCGGGCGGAGGAAGTGGTCGGGTTGCTGGCGGGTCTGGAAGCGGAGACCGTATGACGAACGATGACCACAGGTCGGATGTGGCCTCGCTTCTTCGCCGCTTCCGGCTCCGCTCGAAATTTACCCAAGAGGCGCTGGCTGAGGCCGCAGGCCTCAGCGCACAAGCCATCTCGGCCTTGGAGAACGCCCGTCGACGGCATCCCAGACCGGTGACGATCGACCTGCTGACGGAGGCGCTCGGGCTTTCGGCAGCTGAGCGGAAGGAGTTCAGTGACGCGGCGAGTCGGCGGATGGGTGACGCTGGCCCTCGGCACCTACCGCCGCCGATCAAGGACTTCACCGGTCGCGTTCAGGAGTTGGACGACCTGGTTCGCGTGCTTCGGGCGAGTGATGACAGCCCGGCTGTGATCATCTCCGCGGTAGGTGGGATGGGAGGGGTCGGCAAGTCGGCGCTGGCGATCAAAGCCGGTCATCTGGTGGCCGACGACTACCCGGACGGGCAGCTCTATCTGAACCTGGGTGGCGGTGACCGAAGTCCGCTGAGCACGCCCGACGCGCTGTCTGCCGTACTGCGAAGCCTCGGTGTCCCGCTCGGCGACGACCCTGACAATATCGACCAAGCCGTCGGCCGGTACAGGACCGCTCTCGCGTATAGAAGGGTGCTGTTACTGCTGGATGATGCTGCCAGTCTCGACCAGGTACTGCCCCTGCTTCCTGGGACTCGTGGATCGGCCGTCGTCATCACGAGCCGCAAACAACTGACTGCCCTCCCCGGTGTGCACTATCTGGCGCTGGAGGTGTTGACGGAAGATGAGGCGCTGAGCCTGCTGGGCGAGGTTGCGGGGAAGGAGCGAGTCGCCGCCGAGCCGGAGGCTGCGCGGGAACTCGTACGGCGTTGTGGGTTGCTGCCGTTGGCGATTCGGATCGCTGGTGCTCATCCTTCCGGCCGATCCGTTGGGGGCATGGCTGTTCTGGTTGATCTGTTGTCCGACGGTGACAGCAGACTCGACGCGTTGAGCGATGGGCTCGGAGGCGGAGTTCGGGCAACTATCGCTCTGTCTCTACGAGCGCTCGCCCGGACCGATCGTCCACTCGACCTGCGGTGTGCTGAAGCGTTCCCCTTGCTGGCGTTGTTCGAAGGCAACCACTTCCCCTTGAGAGCTGCGGCGAAGGTGCTGGACCTGCCGCTCGACCAAACCGAGGACGTGCTTGAACGGCTGGTAGATGTTCATCTGCTGGAAACGCCGGCCCTGCGCCAGTACCGGATGCATGACCTCGTTCGTGACTTTGGGCGGGAACAGGTGGCGGAGACGGCGCAGGTGGAAGCCTGGCGGCGTGAACTCATGTGCTACCTCGGCATGTTGTGGCGGCTGGACGATATCGCCGGATTCGACGACATGTACGGCTCGAGGGAAGAGTCGGCCTGGTCGACGGGTGCGGAGGACGTGCTCGAGCGGGAGCAGGTGCTCGCCTGGCTCAGCGACGAGCTCCCCAACCTGGTTCGCCTGATCAGGTCGGCCGCCGGCGGCGATGCGGCGGATCAGTTGACCGCGGTCCGGATGGCGCTCGGCATGCCACGACTGGCCGGGGGCTTGATGCGGTTCGGCGAGGCCTACGAAGCCTTGGCAGCAGTCGTCCGGCTTCCTCTCGAGCTGGACCCGCGCCTCGAAGTCGGACGGATCTACCAGATGGGTGGGAGGGCAGGCTCGCTCGGTCTTTACGAGGACGGAGTTCAGTGGCGTCAGGAGGCGCTGCCGCTGGCCCGAAAGCTGGGCAACCCGACCCAGTTGGCGATCTGTCTCGTCGACCTGGGCCACGACCTCGGGCGGATCGGACGACCCGCCGAAGGCATGCCGCACGCGGAGGAAGGGCTGGCTCTGGTCGAGAAGCACGACATCCGCAGGTTCGAGGTCGGCGCCAATGTCGCGGTAGGCGCGGTCGCGGGCTGGCTCGGAGACCTCGATCGGCAACGTGCGGCGTTCGACCGGGCGCTTGCACTGATGCCCACCCACTCGTCCCTCGGGCAGGCGGTGACGCACCGCTCCCTGATTGGCCGCGCGCTGCAGGAGACGGGTCAGTACGAGGCATCCCTCGCTGTCCTGACAGCTGCCCTTGCCGGAGCCCGCGAGGGCAAGTACGAGGTCTCCGAATCGGACCAGCTGCGCGAACTCGGCTGTACCTGGCTGGAGCTGGGTGACTACGAGAAGGCTCGGGAGGTGCTGGAAGCCGGTCTGGAGATCGCCCGCCGCTTCCCCTCGGACAACCGGGAGCCGGCGCTCCGTCACTACCTCGGCCGGGCGCTGGCCGGCCTCGGGTCGTTGCCGGAGGCACGTAAAGAGTGGGGGTTTGCGCTCACGCAGTACCGGCAGGTGGCTGATCCTCGGGCGGAGGAAGTTGTTGCGTTGCTGGCAGGCTTGGGGGTTGAGGCTTGATGAGCAGCGAGGGGCAGCAGGCGGGGCCTGTTGCGGATGTGGGTGGGTTGCTTCGGCGGTTTCGGGTTCGGGCTGGGCTGACGCAGGAGGCTCTGGCTGAGAAGGCGGAGCTCAGTGTGGGTGCGGTCCGGCTGTTGGAGATCGGGCGACGGCGGTATCCGAGGCCGGAGACTATTGGCCAGCTCGTAGCGGCGTTGCAGTTGCCGGAGGTTGACGCCCGGCGATTGGTGGTTGCTGCGAAGCGGCCTACCTCGAGAAGGGATGCCCAGCAAGGGGTTCCGCAGCAGTTGCCTTTGGATGTTGCTGACTTCACCGGTCGTGGTCGGGAGCTTGAACGGCTGACCCAAGCCGTGGACTCGAGGACAGGCCATGCGGTGGGTGTGCAGATCGCGGTGGTCTCGGGGATGGGTGGGGTCGGCAAGACCACGCTGGCCGTGCATGCGGGGCACGCTGTGGCTGGTGGCTTCCCGGATGGTCAGCTCTATGTGAATCTACGCGGCGGCGGTGCCGAACCTCGTAATACCGCGGATGTTCTGCAGGTGTTGCTGCACTCGTTGGGGGTGCCGCCGGTCGGTACGTTGGACGTGGAAGTTCTTGCGGGCCGGTATCGGACGGCCATCGCGGGGAGGCGCATGTTGCTGGTTCTTGATGATGCGGCTTCCGTCGCCCAGGTTCTTCCCTTGATCCCCGGTACGGCGAGCGCGGCGGTCGTGATCACCAGCAGGCAGCGGCTGTCCGAACTGCCGGGTGCTCAGCGGATCGATCTGAACGTCCTGGATCAGGATCATGCTCTGCAGTTGCTCGGTGAGGTCGTTGGGCGGTCCTTGGCCGCTGGGGATCTGGAGGCGGCGGTACAGATCGTTGAGCGATGTGGTCGGTTGCCTCTGGCGATCCGAATCGCTGGTGGTCAGAGCACGCGATCGCTGCAGGAGCTGGCTTCTCGGCTCGCGGATGATGACGGGCGGCTGATCTCCTGACCGGCCCCGATGGCGTCGTCAACAAGACGATTGCGGTTTCGTTGGCGGCTCTGAGTGCGGGTAAGGCGCTCGACGTTGCAGCCGTTGAGGCGTTTCCTTTGCTGGCGTTGTTCGATGGTGACTGGTTTCCGCTGCGGGCTGCAGCCAAGGTTTTGGGTCGATCGCTCGACGAGACCGAGGAGTTGGTCGAGCGGTTGGTTGATCTGCATCTGGTGGAGACGTCGGCGCTGCATCGCTATCGCTTGCACGACTTGGTCAGGGATGTCGGTCGGGATCTGGCGCGCACCACTCTGACCGATCACGAGCTCGGGGAGGCGTTTCGTCGCGAGCTGGGGTGTTATCGAGGCATGCTGTGGCGGTACGTCGGGCTGGTCGACAATGTGGTGGATCTGTACGGGGCTTGGGCGGGACCGTCCTGGTCGGCCGATGCGGACGAGCTGTCGGACCGGCAGGGAATCCTTGAGTGGCTCAAGGTGGAGCTACCGAACCTGGTCCGGCTGGTCCGCGCTGCCTGCGACGGGGACGAACGTGATCGCCTGACGGCGGTACAGATCGCAGTGGGGATGCCGTACCTCAGCCGCGGGCTGATGCGGTTCAGCGAGTTCCACCAGGTGATGTCGATGGTGATCGATCTCCCGATCGAGCTCGACCCCAGATTGGAGCACGGCCGGCTGGCTCAGATGGCCTTCGCCTGCGGCGGCCTCGGCATGTTCAGCGAAGGGCTGCGCTGGAGCGATGTCGATCTACCGCTGGCTCGCGCGATCGCGGAGCCGACCCGGCTGTCCGAGTCCCTGGTCAACCGGGCTTCGGCGCTGTTCTATCTGCAGCGGACGGCCGAGGGGCTGCAGGATGCCGAAGAAGCGCTCAGGATCATCGTTGAGACCGGCGCCGGAACTTATGAGTCCGCTGCCAATCTCACCGTGGGCATGCTGGCGGGGCAGCTGGGAGATTTTGCCCGGCAGCGGGAGACGTTCGATCGCGCTCTGGAGGTGTTGCCCAACTCCACAATGGCAACTGCAGCCTTGGCCAGGATCCTGATGGGCGCCTCGCTCCGGAGTAGCGGACAGTTCGAAGCGGCGCTGGCTGTGTTCGAGAAGGCCCTTGAGCAATCCGGCGAAGCGAAGGCCGAAGTGCTCAAGGTGGTGGCTCTGACCGAGATGGGCGCGGTCTGGCTTGCCATGGGCGACCACGTCAAAGCGTGCGAAGTCCTGACCGACGGACTCGCTATCGCCGTCCGGTACCCGGGTGAGCACCGCGAAGCGGATCAGCGGCATCAACTCGGGCGGGCCCTGGCAGAGCTGGGGATGGTGGCGGAGGCACGGGCCGAGTGGGAGGAGGCAGTCGTCTTGCACGACCGGATGGCTGACCCCCGCGCTGACGAGGTGCGGGAGCTGCTACGGGCTCAACGGTAGCGCGGCCGCAGTCTTCCGGAGAGCCTCTATCGTTGCTTTTAGCAACGGGTTTTCGGCGTGGCCGGTGCGGAGGGCGGCGTAGACGCGGCGGGTGGGGGTGGGTGGGGTGAGGGGGCGGAGGACGGCGGTGCCGGGGTGGGGGAGGGCTAGTTGGGGGACCAGGGAGACGCCTGCGCCGGCGGCTACCAGGGCTGCTACTGCGGTGTAGTCGTCGGAGTGGTGGGCTATTCGGGGGGCGAAGCCGGCTTGTTCGCAGGCGAGCAGGACGACGTCGCGGATGGGGTTGCCGACGGACGTCATGATCCAGTCGTCGGTGGCCAGGGTGGTGAGGTCGAGTTGGCCGGCGGTTGCTGCGGGATGGGTGGCCGGGAGGATGGCGGCGAAAGGCTCGGCGTACAAGGGGATTCGGGTCAGGCGCTGGTCTTCGGGGGAAGGGGAGCCGCGGTGTTCCACGGCGATCGCCAGTTCGACCTCGCCGTCGAGGAGTTGGGTGATCGCCTGGTGGCCTTCGGCGTCCCGGACTGCGAGGTGGAGGCCGGGGGCGGTGGTGCGGAGGTCGGCCAGTGAGGGGGCGACCAGGAGGCTGATGGCGGTGGCGAAGGCTGCTACCCGGAGTTCGCCGGTGGCGCCGGAGGCGTGGTGGCGGAGGGCTTCTTCGGCGCGTTCTACCTCGGTGAGGATGGTGTCGGCGTGGGTGAGGAGCAGGCGGCCGGCGGAGGTGATGGCTACTCGGCGGCCGCGGCGTTCGAGGAGCTCCTGGCCTACTTCGGATTCCAGGGCGGCCAGTTGCTGGGAGACGGCCGAGGGGGTCAGGTGGAGGACCTCGGCGGCCGCGGTCACGGTGCCGTGGTCAGCAAGTGCTCGCAGGACTCGCAACCGGCGTACTTCGATCACGGGGGTCAGCTTCGCACAGAGGTGAAGTGGGGCGGGGGTCGTGCGGGACGACGGGGGCGTCGGCCAGGCCAGAGCGCGCCTCCTCGGCGACTTTGAGGAGGGCGGTGATGGGGAAGAAGTACATGCTTCGAAGCTAAAGAGGCTCAGCTCATACGTCCAATGAAAGTCATGCACAAAGTTCATGCGGCCGGTGCATGATGTGGAGTATGGATCTGCGTCTGCTGGAGTCGTTCGTCGTGGTGGCCGAGGAGCTGAACGTCGGACGGGCGGCGGTCCGGCTGCATCTGACCCAGCCGACGCTGAGCCGGCAGATCGCGACGCTGGAGCGCGAACTCGGGGTGGAGCTGTTCGCGCGGGTGAAGAAGCGCTTCGTGCTGACCGCTGCCGGTGAGACCTTCCTGACCGGCGCGAAGGCGTTGCTCGGGCAGGCCGGGCTGATCACCCGCGACGCGCAGCGGGTGCATCGCGGGGAGCTGGGGACGTTGCGGCTGAGGTTCGTGCAGTCGGCGACCTTCGAGGCGTTGCCGCGGTTGCTCGGCGCGTTCCGGGAGGCTCAGCCGGACGTCGTACTCGATCTGGAGACGATGACCACGATCCTGCAGACGCGGGCGTTGCTCGAGGGCCGGATCGATGTCGGGCTGTTCCGGCCACTGACGAGCCCAGTGGAAGGCCTGGTCACCGAAGTCATCTCCAGTGACCCGCTGGTCGTGGCGCTGCCTGCCGGACACCCGCTGGCCAAGCGCAAGCGCGTCCGGCTGGCGGAGCTTGCCGACGACAACTTCGTGCTCTACACCCGCGCCACCGGCCCGTCCGTGCACGACGCGATCGTCGGCCACTGCCGGTACGCCGGTTTCACGCCGCGCATCGTGCAGGAGGCCGCCGACGTCCAGACGATCGTCTCACTGGTCGCCGCCGGTCTCGGGGTCTCGCTGCTGATCGCGCCGACCCCGCCGATCGACCCCGAAGCCGTCGTCTACCGCGAGTTGTCCGACGACCTGCCGCCCTGGGAGCTCTGCGTGGCCTGGTCGGCGGACAACCGTTCACCCGTACTGCGCCGGTTCCTGCAGCTCGTCCGGGACCTGCCTAGTTGAAGGTGTCCGGGTCGCCGCCGGTGCGGACGCCGGTTTCCAGGTCGGCGATCGCCGCCATGTCCTCGTTGTCCAGCGCGAAGTCGAACACGGCGATGTTCTCCGCGATCCGGCTGGGCGTCTTGGACTTCGGCAGGACGACGTTGCCGAGCTGGAGGTGCCAGCGGATCGCGACCTGGGCCGGCGACTTGCCGTACTTCGCGCCGATCTTCGCCAGGACCGGGTTGTCGATCAGGCCGCCCGAGGCGAGCGGGCTCCAGGCCTGGGTGACGATGTCGTTCTCGGCGTTGAAGGCCCGCAGCTCGTCCTGCGGCAGCTCCGGGTGCAGTTCGATCTGGTTCACCGCCGGACGCAGGTCGGTCTCGGCGAAAAGCCTTTTCAGGGCAGGGATGTGGAAGTTCGAGACGCCGATCGCGCGGACCCGCTGGTCGGCGTACAGCTGCTCGAAGGCCTTCCAGGTCTCGACGAACTTGTCCTTCTTCAGGGCCTGCCAGTGGATCAGGTAGAGGTCGACCTGGTCGAGGCCGAGCCGCTTCAGGCTCGCGTCGAAGGCGGCCAGGGTGGAGTCGTAGCCCTGCTCGCTGTTCCACACCTTGGTGGTCACGAAGAGCTCCTCGCGCGGCAGCCCGGAAGTGGCGATGGCGCGGCCGACACCGGCCTCGTTGCGGTAGATCGCGGCCGTGTCGATGTGCCGGTAGCCGGCCTCGAAGGCTGCTTCGACGACGCCGGTGACGACCTCGTCCTCGACCTGCCACACCCCCAGGCCCAGCTGCGGGATCTCGACGCCGTTGTCCAGAGTGATCATGGGGACTGTGTTCATTCGTCTATTTCACTGGCAGTCCGGCCTCCAGCCCAGTCATCCGACGTGTGACAACAACCTCATCAACTGGCCGTAACCACCGCGTAGGTCTTCGCATCCGGCTCCAGGAAGCCCAGCAGCGCGGTCCCCTCACGCTCCAGCTCGGCCGCCGTCTTCTTCGGCGTCCGGCCGAACGAGGTCAGGGTGAGAGTGGCCACGCCCCGCTTGCGCTCGCTGCTCCACAGGCCGGCGACCAGGCCGTCCACCAGGTACGTCGACTTCACCCGCAGGTTCTTGGTGAACACCGCCGAACGATGCTCGTCGGCAATGATTCGTTGGCGTTTCGCGTGTGCGAGCAGCAGATTGTCGAACTCCGGCAGGAACCTGACCGGTGCGACGGTGTCCGGATCGGGCCGCGGCGAGTCCGGTACGTCGTACAGCGTCTTGCCGTTCTCGTCGGTGAAGGCCTCCAGCTTCAGCGAGTCGAACAGCTGCTTGGCCCGGGGCAGCCCCGACCAGGTCTGGAAGTCCGCCGAGGTGGCCGGTCCGAACGCCTCCAGATAACGGACGGCCAGCTCGTCGGGTACCGCGGCCCGGCGTAGCTTCTTGCCGATCCACTGCTCGGCCGGTGTGAACGGCGCGTTGGCCGTCCAGCCCCAGCGGGTGTCGGCCGGCGAGATGACCAGCGGCACCAGCATTCGCGTGCAGAAGCCGAGCGCCCGGTCGTTCACCTCGGGGAACTGCTTCTGCAGGGCGTCCCGCACCTCGGTGAACGTCAACGGCCGCACCGCCAGCAGTTGGCGCGCCGCGGCGGCGACCTTCTCGGGCTCCAGTCCCGCGGCCCGATCGCCGAGCAGCTTCAGTCCGGCCTCCAGCACGGGGCTGAGCGTGTTCCGGAACCGCAGGTAGTCCTCGGCGGTAATCAGGTGCAGGGTGCCGCGGAAGAGCGTGGCCCGCACCACTTCCCGGGCCTCGACCGCGGCGGTGAGGTCGCCGTCGGTGAAGCCGGCCAGGCGGGTCCACAGTCCGACGTACGGGTGCTTGGGCTCTTGGCCCTGCAGTCCCGCGAGCTGCGTGACCGCCTGCGGGACAGAGAGGTCGCTCCGCTCCAGCAACAGCTGCCTGGCCAGCGTCGCGCGGTTGATCGCCCGCGGGCTGAGGGTGGTCATGCGGAGGTGACGCGCGTCTGGGCGACGCGGTCGGGGTAGGTGGGACGGCCGCGGAGGATCGCGGCGGCCTGCAGTCCGAGGGCCAGATAGGCGCCTCCGGCGAGCACCGCGCCTCGCCGGGTGTTGTCGGCCCGGAACTCCCAGACCGCCTGGTGGCCCAGTTCCCAGGGCAGTGCTGTTTTGAGCAGCGATCGAGTCAGAGCCTGCGCGTACGACGGCAGTTCCGCACCCGCCTCATCACGCAGGGTGAGCTTCATGGCCCGCTTGCCCAGTGATCCGCCTGCCGCTTCGGTGGCCGCCAGAGCGGCACTCAGCGGCAACGTCAGACCCGCCGCGACCAGCAGCCGGACCTTCTTCGGTGACGGCTCAGGGAGTGGCCGGCCCGGGTGCCGGCGCCGCCGCAGAACTGCGGTCACCGCCAGCAGGCCGAGCGGAACGGCCATGGAGGTGTAATCGATTGCCGTGGCAAAGCCGCGCCGTGCAGTCAGCATGGCCGAACATTACGCCACGTCCGCCCGGCCATCGATCGAACCGGTGGCGGGCCGCCCGGATTCGCGCCACGCGCCGACTGGACAAATTCCGGAGCTCGTGAATTCCGCGACCAAATGAGCATTTGAAATGAATATTTCAGCTTTGTTCGGACGCAGGTTTCATGGTGACTCTCTGTCCTGCGTTTTCCCTTGTCTGCTTGACGATCTGTTGACGAAAATGAGCAGAGCAAAAGATCTTCTCGCCGTCCGAGAATTGTTCTGTTAGCCTCTTGCCCGGCTGGGGAGCCTGAATTCATCGCAGTTCGTGCGATGGGTTCTCTCTGTTCATGTAACAGACTCGAAAGGCAGGTTCTCGTGGCCACCGAGACCGCTCAGTCACGCCCGCCGGCAGTCGCCAGGGCGGCCGCCACCGTCGAGGTCAGCGGGGTGCGGAAGGCGTTCGGCAAGGTCGAAGCGCTGCGCGGCGTCAGCCTGGAAGTGCTGCCCGGACAGGTCTACGGACTGCTCGGCCCGAACGGCGCCGGCAAGACCACCCTGTTGCGGATCCTGCTCGGCCTGGTCCGCCCCGACGGCGGCTCGGTGAGCGTGCTCGGCCAACCGCCCGGTACGCCGGACGCGCTGCGCCGCACGGGCGCCCTGATCGAGACTCCCGCCTTCATCCCGCACCTGTCCGGCCGGACGAACCTCCAGGTCCTGGCCAGAGCCAGAGGACTGCCCGACGCCGAGGTCGACCGAGTCCTCGAGGTCGTCGAGCTCCAGCACCGTGGCGGTGACCGCTTCACCGGCTACTCACTGGGCATGGGCCAGCGGCTCGGCGTCGCGGCGGCGCTGCTCGGTGGTCCGGAGCTGCTGATCCTGGACGAGCCGACCAACGGCCTCGACCCCGAAGGCGTCGCCTCGATGCGTTCGCTGGTGCGAAGCCTCGGCGCGGCCGGGACGACGGTGCTGTTCTCCTCGCACCAGCTCGGCGAGGTGCAGCAGATCTGCGACCGGGTGGTGGTGATCGACCGCGGTCTGGTGATCGCCGACGACACCGTGACCGCGATCAGGGACCAGCCGGGCAGCGTCGCGCTCGACCTGTGGGCGACGCCCGCCGACCAGGCCGGCCGGGTCCTCGCCGAGTACGCCGGCCGGACACCTGTCGAGACAGGCGATCCGGGCGACCGGCACTGGCATCTCGAAGCCACCCCGGACGACATTCCCGGCCTGGTCCGGGCATTGGTTGCTGAGGGCATCGATGTGCACGAGCTCCGGCGCGAACGGCAGACCCTGGAAGGCGTCTTCTTCGCGCTGACCAACCACGACGAGCAGCAGTCCGCGGAGGAGTCATGATCAACGCCGTCGCCGCCGAGGGCCTGCTGCTGCGCAAGCGGATGGCTCCGCTGGTCATCGGGATCACCTGGATCCTGATGGTGGTCGGCTTCGCCTTCGTCGTCCCGTACATCATCTACAGCGTTCTCGATCCGGCCGAGGCAGGGCGGGCCGAGCTGCTCGACATCCTGCTGCCCGGCGCGGTGGCGTCCACCTCACTGAGCAGTTATCCCTTGTTCGGCGGGGCGATCATGCTCATCCTCGGCGTCCTGGTGACCGGCTCGGAGTACCGGTGGGGCACCTGGACCGCGCGGCTGAGCCAAGGACCGGGCCGGGCTCAGGTGCTGCTGGCCAAGCTCGTCGTCGCGGCGATCGCGACCACGGTGATCGCGGCGGCCGCGGCCGTTGCGTCGGTGGCCGCGGCCGCGACGATCGGCGCGCTGGAAGGCCGGTCCGCCGACTGGCCGTCGGTCGGTGCGCTGGCCGGCTCACTCGGTGCGGCAGCGCTGATCTCGGCCGCGTGGATGAGTGTCGGCGCCGCGCTGGGCGTGATCTTCCGCGGTACGACGGTCGCCCTGGCCGCCGGCCTGCTGTGGACCCTCGGCCTGGAGAACGCGCTGTCCGGGCTGGCCGGCATCCTGCCCGGACTCGAACCCGTGCGGTACGTCCTGCTCGGCTCGGCCAGCGGTTCGCTGGTCGGCGGGCTGGGCGCACCGACCCAGGGCGACGGCGGCACTCCCGGCGTCGTCGACTACCTGAGCACCCCCGCGGCCTGTCTCGTCCTGGTCGCCTACCTCGTCGTGAGCACCACCGTCGCCGCACTCCTGATCCGCCGGCGCGACATCAGCTGACCGCACCGGCACCGACCGCACGACCGCACCGCCGACACCAATCGCACCGACCGCACGACCGCACCGACCGCACGACCGCACCGACCGCACCGACCCCGAACGTCTTTCTTCCGCCCGAGGAGCGACCGTGACCAACCCGCCCGATGAACTCGTCCGCCCGCGGATGCGCCAGGACGTGGCCTTCCTGGAAACACTCGACGGCGTCTACGTCCGGGGAGCCGACGGCCCTTTCGTCATCCGCGGCGCCGGTGCCTACCGCTACCTGTCGGCGCTGCTGCCGCATCTTGACGGCAGCAACTCGCTGACGGACATCGTCGCCGGGCTGCCCGCGGCGCATGTCGGCGCGGTGAAGTCGTTGCTCTCCACCCTGGCCTCCCGTGGAGTCGTCCTCGACGGCGAAGGGGCCGCAGTGGACGAAGCCGTGCGGGCGAGTTTCCCGAGCCAGATCGCGCTGCTCGAGCACCACGGCGACGACGGCAGCGGGTTTGCCCGGGTTGCCGCCGCCCGCGTACTGGTGATCGGCGAGGACCACGAGGCGACCGCCACGCTGGTCGCCGCGCTGACCGCCAACGGCGTCGGCTCCGCGGGCGAGGGTTTCGTCAAGGTGGCGTCGGCGGAGACAGAGGAAGCGGCGGACCTGATCTGTCTGCTGGCACTGGACGGACCGTCCCAACAGCTCTTCTCCCTCGCGGCGCGAGCAAGACAGGCCGGTACTGCGTTCCTGCCGCTGGTGCGGGTCGGTGACCGACTGGTCGCCGGTCCCTGGCAAGGAGCTGCCTCGATCCAGTCAGCGCTCCTGCGAATGAGTGACAACGGCCTGTCCGGTACTGCGGAACTCTGGCAAGCAGCGGTCGCCGGACCGTCCTCGGCCCCGGCCGGCTCCGCCCTCCCAGGAGTCGCGTCCACGATGCTGCTCAATGTCGTGGGCTTCGAGATCTTCAAGCAGCTGGCCGGAAGCATGCCGTCCGACCTGGACGAGACCGTCGTGCTGGTCGATCCGGACCGCCTGACGGTCCACACCGAGCACGTCGTCGCCCACCCCGCGGTCGAGCCGTCCTCGGTCCCGGAGATCGAGGACGTTCCCGCGGACAGTGTCGAGACCGCGTACCGGCGCTTCGACTCGGTGGTCGCCGACACGGTCGGGCTGATGCGGCGGTTCGATGACGACGCGGTACCGCAGATCCCGGTGAAGACGGCTGTTCTGCTCGCTCCGGCCGCAGACGCCGCGCCGCTGGTGACCTTCGGCGTCGAGACAGTGCTGGAAGCCAGACTGGCCGCACTGGAAGCGGCCTCGGTCCGGTATGCGCTCAACCTCCATCGGCGCTGCCGGCTGTTGCGCGAGCCGGCGTCGGACGCGGAGTACGTCGTACCGGAGCGCTTGGAGACCTGGTTGGGTGTCGGGCCGGCCCGTCCGGCGCCGGCGGCAGCAGCCGAGATCGGAACGAACGCACCGCTCGCTCTGGACCGGGCTGCGGTGCTGGCCGGACCGCTGGACTGGAACGCAGCCGAGTTCGAGCCCGATCTCGGTGGACTCGCCGCGGCGCCGACCAAGGCCGAGACGATCTCCCGAGCACTCGTTGCGGCAGCCGGATCAGCCGCTGTCGCTGCCGTGGCGCGCGGCGAGCTCACGGTCTTGCCGGTCTCCGACGAACTCATTGCCCAGGCGCTCGATCCGCAGCAGCACCGCCGCCTGATGATTCTGGTCAACGAACTGACCGCCGCCGGAGAGCAGGTCTCCTTCCAGTTCGGCCGCGGCACCGTCCCCGTGGCGATAGTTGCCATTAGCAATGGCCTCGGGACGGTGCGGCTGGCCCGGGCCGCGAGCTCCTGGGTGGCGGCGGCCGAGTCGGCGCTGCTCACCGCGGTCGGCGAACGCCAGCTCACCGGTACGCCGTTCGCCCGCGTCGACCACCGGCTCGGGCTGGACGCCGACCTCAGCGGGCTGCGGCCGGCCGGCCCCGACGCCGCTGCCGAGGCGGCGGATCTCACCACTTCGATCGCCGACGACCGGATCCTGACGTCCCTCGCGGACGCCGGTCACCGGGCCGCCGTCGTCGACCTGACGCCACCCGACCTGACCGGTGTCACCGCCGTGGCCCGGGTGCTGCTCTTCCGCTCGTCCGTCCTCGCCGCGAAGGAGTCGTAATGACTGATCTGACCGCCGAACTGCTGTCCCTGGAGACCGTCACCTTCGAGGTGGAGGAGATCGCCGACGTCGGCCAGGACGCCGCCGGCTGGTGCAGCTCCAGCACCAGCACGTCGAGCTGCTCGTCCTGCAGCACGTCCAGCTGCTGCGGATGCTCCAGCTGCAGTTGCAGCAGTACCAGCTGAGCCCGGTACTGCCTCCCCAGGTTCCGCCGCCCGGCCGGGCGGCGACCCCACCCGCCCAGGAAGGAGGTGAATCACCATGGCGCTTCGCGAAGAGCTGCTCGTGCTCGAGACCGCGACGTTCGAGATCGAGGACATCATCGACCTCGGCCAGGACGCGGCCGGTTGGTGCAGCTCGAGCTGCTCCTGCTCCAGCTGCTCGTCCTGCAGCACGTCCAGCTGCTGCTCGACCAGCACCAGCACCGGGTGCGGCGGCGGCTGATCGCCGCTGTTGTGTCCCGGCAGGACGGCGACAGCCGGCAGTGACCGGCATGGTTGTCGCCGGCACGGTACGACCTGCTCCGCCCAGACGCGGCTGACCGGCCGCGCAGCAGAGAGAAAGGAAGACCGCTATGAGCACTCAGTCGCTCGGCCTCGAACTGCTCGACCTCGAGGCCGTCACCTTCGAGGTCGACGAGATCACCGATCCGTCGCTCGACCTCGCAGCCACCAGCTCGTCCTGCAGCTGTTCCAGCTGCTGCTCCTGCAGCACCTCGAGCTGCTGCTCGACGAGTACCAGCACCTCCAGCTGCGGCTGACCGCAGCGCTCGCGTGCTGAGCCTGTGAGCTGAGTGCTGCGGACCAAGGGCCCTGGTCCGCAGCATGTTCACCTCCCACCGCAAGATCCCCCGCCCCGGACCACGAAGGAGCAGCATCCAGTGACAACAGTGGAAGAGACAACTACGGCTCCTCCGATGGTCGCGGCCGTTGGTACGTCGATCGCGGCGCTGCTTCCGCCCGGTCCGGTGCTGACGCTGGACGTCGCCGTACTCGGCCTGCCGGGGCAGGAGGACCGGACCACGATCGGTCCACCGGACACCACCGCCACGGTCAGCATCCGGATCTACGCCGGCACCCTGGTGATCGCCGCGACTCCGGGCGGCGACGCCGGCCCCTGCCCGACCTGCTTCGACCGCCGGTGGGTGGTCTGCCGTCCGACCGTCGAGCGCCGCATCCTCGATCACCCGCACGGCATCCTGACCACCGAGACGATCACGCCGGCCCACCACGCCCTCGCCGTGGCCGCCATGCTGAGCCGCGTCGCGAGCGAAGCGAGCACCGACGGACCGGCGTACCCGGTGTGGGAGATCGACACCCGTACGGCGCGGGTCGAACGCTACGGGCTGATCCGCGACTCCTCCTGCGACGTCTGCGCGCGGCCCGAACCGGACACCGCGGACGGCGCCCGGATCCAGCTGGTGCCCACCCCGGCGTCGAGCCCCGGCAGCGGTCGCTCGCGCAAGCCAGAAGACCTCGCCCTGCCGATGGAGGCGCTCGCCAACCCGGTCTGCGGCATGCTCGGCGGACCCGCGATCCGGGCGTACCACGCCACCGCGACGGCCCCCGCCAGCGGCCACTTCGAGGTCCGGAGCAAGTACGGGCTGCACGAGATGTGGTGGAGCGGACATGCCGAGAGCTATCAGCGCAGCGAGCTGCTGGGCGCTCTCGAAGGCCTGGAGCGCGATGCCGGTCAACGGCCGCGCCGGCTGGACGTCGCGCTGCGGGCCACCCCGGCCGAGCTGACCGTGCCGTACGTGGAGATGGAGCAGTGCGGTCTCTACGATCCCGACTTCTATGTCGGGCACTCGGACAAGTACGTGCCTTGGGCAACTAATCCGAAGGTGCCCTGGGTCTGGGGCTGGTCCGTCCGGGACCAGCGCGCGCTGCTGGTGCCCGAACAGATCGTGTACTACCTCGACCATCGCGAGGACCATCGCAACACCGTGCAGGAGTGCTCGAACGGCTGCGCGTCCGGCAGCTCGGTGACCGAAGCGGTGCTGCACGGCCAGCTGGAGCTGATCGAGCGGGACGCCTTCCTGATCAGCTGGTACAGCGGTCTCACTCCGGTGGAGATCGACCTGGACACGGTGGACAACGCGCTGGTCCGCCAGATGCGGGCGCACGTCGACCTGCTCGGCTACGACCTGCGCTGCTTCGACATCCGGGTCGACCTGCCGGTGCCGGCGGTCGGGGCGGTCGCCGTACGGCGTGACGGTGGCCCGGGCACGCTGTGCTTCGCCGGGGGCGCGTCGCTGGACCCGGCGGACGCCGTACGGGCTGCTGTCTGTGAGGTGGCGTCCTATGTCACCGGGTTCGAGGAGCGGGTGACCGAGAGCCTGGACGAGGTGCGTCCGATGGTGACGGACTACCGCAACGTGGGCGAGCTGGCCCACCACGCCTTGCTGTTCGGGATGCCGGAGATGGCCGAGCACGCCCAGCACTGGCTGCGGCAGACCGAGGTCACGCCGCTCGACGACGTCTTCGCCAACTGGACCACGGGCCGGCCTCCGGCCACGGACCTGCGGGAGCCGGTGGAGGAGATCGTCGCGTTGTTCGCCGAGCGCGGGATGGACACCGTGGTGGTCGACCAGACCACGCCCGAGCAGCTCGCGATGGGGTTGCGCACGGTGGCCACGATCGTGCCCGGTCTGATCCCGATCGACTTCGGCTGGCAGCGGCAGCGGGTGCTGACGATGCCCCGGACGCTGTGGGCGCCGTACGCGGGCGGGCGGACCTCGCAGCCGCTCACCCCCGAGCAGTTGCACCGGGTCCCGCATCCCTTCCCCTGATCGTGTCTTCGAGCCCGTCCGTCGTCTTCCGTAGGAGTTGAGTGCAGGTGACCAGCCAGATCGATGCCACCGCCGGGCCGAGCCGTTCTGCGGTCGCGATGGACTACGCACGCCGGATGTTCGAGCGGCAACGAGTGCCACTGCCGCCGCTCGGCTTCCAGGTGGACTGGGCGGATCAGCCGTCGAGGCATAAGTTGTACCTCGACGCTCCGAAGCTGCCGCTGCCCGTGCCGTTCGCCAACCTGCCGTCGATCGAGGTGGAGGAGGCCGCGGCTCGTGCTGCCGGCCCGGTGAACGCCGAGCTGCCTTCGCTCGACCTGCTGGCATCCGTGCTCGGCTGCTACGGGTTGATCGACCGCCGTACTCAGCTGAACTGGAACGAGGACAGCACGGCCAAGCTGCGGCCGACCGCGCCGGTCTGGGCCCGGCCGACAGCGTCCGGGGGCGGGATGTACCCGGCGGAGAGCTACTTGGTGGCCGGCAGCCAGGCGTCGTTGCGGAGCGGTGTCTATCACTACGACACGGCTCATCACAGCCTCGACCGGCTGTCCTCGGCGAACCGCTGCGCCGAGCTGGCCGCGGCGACCGGGGTCGAAGCCGGGCTGTATCTGGTGGCCACGCTGAAGTTCTGGAAGAACGCGTTCAAGTACAACTCCTTCAGCTACCACGTGGTGGCCCAGGACGTGGGCGCGCTGCTCGCCTCCTGGCGCCTGGTGTTCGCGGCGGCGGGGCACACGGTCGAGCCGGTCCTGTGGTTCGACGAGGACCCGGTCAGTACTGCGCTCGCGGTGGACGGCCGCACCGAGGCACCCTTCGTGGTTGTCCCGCTCGGCCCCAGCCGCGCGGTGCAGGCGGCAGTCCAGCCCGGTACGCCGCCGCAGCTGCGGGTCTGGGAGAAGTCCGAACGTGTCCGCGACTTCGAGTTGGCCGAGCGCGTCCACGCAGCCGCCTTGGTCGGTGAGCAGGCCAGACCAACCGGTCGTGGAGCGGACCTGACCCCGGTGTCACTCGACCGGTCCGCCGGCGTCCTGCCGCTGCCTGCACCCGGTCCGTCGGTCAAGGACCTCACAACGAGCTTGTGTACCAGGCGCTCCAGCTTCGGTCTGTTCTCCTCCCGCCCGAGACTGTCCACTGCCGACCTGGGATCAGTGCTGGAGACTACTGCCCGCATGACTCGCGCCGGATCAGATGTGGAGCCCGCGCCCCGGCAAGACCCCTGGACTCGGCTCTGGGTGCTGCCCAACGCTGTCGACGGGCTGGAGAAGCGTGCTTACGCCTACGACCCGACCGAGCATCAGCTGATCCGTGCGGGGGAGTTCGACTACGGCGAGGTCCAGCGGCACTACGCGCTGACCAACTACAACATCAGCGAGGTAGCCGCCGTACTGGTGATCACCGGCCGGCTGGAGGCGCTCGTGGAGGCCTACGGCGCCCGCGGGTATCGCATGCTGAGTGTCGAGGTCGGCCAGCTCGCCCAGACCAGCTACCTCGCCGCGACGGCCCGAGGGCTCGGCATCGGCGCCGTGCTCGGCATCGACAACCTCGCCGTCGACGAGTTCCTCGGCATCGGGCAGACCGACGAGCGCAGCATGCTCTTCCTCCTGCTCGGTCACGAACGGGCCGGCCGCGCCGGCTACGACCACGGTCTGCACCACCGTCCGGCCCAAGGAGACCTCCGATGACCGATGTGCTTTCGAACCCCTACAGCCCGGACGCCGGTACGACGTCCGGCTGGCGGCTCGGCTCCGGCTTCCTGCTGCGGGTCGCCGGTCAGTCGGCCGAGGCAGTCGCCGTACTGCGTACTCCGGCCGCCGTCTCCTGGACCGAACAGGTGCTCGGGGCCGAAGCCGTCAGAGACGCCACCGGGAGCGAGCTCCGCGAGGCGCTGGAGACCGAACTGGCGGCCCGCGACCCGGAGGACCCGGAGCGGGTGGCGCTGATCAACCTTCGCCGCGACGCCTTCAACGGGCGCCGGCCGCGGCCGAGCACCGTGACCCGCGCCGAGCCGCTGCTGCCCGAGCAGACCCGGGCTCTGACGCACCAGTGGGTCGCGACGATCAACCGGGTGCGGGAGCTGCTCGACCAGGGCGTCGCCGTACTGGGTGAAGACCTTGCGGCGGCTCGCGCCAGAGCAAGGGAACTGCTGGCCGACGACAAGCTCCGCAGTGCCGTCCTGCTCCAGTCGGAAGTGCTCGAGAAGAACATGGACCGGTACCTCGACCCGACCCGGAAGGTCGACAAGCACGGCCGCCAGGTCGAGCGGACGCTGCTGGAGCTGCTCTACCGGGCCGCGCTCAAGACGAGCCCGTTCAGCACGCTCACCTCCGTCGGGCTCGGCCGCTTCAGCGACACGGCCACCCGGCCGCGCCCCGAACCGGTCTCGCTGGAGCAGCGCTCGACGGTCCGCCTGAACATCGCGGTGCTGGCCCGGCTGGCGGCGGTCGTGCTGGCCGACTCGACCCTGCGCTCCGGTCTGCGAGTGAGCCTCGCGCCGGGCGCCAGCTCGGACGGCGAGACGATGCGCTACGTCCGTCGCCGGACCGCGTCCGGTACCGACCCCGACGCGGTCGTTGCTATTGACAACGTTCATGAGAACCTCTTCTTCCTGCCTGGTGGTCCGGCACTCGACGACATCGTCGAGTTGACCCGCGAGGACCGCCCGACGCTGGCCGAGCTGAGCCTGCAGATCGCGGCCAAGGCCGACGAGCGCTCACCGGCGGAAGCCGACCAGCTGATCGGGCACCTGCTCCGGCTCGGGTTCCTGCTCGCGCCGGACCTCCAGATCGACCTGCGGGCCAGCGACCCCACCAAGGTCCTGCTCACCGCGTTGCGGGCTCAGGACCATCCGACCCTGCAGCAGCTGGCCACCTCGCTGCAGGCGGCGGTGGACCTGATCGACGCCTACCCCGGTACGCCGGCCCGACAGCGCGCCGCCGTGCTCAGCGGCGTACGGGATCACGTGCGGGCCTGCTTCGAGCTGCTCGGGGCGTCCGACCAGCTGGTGCCGCGGACGGTGATCTACGAGGACACCACGATCACCGGTGACGGGATGGAGGTGGATCGTGGGCTGTGGGAGCGCACCCTGCTGCCGGATCTCGCCGATCTCGCGGACCTGCTGCCCGCCTTCGACCTCAACGTCTCCAGACGCCTGACGGCCAAGGGATTCTTCAAGGCGCGGTACGGCATCGGCGGTGACTGCTCGGACGTCGTCCGGTTCTGTCACGAGTTCCAGCGCGACTTCTTCGATCCCTACACCCGGCGCTCGATGCGGCGCCGGCAGTTCGACGACGACAACGCGTTCGTGCCGCAGGAGAACTGGTTCAAGCTGCCGGACATCGTGGCGGTCGACAAGGCCCGCGAGGCGGCTTCGCTGCACCTGCGCGACCTGCGGTCGGACGATCCCGGCCCGGTGGAGGAGATCCGCCTCGGTCCGGACTTCGTCGACGCCGTACGCCGTGAGCTGCCGCCGGGCGAGCAGCTCGCGCAGCCGTGGTCGTTCTTCGTCCAGCTGGCCTCCGGCGGTCAGGAGCCCGGCCGGCTGGTTCTCAACCAGGCCTACGCCGGGCTGACCCTGATGTTCTCGCGGTTCGCCCACAGCCTCGACGCCGAGGGGACCCGGGCCCGCGACCTGATCGCCGAGATCCTGCGCGACTACGCACCGGACGGAGCGGTGCTGGCCGAGCTGCGGGGTGGGTACGAGACCACCAACCTCAACGTGCACCCGGCGGTCACGCAGTACGAGATCGTCTGTCCGGGAGACGCGAGCACGCGGCCCAAGGACGAGCAGATCGCGCTCGACGACCTGGTCCTGGTGCACGACGCCGAAGCGGACCGGGTCCGGTTGATGTCCACCCGGCTGGGCCGCGAGGTCGTACCGGTCTACCTGGGCTTCCTGATGCCGATGGCGCTGCCGGAGATCCAGCAGATCCTGCTCTGCTTCTCGCCCAGCGGGATGGCCCAGATCGACCTGTGGGCCGGCACCGGCGATCCGGTCCCGGTCGACGGCATCCAGTCGTATCCGCGGCTCGTGCTCGGTGACCTGGTGCTGCAGCGGCGGATGTGGAAGCTGAACACGGCGGTCTTCCCGTTCCGCGATCCGCGGCACTCCGACGCCGAGCATCTGCTCAGGGTGCGGCGATGGCGGCTGGACCACGGGTTGCCCGCGCGGCTGTTCGCCCAGATCGACAACGCGGCGGCCAAGTCCGCGGTCGACGACGGCGCGGCGCCGGACGCGCCCGACACTCCGGACACCCCAGGTGGCGAACGCAAGGCCGGGCGCAAGCCGCTGCCGGTGGACTTCGACAGCTGGATGTCGCTGCAGTTGCTGGAACAGCTGGCCCTCGGTGCCTCGGCCCGGATCGTGCTGACCGAGGCGAACCCGGACACCGACGAACTCTGGCTGACCGACGAGCACGGCCGGCCGCACGTCTGCGAACTGCTGCTGGAGCTTTACGACACCGGGAGGGACTGCGATGACGAATGACTGGGTGGCCCTGCACGTCTTCTACGCCAGTGACGCCAACCCGATCCTGGTCGAGGCGGTCCGGCCCCTGGTGGCCGAACTGCGCCGCGACGAGCTGATCGACCGCTGGTTCTTCATCAAGTACTGGATGGAGGGACCACACCTGCGGGTCAGGTTCCGGCCGGCCCGGCCCGAGCTGCGCGAGGAGGTGACCAAGCGCGCCACCGCGGCCATCGAGGCGTTCCTGGCCCGCCGGCCGGCGCTCTACGACACCGACGTCGACGGGCTCGGCGACATCTACAAGAAGATGTACGTGGCCGAGTACGGCGAGGAGCGTTTCGTCGAGGAGTACGGCGTGGACGGCGCGATGCCGTTCCGGCCGAACAACAGCGTCGCGCTGCTGCCCTACGAGCAGGAGTTCGACCGGTACGGCGGTCCGGCCGGGATGGAGCTGGGGGAATGGCACTTCGAGGCCTCGAGCGACCTGGTGGCCAAGCTGCTGGCCACCTCGAACACGCACGTCCGGCCGGTACTGCTCGGGCTGGCGACCCAGTTGTCGCTGCTGACGGCGTACTCGTTCCTGGAGACCGACGAGGCGGTCCGGCGCTTCTTCCAGCGCTACCGGAGTTTCTGGGAGACGTCGTACCAGGAGCCGTCGGACGACTACCACGAGTCCTTCGACAAGAGCTACGCGCTGACCCGGGACTCGCTGTCCGAACGGGTCGACCGGATCCGCACGGTCAGTACGGGTGACTCCGCCCAGCAGCTCTCCGGGATCGAACGGATCTGGCTGACCCACTGCCGCGAACTGCGCGCGCGGGTGGATGCGGAGGCCGGGCAGTTGCTGTTCCCGAGCCGGACCGGTGGCACCGGCCGGGAGCCGATCGCCGATCCCGAGGCGCGGGCGGCGGTGCTGCTCAGCTCCTACGTCCACATGACCAACAACCGGCTCGGCGTCGCGATCCTGGACGAGATCTACCTGTCCTACCTGATCGAGCGGGCGCTGGAGCCCGTGGCGGCCGAGGCACCGGCGCCGGTGTCGGCAGCGGTATGACGACCGTCAGCGATCCCGCCGCGGCGGGCGGATGGCTGGCGGAGGCGCGGCCGGCTCTGCGTGCGGCCGTCCGGATCGGGCCCGGCCTGCAGAAGGGAACGGCGGTCGTCCACTTGATCGGCGACCGCGACACCCAGGCGTTCCTGCGGGTGGGTCCGCGAGAGGCGTTCCTGATGTCGCAGCTGGACGGGCGCCGGACACTGGCCGACATCAGCGCCGAGTACGCGGGCAGGTTCGGCAAGAGGCTGGGAGAGGCGCACTGGCAGCAGCTCCTCGGGTTGCTGCACTCGCACGCGCTGATCGATCCGGCCGCGCCCGAGCAGCTGGACGCAGTACGGGAGAAGACAGCGGTCGCCCGCCGCGCCGCGGGCAGGTCGCCACTGCTGTGGCGTCGGCCGCTGCCTGGTGCCGCTGAGCTCGTCGTACCGCTGGCTCGGCGGATCGGGTGGCTGCTGCACCCGCTGGCCGCAGTACCGCTGACTCTGCTCGGTACGGCGGTCGCGGTGTTCGTGCTGCTCGAGTGGTCCACGCTCTGGTCGGCCGTGACCGAGTCGCCGTCCCGCTGGACCGCGGGGCTGGTCGGGTTCACGGTCGGCTGGCTGGTGATCGCCGGGCACGAGTTCTTCCACGGCATCGCCTGTGTCCGGTACGGCGGCCGCCCGACCGAGATCGGGGTGATGTGGCGGTTCCCGATGATCGCGCCGTACTGCAAGGTCGACGACGTCGTCACCTTTCCGCGGCCCGGGCAACGCGTCGTCACGTCGTTCGCGGGGGTCTACGTCAACCTGATCGCGCTGATCCCGTTCGCCGCGTTCTGGTGGTGGGGCCCGCAGACGGGCTGGTGGCACGGACTGGCCGGTGCGCTGCTGCTGTTCGGGGTCGTCTCAGCGGTGGCGAACCTGATCCCGGTGCTGAAGCTGGACGGCTATCACATGCTCGAACACGCCACCTCGACGTCGAACCTGCAGGGCGAGTCGTTCCGCTTCGCCGGCGCCTTCCTGCGCCGCGGGCCGGCCGGAATCGCCGGGTATCCGCGGCGAGCGCGGGTGATCTACAGCGCGTACGCCGTACTGGCCACCGCGATCCTGGGGCCGGCGCTCGTGCTGCTGGTCCGCAGCTGGTACTCGAGTCTCGCCGACCTGTGGAGCCCCGCCGTGGCGGTCGCCGTACTGGTCGCCGAGGCCGTCGCGGTCTGCGGATTGCTGCGCTGGGCCGTAGTGTGGAAGCGGAGAGCGACGGAGGCGGCCTGATGGACTTGTTGCAGACACTGCTCGGCGTCTTCTTCGTGATCGCCCTGAGTTGCGGCGGCTGGATCGTCTGGGGCGTGGTGCAGAGCCGGCAGCGCAAGCACGAGCTGGCGATGATGCGGGAGCGTGAGCTCACCAAGCGCGAGCAGCTGCGGATCGAGTCGCAGGAGCGGATCCAGGATCGCGCCGACCGGATCTACCTGGACGCCGTGCGCAAGCACACCGGCGTCGAGGACGGCCCGCCCCCGATCGAGGGCGGGCCGTCGCCGAAGTCCTAGGCCAGGGCCGCGCGAGCCTCGACGAAGGCGGCCACGACGCGCTCGATGTCCTCGGTGGAGTGCGCCGACGAGAGCTGGGTGCGGATCCGCGCCTTGCCGTGCGGGACGACGGGGTACGAGAAGGCGATCACGTAGACGCCCAGTTCGAGCAGCTTCTCGGCCAGCCGGCCGGCCTCGGCGGCATCGCCGATCATCACCGGGGAGATCGGGTGGTCGCCGGGGAGGACGTCGAAGCCCGCCTCGGTCATCAGCGAGCGGAACAGCTTCGTGTTCGCGGTGAGCTGGTCGCGCAGCTCGGTCGAGTCGGCGATCAGCTGCAGCGCCTTCAGCGACGCAGCGGTCACCGACGGGGCGAGCGAGTTGGAGAACAGGTACGGGCGGGAGCGCTGGCGGAGCAGTTCGACGATCTCGCGCCGGGCGGAGACATAACCGCCGGACGCGCCGCCGAGCGCCTTGCCCAGGGTGCCGGTGAGGACGTCGACGCGGTCCTGGACGCCGAACAGCGACGGCGTACCGGCGCCGTCCGGGCCGACGAAACCGACCGCGTGCGAGTCGTCCACCATCACCAGCGCGTCGTACCGCTCGGCCAGGTCGCAGATCTCGTCCAGCGGGGCGACGTAGCCGTCCATCGAGAAGACGCCGTCGGTGGCGATCAGCCGGTACCGCGCGTCGGCGGCGTCCTTCAGCTGGGTCTCCAGGTCGGCCATGTCGCGGTTCTTGTAGCGGTACCGCCTGGCCTTCGACAGCCGGATGCCGTCGATGATGCTGGCGTGGTTGAGCTCGTCGGAGATGACCGCGTCCTCGGCGGTGAGCAGCGTCTCGAACAGCCCGCCGTTCGCGTCGAAGCAGGAGCTGTAGAGGATCGTGTCCTCCTGGCCGAGGAAGGTGCTGAGGGCATCTTCCAGGTCCTTGTGGATCTGCTGGGTGCCACAGATGAACCGCACCGACGCCATCCCGAAACCCCAACGGTCCAAGGCGTCCCGGGCGGCCGCGATCACCTCGGGGTGGTCGGCCAGGCCGAGGTAGTTGTTGGCGCAGAAGTTCAGCACCTGGTTGCCTGAGGCAACTGAGATGGAGGCGTTCTGGGGTGAGCTGATCACCCGCTCGGACTTGTACAGCCCGGCGTCGCGGATCTCGCCGATGGTGGTGGTCAGGTCGTCGCGCATCCGGCCGAACATCAGTGCTTCTCCTCCAGGTTGGTCCAGTCCAGGATCACTTTGCCGCAGTCGCCGGCCCGGGCGACGTCGAAGGCCTGCTCGAAGTCCTGGTAGCCGAACCGGTGCGTGATCACCGGCGCCAGGTCGAGGCCGCGCTCCAGCATCACCGACATCGAGTACCAGGTCTCGAACATCTCCCGGCCGTAGATGCCCTTGATGGTCAGCATGTTGAGCACCACCGTGCCCCAGTCGATCGCGATCTCGTCGGCGGGCAGCCCCAGCATCGCGATCTTGCCGCCGTGGTTCATGTTGGCCAGCATGTCGCGCAGCGCGGCGGGCTGACCCGACATCTCCATCCCGACGTCGAAGCCCTCGCGCATGCCGAGGTCGCGCTGGGCGTCGGCGATGCTCTGCTCACGCACGTTCACCGCGTGCGTGACGCCGATCTTGCGGGCCAGGTCGAGCCGGTAGTCGGACAGGTCGGTGATCACCACGTTGCGCGCGCCGGCGTGCAGCGCGACGGCCGCGGCCATGATCCCGATCGGGCCGGCGCCGGTGACCAGCACGTCCTCGCCGACCACCGGGAACGACAGCGCGGTGTGCACGGCGTTGCCGAACGGGTCGAAGATGGCGGCCACGTCGAGATCGACCGGGTCGCGGTGCACCCAGACGTTGGTCGCGGGCAGCTTCAGGTACTCCGCGAACGCGCCGGCCACGTGGACGCCGAGGCCGCGGGTCTTGATACAGAGGTGCCGGCGGCCGGCCCGGCAGTTGCGGCAGCGGCCGCAGACCAGGTGACCCTCGCCGCTGACCAGGTCACCGACCGCGATGTCGCGGACCCCGGCGCCGATCTCGACCACCTCGCCACAGAACTCGTGCCCGGTGACCATCGGCACCGGCACGTTCTTCTGCGCCCAGGGGTCCCAGCTCTGGATGTGCAGATCGGTCCCGCACAGACCGGTTCGCAGTACCTTGATCAGTACTTCGTCCGCCTCGATCTGCGGCTCCGGGACGTCCTGCAACCACAGTCCCGGCCTGCTCTCGGCCTTCACCAGCGCCTTCACGGCTACCTCCTCGACGGATGCTCAGCACATCGTCGTCCGCGGCAACCACCGGCGTCCATCGACACGACGTACAAAGCCTTTGCAGTAGATCTGCATACTTAGGGCCATGGGACGGCGCGTCGTACGAGGTCTGGGGGTCGTCCTGCTGGTGGCCGGGGCCGGGTTGCTCGGCTGGGTGGGCTGGCAGTACTTCGGCACCGGGATCACCTCGAACAACGCGATGGACGGGCTCAAGCAGGACCTGCAGCAGGACTGGCAGCCGGCGGCGCCGAAGCCGTCCGCCAAGCCGTCCGCCGGTACGCCGATCGTGTTGCTGCGGATCCCCAAGTTCGGCAAGGACTGGGAGAAGCCGGTCGTCGAGGGGGTCGGCAAGGACGAGCTGACCCGCGGGATCGGGCACTATCCGCAGACCCAGCTGCCGGGGGAGCCGGGCAACTTCGCCGTCGCCGGACACCGGGTCACGCACGGATCGCCGTTCCGCAAGCTGCTGGAGCTGTCCAAGGGCGACCAGGTGATCGTGGAGACGGCGACCATGATCTACACCTACGAACTCGACGGCTCGCCTCGCGACCTGACCGTGAAACCGGCCGACAACTGGGTGCTCGAACCCGTCCCGGGCAAGGCCCGCCAGGCGCCGGTCAGCTCGATCATCACGCTCACCACCTGCCAGGACCTGTTCCACTCCCCGGACCGCTCGGTCGCCTTCGGTCACCTGGTCAAGGCCGACCGGAAACCCTGACCGCCGGGTCGCCTAGGCTGAGGCCTCATGAACTCCGATCGCGCCGCGCTGCTGGACCAGGTCAGAACCAAGGCCGTCGTGCACGGGAAGGTGACGCTGGCCTCCGGCAAGGAAGCCGACTACTACGTCGACCTGCGCCGGATCACGCTGGACGCCGAGGCCGCGCCGCTGATCGGGCCCGCGCTGCTGGAGCTGACCGCCGACCTCGAGTACGACGCGGTCGGTGGGCTCACCCTCGGTGCCGACCCGGTGGCGTTGTCGATGCTGTACGCGGCGGCGGCGCAGGGCCGCAAGCTGGACGCTTTCGTCGTCCGCAAGGCGGGCAAGGCGCACGGGCTGCAGCGCCAGATCGAGGGACCGGACGTGAAGGGCCGCCGCGTGCTCGCGGTCGAGGACACCTCGACCACGGGTGGATCGGTGCTGCAGGCCGTCGAGGCGCTGCGCGCGGCCGGTGCCGAGGTCGTCGCCGTCGCGGTGATCGTGGACCGGGCGACCGGCGCGCAGGAGAAGGTCGAGGCAGAGGGCCTGGAGTACCGCTCGGTGTTCGGCCTCGAGGAGCTCGGTCTCGGGTCATGACCGTTCTGATCGTCGTCGCGGCGGTTCTCGCCGGATTCGCGCTGTTCTACGTCAGTTACAGCAGGGCGAAGAAGCGGCGCGAGGCGTTCGCCGCCTTCGCCGCCCAGCAGGGCTTCAGCTACCAGCCGTTGAACCATGCCCTGGCGAACCAATGGGGCGGTACGCCGTTCCAGACCGGCGACAACCGGCACGCTGTCAACGTGCTCACCGGTGCCTTCCAGGGCCGGCAGATCGTTGCCTTCGACTACAGCTACCAGACCCATACGACCAACGGGAAAGGGCAGCGGCGGACCCAGACGCACAAGTTCGGCGTCGTGGTGCTGCAGTTGCCGGGGGCACTGCCCAGGCTCGAGGTCACCCACGAGGGCATCTTCGGCGGCGCGGTCGCGAACGCGCTGGGCTTCGCCGACCTCCGCTTCGAGAGCGAGCAGTTCAACCGGGCGTTCCGGGTGAAGGCCGACGACCAGCGCTTCGGCCACGCCGTCGTCCACCCGCAGATGATGGAGCTGCTGCTCGCCCGCGGCGAGATCGGCTGGCGGGTCGAAGGCAACTCCCTGGTCGGCTGGGACCCCGGCCCGCACACTCCCGTCGAGGTGATGAACCGTCTGCAGCTGCTCCAGCTCGTCGCGGACCAGATCCCGCCGTACGTCTGGCGCGACTACGCCGGCATCGACCCGCGGTGACCCCGGCCTGATTCCGGGCGGGATCCACGTCATGGGTCACTGCGTCTGACCCGGGCGGCGCTAGAGTCGCATCGAGCCGTACCCAACACTCGGGAGCAGGGAAATGACCCTCGTCATCGTCATCGTCGTCGCGATCGTCGTGATTCTGGCCATCGCGTTGATGGTCTCGTACAACCGGTTCGTCAAGCAGCGGAACCTGATCCAGGAGTCCTGGCGGCAGATCGACGTCGAGCTGCACCGGCGCTACGACCTGATCCCGAACCTGGTGGAGACCGTCCGGGCCTTCGCCGCGCACGAGCGGCACGTGTTCGAGGAGGTCGCGCGGCTGCGCACCCAGGCGGTCAACGTGCAGGGTGCCTCGCCGGAGCAGCGGGCGAGCGCCGAGGGCGAGCTGTCCGGTGCGCTGCGCCAGATGATGATCTCGGTCGAGGCCTACCCGCAGATCCAGTCGAACCAGAACTTCCTCAACCTGCAGCGCGAGCTGACCGACACCGAGGACCGGATCGCGGCCGGACGGCGCTTCTACAACGCCAACGTCGGCGACTACAACACCCGGATCGAGGCGTTCCCGTCGAACATCATCGCGGGCCGCTTCAAGTTCGAGAAGGCCGGCTACTTCGAGGTCAAGGACGAGCAGGTCCGCGCGGTCCCGCAGGTCTCGTTCGGCACCATCGGCTCGGTCCAGGGCGAGCCGGCCCAGCCGCAGATGCATCCGGGTACGCAGTCGTCGGGCCAGATCCAGCCGCAGTTGCCGGGGCAGCAGGACCAGCAGGGTGGCTACCAGCAGATCCCGCAGCAGCAGCCGCAGTACCAGCCGCAGCAGCAGTTCCCGCCGGCCGGCGGCCAGCAGTCCGCGGGTCAGCCCCCTGTCGGCGGACCGCCTGCGGGAGCCCCCGCTCCGCAGGACGGTCAGCCGCCCTTCACCGGCGGTCAGTAACCCCAGCCGGTGGCCGATAGGGCACTGGGCCTCCCCCCGGCCAGTGCCCCCACGGCCAGAACCCAGCGCCCTAAAGTTCGGAAATTCAGGCCCGGTGGTGACGACGGTCAGTTCGTCACCCCCGGGCCTGCCCTCCCCCCGGTACCTGCCGCCAACTATGTCGGGCCCGGATACATCGCGCGTACATCGCGGCGTACATCGCAGCCGCCGAACCTTCCCGGTGGGCCCGGCGGATGACACCATGGGGCGGGCCAATAGTTGAGAGGGCGAGCAAGTGGACAGTCTGAGGTACGAGATCCTCGGACCTCTACGCCTCGCTCACGCCCAGGGCCGGCCGTTACGCGCCAGTAAGCCGCGGCAACTGCTCGCCACCCTGCTGCTGCACCCGAATCGCTTCGTCTCCACCGACCTGATCGCCGACGCCCTCTGGGAGGGCAACCCGCCCCGCTCGGCGACGGCCAATATCCGCACCTACGTCCGGTCCCTGCGGGGCGTCCTGCAGGAGGCCGGCCTGGTCGCGGCGATCGACACCTCCGCGGCCGGCTACAGCATCGGGGTCGGCGTCGACGAGCTGGACGCGAGCCTCTTCGAGTCGCTGCTCGCCGAAGGCGGTCACCTGCGCGACGCGGGGGACAAGCGCGAGGCCATGGTGGTGCTGTCCCGTGCCTACTCGCTCTGGCGTGGTCATCCGCTCGAAGACCTCACCATCCCGTCCGCCTGGGAGGGGTCGATCTCCCGTCTGGACGCCCAGTACCGCGGCCTGGTGGACACCTTGCTCGACCTGCGACTCGAGTACGGCGACGCGGGTGGCGCCGCCGTACTGCTCAGCGGGCGGCTCACCGAGGACCCGTACGACGAACAGCTCTGGCGGCGACTCGTGGACGCGCTGCTGGCCGCCGGACGGACGGGCGAAGCCAGAGCGGCGTACAAGAAGGCTGTGCGGACCCTGGCCGACGAGTTGGACGTGAAGCCCGGTCCGGAGCTTCAAGCAGCCGGTGCCCGTGCAGAGAACGGCCGCTCAGCCAACTGGCCGGAGCCGGGTATCCCAGCAGCCCGTACGCCGCAACCCGCGGAGCCGGAGCCAGCCGGCCCGATGGCGTCCCCGGTACTCAACGAACCCCACCGCCCGCCCAGCCAGTTGCCGCTGGACCTGGCCGACTTCAGCGGCCGGGAGCAGCACCTCGAGCGGCTGCGCGACCTGGTCTGCGGCCGTGATCCCGTCCGCCCGCCGATCGCGGTGATCTCGGGCGCACCCGGCACTGGCAAGACCTCGCTCGCGGTCCGGCTCGGTCACCTGGTGCGCGAGTCGTTCCCCGACGGTCAGATCTACCTGGACATGCGCGGCGCGACCGATCCGCGAGACCCCACGGCGGCCCTGACCGATCTGCTGCTGAGCCTCAACCTGCCGGACTCCGCCGTACCGGCCGACCCTGACCGGCGGTCGGCCGCGCTGCGGTCGGAGCTGGCCAGCCGGCGGGTCCTGATCGTGCTGGACGACGTCGCCGCCGCGAGTCAGATCGCGCCGCTGATGCCCGGTACCGGGGCTTCGGCAGTCGTGATCACCAGCCGCAACCGGCTGATGGACCTGGCCGGTGCCGACAGCACACCGCTCGACACTTTCGACGACGGCGAGGCGACCGAGCTGCTCCGCCGGGTCGCGGGCGCCGGCCGGGTCGACACGAACTCCGCGGCGGCCACCGAGATCCTCGCCGCCTGCGGCAACCTGCCGCTCGCGATCCGGATCGTCGCCAGCCGGCTGGCCCAGCGCCCCGACCTCAGCCCGGCCGAGCTGGCCCGGCGGTTGCGGGACGAGACCCAGCGGCTGGACGAGCTGAGCATCGGTGAGCTCGCCGTCCGGACCAGCGCCGATCTGAGCTACGACGCGCTGAGTGCCGAGGAGGCCCGGCTCTACCGGCTGATCGGGCGCTTCGCGGTCGGTGAGTTCTCCGCCCGCATCCTGGAGACGATCGGTACGCCGGCCTCGGTCCGCCGCAGCCTGGACCGGCTGATCGAGGTCAACCTGGTGCAGATCAACTCCGTCGACGCGAACGGTACGGCGCGCTACCGCGTGCACGACCTGCTGCGGTTGCACGCCATCGCCGTCGGTGACGCGGAGCAGCAGGCGCAGGCGATCGAGGACCTGCGAACCGTCTTCGACTCCCTGCTGCAGAAGGTCCGCCGGGCCACCGCGGCGCTGCCGTTCGGGTACTTCGGGGTCGTCGAGCACACCGGCCCGTTGCTCGCCCCCGATCCGCAACCGTTCACCTCGGCGGACGCGATCGCCTGGTTCGACGCCGAGCGGTCCACCTTCGCGCCGGCGATCCGGGCCGCCGCCCAGAACGGCCTGCACGACCACGCCTGGCGGATCGCCGCCGCGTGGGGCCCGTACCTCGACATGCGCGCGTACTTCGACGACTGGAACGAGTCGCACCAGCCCGGCCTGACCAGCGCGATCGCCTGCCAGGACCGGCACGGCGAGGCGATCATGCACCGCAACCTGGCTCAGCTCGCGCTCTACCAGGACGACTGGGACGTGGCCTGGCAGCACCTGAAGGACGCGTCCGCGATCTTCGAGGAGATCGGCCACCGCCAAGGGGCCGGGATCGCCGCTGTCGGGCTCGGCACCTGGCTGCGCGAACGCGACCGGCCCGACGAGGCGCTGGCGCAGTACGAGCGCGCGGTCGAGGCGCTCGTCGAGGTGGGGGACAAGAACGGCGAGGTGGTGGCCCGCAGCGCGGCCGCTTCGATCTGGCTGGCCCGCAACGACACGGTCACCGCCGGACGCTATCTGGCCGAGGCCTTCCTGCTCGGCGTCCGGCTCGGCGACTCGCACCGTGAGGCGAAGGTCCGTCGCCGGATCGCCACGCTGCGGTTGCAGCAGGGCCGCAACGACCAGGCGGTGCGGCAGTTGCAGGCCTCGCTGGCGATCTTCACCGCGCTGGGCGACGACCACTGCGCGGCGTACGGGCGGGCCGACCTCGGCCGGGCACTGATCGCGGTCGGTGACGACGCCGCCGCCCGGCGAATGCTGCTCGATGCGATCGAGATCGGTCACCGGCTGGGCGATCGCAGCGTCGAGGGGCAGGCGGCGTACGACCTCGGTCAGCTCTACGCGAGCACCGGGAACCTCGACTTCGCCCGTCGTTATCTCGATCGCGCGGCCCGAGTGCGGCAGCTGGTCGCCAACGACGCCAAGGTGGCCGAGGCACGGGCCGCGCTGGCGGCCCTCACCACCGATCTCGCGGCGGGCTGACTTCCTCTTCGGCGCCGTCGCGCTGGGTAGTTGATCTTTGCAATGTACGGCCGCTGTATGCGGCCGCGCGAAGATCGGTGTACCACGGCAGCGGCCGGAGGATGGGGGAGCACGGCCATGGGGGAGATTGTTGTGGAGCGGCAAAGCGTTTCGTGGGGTGCCAACCCACGGGACACCGAAGCTGCGCTGGGCTGGCAGCTGGAACGGGTGGGGTCGGCGGCCTGGCAGGACTGGTCGCTGAAGTTCCAGCGGATGGCGTTCGGCTTCGCTCAGGACAGCGGTTGGCACGATCCGGCAGACGCGTTGCAATGGCTCGACCACCACGACCTTCTGCAAGAAGGTCGGGCGCCACGGGGGGCGCTGGTCTGGTACCAGGCGGCAGACCTGATCCGGGTGGCTTGTTCACTCGGCTCGGGTCAGGTGGTCGGGCCGTTGCCGTGCGGCCAGGTCAGTACGTCGGACCTGGCCGAGGTCAGCACCGACTACGTCTGGTCGGAGCCGCACTTCCCCTTCGGGCACTGAGCTCTCAGCGCCCGAGAGGTGGTCAGTGCTTGGGCTCCGCGGCGACGGAGTCCTCGAGCTGGGCCTCCAGGCCCTCGACGACGTGGCCGTGACCGCGGCGCCGGGCCAGGAAGTACTCGACCACCATCGGGATCAGCGAGACCAGCACCAGCAGCAGCAGCGCCGACTCGAGGTGCTCGTGGATGAACTTCACCCGGCCGAGCGCGTGCCCGAGCAGGGTGACGCCGGTGGCCCACAGCACCGCGCCGATGCCGGTCCAGAGGAAGAACTTCCTCGGGTCCATCTTGCCGGCGCCGGCCACCACCGTGATGAAGGTCCGCACGATCGGCACGAACCGGGCCAGCACCAGCGCCCGCGGGCCGTAGCGCTCGAAGAACTCGTGGGTCTGCTCGATGTACTTCGGTTTCAGGAACCTCGCGTTCGGGTTCTTGAACAGGGTCGTGCCGAGCACCCGGCCGATGTAGTAGCCGGACACGTTGCCGAGGAACGCGGCGATGGTCAGCAGCAGGCAGGCCTGCCAGAGCGGGACGTCGATGGTGCCGTGGGCGATGAACAGCCCGACCGCGAACAGCAGCGAGTCACCGGGCAGGATCGGGAACAGCAGCCCGCACTCGATGAAGATGATCAGCAGGGTGCCCCACAGCGCCCAGTCACCCAGCCAGTTCAGCAGGTATTCCGGGTCCATCCAGTTGGGCATCAGCATCGCCATCTGTAAGAGCACGCGCACAGGGTAGCGTCCCGACCTATGCAGGAAGCCAATCGTGACAAGCCGGCCGACCTGATCGGAGCCGACCTGGTCGGCCCGGCAGAGGTCGGCGTGGGCCCGTGGCCGGGCGAGCCGCCCGCCGATCCGCAGTACGACCCGGAACTGCTCGCTGCCGGTGACCGCCGCAACGTGGTGGACAAGTACCGGTACTGGCGGCTGGAAGCGATCGTCGCGGACCTGGACACCCGGCGGAACCCGTTCCACATCGCGATCGAGAACTGGCAGCACGACCTGAACATCGGCTCGGTGGTCCGGACCGCGAACGCCTTCCTGGCCAGGGAAGTGCACATCGTCGGCAACCGCAAATGGAACCGCCGGGGCGCGATGGTGACGGACCGCTACCAGCACGTGCGCCATCACCCGCGGCTTGCCGACCTCGCGGCGTACGCCGAAGAGCACGCACTGACCGTGATCGGCATCGACAACCTGCCCGGCTCGGTGCCGCTGGAGACCTACGACCTGCCCACCGACTGCCTGCTGCTCTTCGGGCAGGAGGGTCCCGGCCTGACCGACGAGGCCCACAAGATCTGTACCGACGTGCTGTCCATCGCCCAGTTCGGCTCCACCCGGTCCATCAACGCCAGCGCGGCGGCGGCCATCGCGATGCACGCGTGGATCCGCCGCCACACCTTCGCTCAACCGGCGGGAGTGAACCCGGCGTAGCTGTCGGACGACCCGGTCTCGTCGCCCGAGCCGGCGATCCGGAGACTGCCCGCCGCCACGGTCACTTGCTTGCTCCCGGTGAGGTCGGCTGGGGGCCGATCGGCTGCGGCACGGACGGCTGGGTGACCAGCCGCGGAGTGAACAGGCCGGCGCTCTTGGTGATGAACGCCTGGTCGAGCTGCAGCTGCCAGCGTGGGCTGGTGGCGATGGCTCTCAGCTGGGCCATCGTGACGGCGGGCTCGGCCGGTGCTGTGTTGACCGCGATCAGGTTGAGGTTCAGGCCGTCCTTGCGGATCAGGTTGGCCTGCAACTGCTGGTACTCGTCCATGCCGCGCGGTCCAGGAACGGTCGTGTCCAGCAGCCGGAGCCGGGAGCCGTCCGGCAGCGTGGTGACCTTGCAGTCGGTGTCGGTGTCGCTGCACGGCAACGGGTGCTGGTCCTTGACGATCTCCAGCCGGATCGACGCGGTGCCGTAGTCGGTCGTCGTGTAGACGCCCAGCACGCTGCCCACGCCCTCGAAGCCGCCGCGCCGGTTGGCGGCCTGCTTGGCATCGGGCATCAACTCGAGCAGGAGTGCGAGGGTGGCTTGTGGGGTGATGTCTGCTTTCGCCTGCTGAGCCTGGGTTGTGACCCCCGGTCCGGCCGGTGCGATGGCGCCGTCGGGAACGCCGTCGACCGACCCGGCGTACGCGAAGGCGCCGCCCAGTACGGCGACGGTGGCAGCGCCCGCCAAGATCCGGGTCAGTCGCCGGCGGCGTACCAGCTTGTTGCCGTGGGCAACTCCGGCGGCCAGGAGCGGGCCGAGATCGACGGGGGTGTCGTCGACACCCGCGTGCAGGTGGTCGCGCAGTTCGGTTTCGAAAGTCATCAGGGGTCCTTCCGGTTCGGGGCTCATCGCCCGCTCAACTCGCTGAGATCGCTGCCGAGCCGGGTTCGCAACTTGGCGAGCGCGCGCTGGCTGCGGGTCCGGACCATGCCGGAGCTGACGCCGAGGATGGTGGCGGTGTCCTCGACGCTGTGGTCCTCCCAGTAGCGCAGTACGACGATCGCCCGGTCGCGCGCCGCCAGCTCGGCCAGCGCGGCGAACAAGGTCAGCCGCAGCGCGGTGTCCTCGCCGTACCGGCCGTCGTCGGGGACCTCGGACGTAGGCCGCTCCAGCCGGGTCCTGCGCTGGGAGGCGACGTAGGTGCGCACCATCACGGTGCGGCTGTAGGCCACCGGGTTGTCGGCCCGGCTGACCTTGGACCAGGCGGCGTAGAGCTTGCCGAGGGTGGTCTGGGTCAGGTCTTCGGCCGCGTGCCGGTCGCCCGCCAGCAGATAGGCCATCCGGAACAGTTGTGTGCCGCGGGCAGCGGCGAACTGGCTGAACTCCTCGAGATCCGCACTCACGATCACCCTTCCGTCGCCGAACAGCTGTCGAAGAGGTAAGAGCCCTTCCGGTCCGATCTTGTTGCAGGAAGGTGCGAAAAGTTGTCGGGTCAGGGGCGTAACCCGGTGGTGGGGAGGCGCGTTGGAAGAGAAGTCAGTCCCAACTCGGGCGGGGACGGCGCTTGCTTCGGCCTGCGCTGGTTCGGGTTCAGCGTTGACGATCCAGGGGGAAACACATGAGTTCCAATCTGCATGTCCGGCGTGCGATGTGGGCGGATCTGCTGCACGAGGTGGCGACCGTGCAGGCGATCTCCACCGCCGCGGTGGAGGCCAAGAGCGACGAGTCGCGGACCGCGCTGCTCAAGCTGCTGGAGGCCGAGACGGCCGAGGTGGTCGCGCTCGTGCACGAAGTCGGCCGTGAGTATCCCAGCCTGGCGAGTGAGGCCAGCTGAGGCAGGACATCTAGGGTGGTGTCATCGACTCTGAGGAGGGCTGATGGTGCCTTGGGCCGATCACGCGATCTGGTGGCAGGTCTACCCGCTGGGATTCGTCGGCGCCGAGGACGCCGCGCTGCCCACCGGATTCCGGACCGCCCGGCTCGGCCGGCTGGAGAACTGGCTCGACTACCTGGTCGAGCTGGGCTGCAACGGGCTGCTGCTCGGGCCGATCTTCGAGTCCGAGACGCACGGGTACGACACCGTCGACCACTTCCGGATCGACGCGCGGCTGGGTGACTACGAGGACTTCGACTCGTTGGTTGCCGCGGCCAAGCAACGCGGGCTGCGGATTCTCCTGGACGGCGTGTTCAACCACGTCGCCCGGAGCTTCGAGGCACCGCCGGAGTGGTTCCGGTACCGGCCGGACGGGTCGCACGACACCTTCGAGGGCCACCAGCAGCTGGTGGTGCTCAACCACGACGAGCCCGCGGTGCGCGACCACGTGGTCGAGGTGATGTGTCACTGGCTCGACCGGGGGATCGACGGCTGGCGCCTCGACGCGGCGTACGCGGTGGCGCCGGAGTTCTGGCGTGGGGTGCTGTCGCAGGTGCGCGAGCGGTTCCCGGAGGCGTGGTTCTTCGGCGAGCTGATCCATGGCGACTACGCCGGTTACGCGGCGGCCAGCACGCTCGACTCGGTCACGCAGTACGAGCTGTGGAAGGCGATCTGGAGCTCGCTGAACGACCGCAACTTCTTCGAGCTGGCCTATGCGCTGGAGCGGCACCAGCAGCTGGTCGATCCGCTGGTCCCGCAGACCTTCGTCGGCAACCACGACGTGACCCGGATCGCCAGCAAACTGGACGATCCACGCCACTTGGGGCACGCGCTGGCGGTGCTGTTCGCAGTGGCCGGCGTGCCGAGCATCTGGGCCGGCGACGAGCAGGCCATGCGGGGCATCAAGGAGGACAGGGTCGGTGGCGACGACGCGATCCGGCCGGAGTTCCCGGACAAGCCCAGTGACCTGGTCGATCCCGACTGGTCGACGTACCGGCTGCACCAGCAACTCATCGGCGTACGGCGTCGCAATGCGTGGCTGACGCGGTCGCGGACCAAGGTCGCCCATCTCACCAACGAGTCGCTCGCACTCCGGTCAGGTGACGCGCACGGGCAACTGCTGCTCCTGCTGAACGTGGGGGACGAGGCCTACCGCTTCCCGGTGGAAGTGGCAGGCCTCGTCGTCGCCGCTCAGTCGGACCCCGGGCGCCTGCCGGACGACCCGCTGCTGGTGCCGCCGCACAGCTGGCTGGTGCTGGTCAGCGGTTGAGCAGTTCTGGCTGCGACCGATCTGGACGGCGGTCAACTGGTTGGTCGCGGGCGCGGGGCGGTGCGAGTCGACTCAGTCGGTCTGGGTGACCTTGCGGAGGCCGCGGGGGGCGTCGGGGTCGAGGCCGAGCTTGCGGGCCAGTGCTTCGATCGCGCGCTGGGCCGGGATGACCAGGGCCAGCGGGGCGAGCGTCTCGGGCAGGTCCGGGCCGGCCAGGTTGACGTCGCAGCGGGAGGCGAAGGTGGCGTCGCCGCCGATGCCGAGGATCTTGCTGCCCTTCTCGCGGACGATCGAGGCGAGCTCGGTCATGCCCGGCAGGGCGGGGCCTTCGCCGGCCGCGACCAGAATGGTGACCAGGTCGGAGTCGACGACCGCGATCGGGCCGTGCTTGAGGTCGGCGTACGAGAGACCGCGAACCGGCTGCAGGCAGGTCTCCTCCAGCTTGAGGGCGACCTCCAGCGTCGTACCGAAGGTGAGGCCGCGGCCGCTGGACAGGACGTCGTGGGCGCCGGCGAGCAGTTCGGCGGCGGCGTCGACGGAGCCTTCGAGCATTTTGGCGGCCGCGTCGGGTACACGGGCGATGTCGGCGTCGAGAGTGCCCGGCTTCTGGGCCAGCGCGTCCACCGCGACGGTGATGGCGGCGAGCTGGGTGGTGTAGGTCTTGGTCGCCGGGACGGCCAGTTCCTTGCCCGCCTGGGTGATCAGCGCGACGTCGGCGACCGAGGCCAGCGGGCTGTCGCCGTCGTTGGTGATGCCGACGATGGCAGCGCCGTTGCGCTTGGCCCACTCGGCGGTGTCGACGATCTCCTGGGTGGCGCCGGACTGGCTGACCGCGACCACGAGCGAGTTCGACAGGTCGAGGTTGGCGCCGTACAGGGTGGCGACCGACGGCGCGGCCAGCGAGGCCTGCCGGCCGGCGTGGATCTCGGTCAGGTAGCGGCCGTAGACGCCGGCGTTGTCGGACGAGCCGCGGGCGACGAAGATCACGTGCCGGCGGCCGGCGGCCAGGCGGGTGATCTCGTGCCGCAGCGGCAACACGTGCTCGAACGTCGCGGCCAGCGCCGCGGGTTGTTCGGCGATCTCGCGGGCCATCTGGGTGGCGGGAGCGGGGACGGGCGTTGACACCACGACGATCACTGGTCCTATCTGGTCTTAACAGGTATGCTGTGACGATAGCAGTGAGCGGTCGACCGGGGCACCCCCGCGTTCCGCCCAGGTCTGGAGGATCGAGTTTCGATGGTGGCGACCAAGCGGGCCCAGGTCCGATCGGTGCTGGAACGGCTGATCGACGTCGAGCTGCACCCCGGTGACCCGATCCCGTCCGAGCGGGCCCTGGTGGACAAGCTGAACGTCTCCCGGGTGACCGTCCGGCAGGCGATCAGCGACCTGGTCGAGTCCGGCGCGCTGGAACGCGTGCACGGCAAGGGCACCTTCGTCACCGGTCCCCAGGTCGACTCCCAGCTGCACCTGACCTCGTTCTCCCGGGAGATGCGCGCCCGCGGTCTGGAGCCCGGCACGGTGGTCCTGTCGGCCACCGAGATCGAGGCCTCCGACGAGACCGCGAAGGGTCTGCGGATGCCGAAGGGCACCAAGGTGATCCGGGTCGAGCGGCTCCGGACCGCCGACGCGTCGCCGATGGCCTACGAGGTCGGCTACTACCCGTCCGCGCTGTTCCCCGGCCTGCTCGGCCGCGAGCTCGGCACCCTGTACGACGTCTTCGCCAGCGAGTACGACGTCGTCGTCACCTCGGGTGAGCAGACCGTCCGGGCGGACAACGCCGACGGTCACGTGGCCCGGGTGCTCGGCGTGGCCCGGCGGGCACCCCTGCTGGTCCTCGAGCGCACCACCTTCGCCGGCCGCAAGGTGGTCGAGCTGTCCTGGTCGGCGTACCGTGCCGATCGCTACCGGCTGCACATGGCCCTGACACCGCGGGGCCCACGCTCCGGGTCGGCTTGAAGTAGCCGGCCCGACTCAGCCGCCTGACCGAGCGGACCAGTACCTCAACTGGATCGGTCCTGTTCACAACTGGTCTGTTCTCCTGCTGTTCGCTCCCCGGTTACCTGACCGGCTCAGCAGGCGGGCCGCCGCGCACGACGAGGTGCCCGGTGGCGATACTGGAGCTCAACCCACATGGAACTTTGCTGTGAGGAGTACCGCGAGACATGCCTATTGCCACCCCTGAGGTCTACGCCGAGATGCTGGACAAGGCGAAGCAGAACGCCTTTGCCTACCCGGCGATCAACGTCAGCTCGTCGCAGACGCTGACCGCCGCGATCCGTGGTTTCGCCGAGGCGGGCTCGGACGGCATCGTCCAGGTCTCCACCGGCGGTGCGGAGTACCTGTCCGGCTCGACCGTGAAGAACATGGTCACCGGTTCGGTCGCGCTGGCGGCGTACGCGCACGAGGTCGCCAAGAACTACAACGTGAACATCGCGCTGCACACCGACCACTGCCCCAAGGACAAGCTGGACGGCTTCGTCCGGCCGCTGCTGGAGATCTCCGCCGAGCGCGTCGCGCGGGGTGAGAACCCGCTGTTCCAGTCGCACATGTGGGACGGCTCCGCGGTGCCGCTGGACGAGAACCTGGAGATCGCCAAGGAGCTGCTGGCCCGCGCCGCGGCGGCGAAGATCGTGCTGGAGATCGAGGTGGGGGTCGTCGGCGGTGAGGAGGACGGCGTCGCCAACGAGATCAACGACAAGCTCTACACCACCGTCGAGGACGGCCTGGCCACGGTCGAGGCGCTCGGCACCGGCGAGCACGGCCGCTACCTGACCGCGCTCACCTTCGGCAACGTGCACGGCGTCTACAAGCCTGGCTCGGTCAAGCTGCGCCCGGAGATCCTGAAGGAGATCCAGGACGCGGTCGGCGCCAAGGTCGGCAAGGAGCGCCCGTTCGACCTGGTCTTCCACGGCGGCTCGGGCTCCACGCTCGAGGAGATCCGCGCCGCGGTCGACCACGGTGTGATCAAGATGAACGTCGACACCGACACGCAGTACGCGTTCAGCCGTCCGGTGGCCGGCCACATGCTCGCGAACTACGAGGGTGTGCTGAAGATCGACGGCGAGGTCGGCAACAAGAAGCAGTACGACCCCCGCGCCTGGGGCAAGGCGGCCGAGGCCGGCATGGCTCAGCGCGTCGCCGAGGCCTGCGAGAACCTGCGCTCCACCGGCACCTCGCTGCTCGCCTGATCCACCGCACCTGCACGACCCGCTGTTCCGGAAGGGCTCGCCGTCTGGCGGGCCCTTCCGTCGTTTGTCCGCCCTGAGCCAGCCGGCGATCGACCGGACACAGGACATCGAAGTGGCCGATCATTTTGATCGACAATGATCGCTTTTCTCGATCTCTCTCCTTCCCTACGGTCGAAAGCATGAAGCCGCTCAAGTACGCCGTCTGGGTTCCGCTGTTCGACGACCTGGCCGACCCACGGTTCATCGCGCAACTGGCCGCCAGTGCGGAGACGGCGGGCTGGGACGCGCTGTTCGTCTGGGACCACGTGCGCTGGCGGCAACCCGTCCGCGCGATTGCCGACCCGTGGATCACGCTGACCGCCGCCGCCATGGTGACCGAGAAGCTGCGGCTGGGGCCGATGGTGACGCCGCTGGCCCGGCGCCGTCCGGCCATCGTCGCCCGGCAGACCGCTTCCCTCGATGTCCTGAGCAACGGCCGGCTGACCCTCGGGGTCGGGATCGGCGGCGATCGGTTCGGTGAGGAGTTCAGCCGGTTCGGCGACGAGGTCGACGACCGTTTGCGCGCCGAGATGACCGATGAGAGCCTGGCCGTCCTGCGATCGGCGTGGTCGGGGCAACCCGTCCGGCATCGCGGTGCTCACTACACGGTCGACGAGGTCGAGTTTCTGCCTCGCCCGGTCCAGGACGGCGGCATCCCGATCTGGATCGCCGGTTTCCCGGGCAACCTCCGCCCACGTCGCCGCGCGGCCCGCTACGACGGGTTCTTCCCGGTCAACCTGACCCACCCCCGACCAGTTGGCTGAGGCGGTCGCGGGCGTGCAGGAACTCCGTGAGGACCCCGCCGCGCCGTACGACTTCGCAGTTGCTCTGCCGGCCGGGACCGATCCGAGACCGTATGCGGAGGCGGGTGCGACCTGGTCGCTGACCGACTTCGAACCGGTTGGTCTCAAGCGCGACGTGGTCGAGGCGGTAGTTGCTCAAGGCCCCTTCCGCTGACTTCTGGGCCCTGTCGGCATTGGGCTTTTGAGCTCGAGGGAAGCCGTCCGCTGGCGGGCTTTCGTCAGCTGGGTTGGTCCGGGGTGGCGGCGGGGAGGTAGCCGGAGGCGTGCTGGAGCGTGGGCTTTCGCCGGGGGCGGGCGGGGTCGAACCGGTGGACGCCGGTTCGGCGGATGGCGCGGCTGAAGGTGGCGCGAAGTTGGCCGACCAGTGTGGCGGGGGTGGCGAGGTCCTGCCAGGAGACGAAGCAGTACTCCAACGGCTCGGGTGGGTCGGGGCTGGTGAGGGTGCCGAACAGGCGCTCGGCGGCTTCGGTGAGGTAGTCGTCGTCGGATTCCGCGCAAGAGAAGGGGAAGCGCGGCTCGAACTCGACGACGGTGCGTTCGTCGGGGAACCAGAGGGCGGCGGCGAGGTCCATGGAGTGCTCCTCGGTGAGGGGTGGCGGTAGGGAGGAAGGCGCGGGGAGGGCTGCTTCGGTGAGGATCAGCCGAAGTCGGGACTCGGCTACGGACGCCGATTCGCTGCAGGCCAAGGCGAAGATCTGGTGGGCACGAGCGGAGTCGAAGGCTGATTGATAATCAGCGTCAGACGAGGCTCCGAGATGGATAGGCAGAGCGTCGAGCTGGGTAGGCGAGGTGGCGTGTTCAGTGGGTGGAGCGACGCGGTGGGGCGGGATCGCGCGTTGGGCAGTTGGAGTGGCGAGTTGGCTGGCTGCTCGTTTGAGAGTGGCGGGGGTTACCAGGCCGGCGTACAGGGCGGCTTCGGTGAGGGCTACGGCAGGGGCCAGGGGGCAGGTTGCGGCTACCTCGGCGACTGCTCGGGCGGGGGTGACCAGGCGGAGGTTGTTCCAGAGGGTGATGCCGGGGCCTAGGGGATCACGGATGTGACGGTGGATGCCGTCGGAGGACGGGCCGAGGTGCCGGGCGGTGACGTGCACTGTGGTGAGGTCCAGGCCCCACAGTGGGAGGCCGTGCAGGGCTGCCGCCGATTGGTGGCTGGCGATCAGGCCGGACTCGCCGCGGCGTAGGACCTGGTAGAGCCGGCGGAGGTGAAGCATCTGGTCGTCGACCAGGGTGAGGGTCTGCTGGGGTGCATAGGTGCCCGGCCGGATCCGGCGCCAGCCGCCGGTGTCCAGCAGGGAGTCGATGTCGGGGTCGGGGTAGCCACACGCGCGCGCATCGGCCCGCGTGAAGACGCCCCCACGGATCTGGCTCATCACGCTGAGTTGTGGGTTCACACCAGAGAAGATGCACCGATTCGCCGGGCCCGGCCGGGATCAGTTCAAGGCTGTGGACAGCGCCCCGGAAAGAGGGCATAAAAATAGCCCGTCATAGATGTATGACGAGCTCGGCGCGGGTCGGCACCCACGGTTGCCACAGCAGCGGCATGTTGGCCTCGGACGGCGTCCGGTTGCCTTTGCGCTCGTTGCACGAGGCATGGGCGGCGACCGCGTTCATCCACTCCGTCCGGCCGCCTCTGGACCTCGGTTGGACGTGATCCATCGTGTTGGCGTTGGCCAGTCCGCAGTAGGCGCAGTGGAACCTGTCGCGCCGCAGTACGCCGTGCTTGCTGTACTTCATCCGGCCGGCCGCATACCGCCAGTGGGTGACCACGTAGCGGACCAGGCGGAGCACCCTTGGCACCGGAAAGGGACCGATGGTCCGTTCGCCGTGCGCCTCTTCGACCACCGCGACCTCGCGGACCAGCATCCGGATGGCGTGCTGGATCGACACGGTGTGCAGGGGCTCGTAGGACGCGTTCAGGACGATGACGCTCATCGGTGCCTCCAACTGGGCCGTAGCTGGGAACCACGGCGGTCTCGACGCAAGATCTCAAGCATCCGTGGCCGTCCGGTGAACGGTCAACGGATTTCGCCAGACGGTCACGTGCCGGTACGGCTTCGTGATCGGCGAAGATGGGGCCTATGGAATTGAACAATCTGCTGTCAGGTCCTCCCGAGACACTACTCCCCGTCGACCCCGCCGCGGCGGAACTCGCCGCCGGGGCCGCTGCGGTGGACATCGCGGCCAAGCGCCCCACCTCTTCGCTGGCCTGGTCGGTGCTCGCCGAGACGGCCCTCGCCGAGGGCAACACGATCGAGGCCTACGCCTACGCCCGGACCGGCTACCACCGCGGTCTCGACCTGCTCCGCCGCAACGGCTGGAAGGGCCACGGGCCGGTCCCGTGGGAGCACGAGCCGAACCGCGGTTTCCTGCGCTGCCTGGCCGTTCTCGGCAAGGCCGCCGCGATCATCGACGAGAAGGACGAAGCCGAGCGCTGCTCGACGTTCCTGCGTGACTCGTCCGCCACGGCGGCCGACGTACTGGCCTGACCGACTGCATGCCTAACCAGTTGTAGGGGTCGGCGCCGGCGGGACATGATCCGCCGGTGACCAGCTCCTATGCACAACTCGGCTTCCGCGTCGGCTTCGACTGGGGACCCGTCGGCGCCGCTGCCGTTCCCGGCAGCCTCGTGGCGGTGGTGGACGTCTTGTCCTTCACCACCGCCGTCACGGTCGCTGTGGACCTCGGCATCGACGTGTATCCCTACCGATGGCGAGACGAGACCGCCATCCCGTACGCCGAACAACTCGACGCGGTCCTCGCGGTCGGCCGATCTCAGCCAGGTGTCACTCTCTCGCCGGCCTCGATCCGGCAGGCGAAAGGCGTACGGCGGCTGGTGCTCCCGTCTCCCAACGGCTCGACCATCTCGCAGCAGCTCAGCGACAGCGGTTCGACGGTACTGGCCGTCTCGCTGCGCAACAGGCTGGCTGCAGCCGACTGGGTGGCTCGCAAGCTGGCCGACGACCCCTCACTGACCGTGGTGGCTGTTGCCGCCGGTGAAAGGTGGAGTGACGGGTCTCTGCGTCCGGCCGTCGAAGACCTGTGGGGCGCTGGTGGGCTGCTGACCGCATTGGTCGACCGCGGGGTGGGTCCGCTCTCCCCGGAGGCCCGAGCCGCCGCAGCGGCGTACAGGGAGGTGGCTGGAGAGCTTCCCGAGCTGCTGCACGAGTGTGCCGGCGGAAGGGAGCTGACGGCGTACGGATTCGCCGACGATGTGACCGTAGCGGGCGAGGTGGACATAAGTGGGCTCGTCCCGGTGTTGCAAGGCGGTAGAATCAACGAGTCATCGAAACCCCCGAGGTTCTGCCCGGTGACATAGCCGGCAGGCGGCGTGCGTCCCCGCTTCCTGCCGAACTTGGACGGTTGTAGGCGGCTCGACGGACCGGCGTAGCAGGACGCCCGCGGTCAGGTCACCGCCCCACCGGGCAGCGGAAGGTACTACCGTGCCGGCACTCACCGGACGGATCCGCACGCCCCAAGCTGCTCCAGTCGAGAGCGGTTACCGCGTCGCACTGCGCACGCCGGGAGCGTTGAAGTTCTACCTGGCCGCGGCGCCGGCCCGGATCGGCATCGCCATGACGGGCCTGGGCATCGTCTGGCTGGTGCACGGCTCAACCGGCTCGTACGCCGTCGCAGGCGCGGTGACCGGCGGTTTCGCCGTCGCCGAAGCCGTCGGTGGACCGCAGGTCGCCCGCCTGATCGACCGCTTCGGGCAGCCCCGGATGCTGCCGATCACCTTGCTGGTCCACACCGCGGCGATCGCGCTGCTGATCGCCTTGACCCTCGCGGCCGCTCCACTCTGGATGCTGGTGCTGGCCGGCGTACTGGCAGGCGCTTCGCTTCCACAGGTCGGCGCCCAGACGGCGGCCCGGTGGTCGTACGCCCTGCGTGGGAGCCCAGTGCTGTCCTCCGCTTTCGCGCTGGAGTCACTTGGCACAGGCCTGGCGTTCCTGGTCGGTCCGGCGTTGGTCGGGACAGTCAGTGCGCTGGTGTCGCCAGTGGCCGGCTCAGTACTCGCCACTGCTCTGGTGGTTGGTGGCGGCCTGTCCCTTGCCATGCAACGCGGTACTGCGCCGCCGCCGACGGCCGGAGTACGCAGTGAAGGATCAGAAAGCCTTCTGCGCAAGGGGTTCCTGGCTCTCGTCGGAACCAATATCGGCGTCGGTCTGTTCTTCGGCACCATGCAGGTGTCGGTGACTGCCTTCGCCGTCGGAAGAGGCGCCGAGTCGCTGGCCGGTCCGCTCTACAGCATCACCAGCTTGATCAGCCTGGTTGCCGGAGTGGCCTACGGAGCAAAACGCTGGCGTACGGCGGTCACCAAGCAGTTCGTGATCGCCATGACCGTGTTGTTCGTCACCAGCTTGCCGCTGCTGCTGGTGGACAGTCCGCTGGCTTTGGCCTTGGCGCTGGCTCTTCCGGGTCTTGCGCTGGCTCCGATCCAGGTGCTGTCGTCGGTACTCGCAGAGTCGAAGGTCGAGCCCGCGGTACTGACGCAGGCCTTCACCTGGTTGAACTCCGGCAGTGCCGCCGGCATCGCGATGGGTGCTGCCGTGGCTGGTCATGCAGTGGACGCCCAAGGTCCTCAGTTGGGCTTCGCTCTGGCCGTGCTCGCCACCTTGGTCGCCACAGCGATGGCGGTCGTGGTCCGTCAGCGGTAGGTGACCTGGGCCTCGGCGGCGGCCCGGGTGGCGTACTCGGCCGGGGTCAGGCCGATCTGCTCCTTGAACTCGTGCGAGAAGTGCGCTTGGTCGAAGTAGCCGAGCGCCGTGGAGAGGTCGGCCAGTTCGGTGGCTTCGCCGCGGGCCAGCAGGTCGGCGCCGTCGTGCAGGCGGTAGCGGCGCAGTACCCACTTCGGGCCGACGCCGACGTACCGGCGGAAGAGGCGCTGGAGCTTGCGGATGGGCAGGTCGAAGGCGTCGGTGACCTGGTCGACCCGGGTCAGCGTGCGGTCCTGGCTCATCGCGGCGATCACCGCGCGGACCAGGTCGTACTGCGGGTCGGCCGCCACCAGGCGCTCGGTCATGAACGCCTCGAAGGCCGCGCGCCGGCGAAGGTCGTCGGCCTCGGCGAAGATCAGGTCGGCCAGCCGGCCGGCGTCGCCGAACACCTCGCCCAGCGGTTTCACCTGGTCCCGGAACGTGGCGACGTCCAGCCCGGTCACCGCCCCGAACCCGCCGGCCCAGAACTTCACCCCGAAGACACGGCCCCGGCCGGTCAGTTCGCGCTCGAACTTGCGCGTGCAGACCCCGTTGACGAACGCGCCGCCCGGCTGCTCGAACGTCACGTTCACGCTCGGAAAAGGCAGCACCTCGGCCACGTACGGCGCCTGCAGGTCCCACTCGACGATCCAGTACCACTCCACGAACCGGTCGATCCCCGGCCCGGGCGCGAGCCGGCTCAGGCGGCGGTGCCGGGCCTGCTCCCGCGGGTGCAGGATGCCCTTCTCGTCGTCGGGTGGCATCGTCAAAGTGGCTGTCGCTTTCTTACAAGACCGGTCGGTACGGCGTCGCGAAGACTGCTGCGCATGACGACGAACACGGTAAACCCCATCCCTCCCGGCTATCACTCGCTCACCCCCTACCTGGCCGTCTCCGACGGCCCGAAGGCGCTCGAGTTCTACACCGAGGTGTTCGGCGCCGAGGTGGTCAGCCGGCAGGACCTGTCCGACGGCCGGCTCGGTCAGGCCGAGCTGAGGTTCGGCGACTCGATGCTGCAGCTGAGCAACGAGATGCCGCAGATCGGGCTGCGGGCCCCGGCCGGCGACTGGGTGCACTCGTCGCTGGTGCACTACGTGCCGGACGTGGACGCCACCTTCGCGAAGGCGATCGAGGCCGGCGCCAGGCAGGTCGAGGCGGTCCAGACCTTCGTGACCGGTGACCGGTACGGCACGGTGATCGATCCGTTCGGGCACCGCTGGGCGATCCTGACCAAGGTCGAGGACGTCTCGCCGGCGGAGGCGGACCGGCGGGTCAAGGAGTGGCTGGCGTCGAATCCGGAGGGACTGGACGCGGACTGATCGGCGCCGGGCAACCAGTGTCGGCGAAGCCGAGGGGGCGCTGGGCAAGGACTCCGGCGCCGCTGACGACGGCCGCAAAAGCCTTGTGGGCATGAGGAAAGCGGCCCGCCGGAACCGTCCCCTGCGGCAGTTTCGGCGGGCCGCTGACTAAGAGTGTGCACGTGATCACCGAAAATGGCAACCCGTCGTGATGAATTGCGCGCTCGGTGTCACGTGTTGGCTCCCCGGACACCGAACTACGTGGTAATGCGCAGTTCCGGTAGGCTTTGGTCGCAAGAGCCTGGACGCGGCGCCGAAGCGAAGTTTCGGTGAACGTGCCCGGGCTTCACCCGTTCTGAAGCCGGAACAGCTAGCGGCCGGCCCGCGCACGGCGACGAAGCCGTCGCGGCCGACGCGTGAAGAGGAGGGCTGAGATGCCCGCAATCGTGCTCGTCGGCGCCCAGTGGGGCGATGAGGGCAAAGGCAAGGCCACCGATCTGCTCGGCAACACCGGAGCCACGATCGACTATGTGGTGAAGTTCAACGGCGGGAACAACGCCGGTCACACGGTCGTGATCGGGGACGAGAAGTACGCCCTGCACCTGCTCCCCAGCGGCATCCTGACCCCGGGCGTGACCCCGGTGATCGGCAACGGGGTGGTGGTCGACCTCAGCGTGCTGTTCGAGGAGCTCGACGCGCTGCAGACCCGTGGGGTCGACACCTCCCGGCTGGTGATCAGCGCCAACGCGCACCTGATCCCGCCGTACAACCGGACCCTGGACAAGGTCGCCGAGCGCTTCCTCGGCAGCCGCAAGATCGGTACCACCGGCCGGGGCATCGGCCCGACGTACGCGGACAAGATGAACCGGATCGGTATCCGGGTCCAGGACCTGTACGACGAGAAGATCCTCGAGCAGAAGGTGGCCGGCGCGCTGGAGCAGAAGAACCAGCTGCTGGTGAAGGTCTACAACCGCCGCGCGGTCGAGATCGCCGAGGTGATGGAGGAGCTGCTCGCGTACGCCGAGCGCCTGCGCCCGATGGTCGCGGACACCCCGCTGCTGCTCGGCCGCGCTCTGGACGAGGGCAAGACGGTGCTGATGGAGGCCGGCCAGGCGACCCTGCTGGACGTCGACCACGGCACCTACCCGTTCGTCACCTCCTCCAACGCGATCTCCGCCGGTGCCTGCACCGGCTCCGGCATCCCGCCGACCCGGATCGACCGCGTGATGGCCGTCGTCAAGGCGTACACCACCCGCGTCGGCGAGGGGCCGTTCCCGACCGAGCTGCTGAACGCCGACGGTGAGTGGCTGCGCCAGCAGGGCTTCGAGTTCGGTACGACGACCGGCCGCCCGCGCCGCTGCGGCTGGTACGACGCCGTCATCGCCCGGTACGCCGCCCGCGTCAACGGCGTTACCGACTTCGTCCTGACCAAGCTGGACACGCTCACCGGCCGGGAGAAGATCCCGGTCTGCGTCGCCTACGACGTGAATGGCGTGCGTCACGACGAGATGCCGATGACGCAGACCGACTTCCATCACGCGACGCCGGTCTACGAGGAGTTCGACGGCTGGAACGACGACATCACCGGCTGCCGGAGCTTCGAGGACCTGCCGAAGAACGCGCAGACCTACGTGAAGGCGGTCGAGGCGCTCAGCGGCGCCCCGATCTCCGCGGTCGGCGTCGGCCCGGAGCGCTCCCAGATGGTGATTCTGGACGACCGGTTCTGATCCGTTCCACCCCGCGACCCCAGCCCGTCGGTGCCCTGCCGATCGGCTGGGGTTCGTGCTTCCGGCTCAGTTGCCGACCAGGGGCAGGTCGCTGATGATCGGCCAGTGCCGGATGTCGCCGAGCCCTGGCCGCTGCGGCAGCTCCGGCTTGCTGATCGGTTCGCGCGCCCAGGCTGCGCCACCGCCGGTGGCCGCGCTGTGGAAGGTGAGCGCGGCGGCGCCGAGCAGGAGGGCCGCGACCAGCAGACTCAGCCAGGCAGGCCGGAAAGTCTTGCGCAGGGTGATTTTGGTGCCGCGGCGCAGCGAGGTGCCACCGGGACCCCACCAGGCGGTGAACAGACCGGCGACACCTCCGATGCCGAAGCCGAGCGCGGACAGCGGGGTCCAGTCGAGGCCGCGGGAGTTGGCGGCGCCGGCCGTGATGACGCCGCCGACGATGAAGCCCATGAGGACGGGCAGGATCAGGCAGAACAGCGTGATCAGAGTGGCCGCGATCAGGTGCATCGGGCTGGCGACGACGGCGACCAGGCCGTCGGACTTGCCGCGGCCACCGCGGACCTGACGACGCCGCATCAGCGCGGTGCTGCCGCGGTCGACAGTGCGGGCGAGGGCGATCAGCAGCGCGGCGACGAGGACGCCGAAGCCGGGCGTCAGAGCGATCAAGCCGCCGAGCGCGAGCATGAGTGCAACCACCAGCACCGACCGAGCCACCTGCTGGTCAGCCGACGGGGGAGTGTCGGCGCGCGCCACCGGCTCATGGCTCTGCCGCCTCGCCACCTCGGTCCCACGCTGGGGTTGCTGGTACTGCGGCTGCTGAGACTGGCCGTACTGCGGCTGTGGCTGGTACTGCTGAACAGCCGGCTGGTACTGCTGGTACTGGGGTTGGTACTGCGGTTGGTAGGTCTGTGGCTGATACGCCTGGTAGTTCACCGGCATGCCGGCGGGCGCGGCCGCAGTCGGCGTCGGACTGTAGGTAGCCGGGTGCACAGGAGCTCCGGCACCAGCACCTGCTCCGGCAACGCCCGCCGCGGCGGCGGCTGCCTTCTTCGCCTTCTGCTGAGCGGCGACATCGCGCAGCTTGTCGCGCATCGGGCTGAACGCGGAGAGCGGTGGAATCACCGGCGGGACCAGTTGCGCGACCTCGGCGGGATCATGCTCGTCAGCAGAACCGGCGGCAGCAGCAGCCGCGGCGGCGGCCGCGGCGGCAATAGCCGCGTCTTCCGGCATGACGCGAGTCATCACCGCGGTCGGTGGGTTGAGGAGCACCGTCTTCGGGTTCTCCTCGGTGGGGGTCCGCGGGTCCGGGACCAGCGCGTCGCGGCCTTCGGCATAGCGGTTGAGGCCGGCCATGATCTCGATCTGGGTCGGGCGGTCGCCCTTCTTGGGGGACAACGCGGCGGCCAGGAGCGGCTTGAGGCGCGGGTCGAGGCCGTCCAGATCCGCCTGGCCGCTGTGAACGCGGTGCAGGACGACCTCGAACGGTCCCTTGCCGAACGGGCGCCTGCCGGTGGCGGCGTAGGCCACCGTCGCCGCCCAGCCCCACCAGTCGGCCGACTCGGAGACCATCTCGCCTTCGATGAGCTCCGGCGCGAGGTAGCCCGGCGTACCGATCACGAGGCCGGTCTGGGTCAGGCGCAGGTCGTCGGCGGCCTGGGCGATGCCGAAGTCGATCATCACCGGCTTGCCGTTGAGCATCATCACGTTGCCGGGCTTGAGATCGCGGTGCACGACTCCCACCTGGTGGATCGCCTGCAACGACTCGGCCAGGCAGCCGGCCAGCGGCAGCCAGCGCTGCGGGGTCAGCGGCCCGCGCTCGTCGACGTGCTCGTCCAGTGGGCGACCCGGCACGAACCGGGTCACCAGATACGGCCGGTCACTGTGCAGGTCGTGGTCCAGGATGCCTGCCACTCCTGGGTGGTTCACCTTCTGCAGCGTGGTCGCCTCGCGCTGCAGCCGGGCTCGCGCGGTCGGATCGTGCGCCACGTGGGACCGCAACACCTTGAGTGCTACCTCTTTGTGTTCGGGCCCTTCCGCCAGGTACACGACACCCATGCCGCCCTGCCCGAGCCGCCGGATCAACCGGTACGGCCCGATGTGTTCCTCCAGCACCTCGGTCGGTGCCGAAGGTCGTTCCCCCGCTGCTGACATGGCATCCACCGTACGTCGGGATCAGCCCATCCGCTGGGCCTGGCCGGAGACCTCTCTCCATGACCTCGGACGTAATCGTCCTTCCGCACGTTCCGTCGCAAGCTCGTCTCCTACCAAGGAACGAGGAGATCACCCATGACGCACTATGCGATCGCCAACCTGCGCAACGTCCGCCCGAACGCCGGAATCGTCGAGTACCTCGAACGCATCGACGCCACCCTGGCACCGTTCGGCGGCCACTTCATCGTGCACGGCGGCGAACCCGAGACGATCGAAGGGCAGTGGGACGGCACGCTGATCGTGATCGAGTTCCCGGACCACGAGCGGGCTCGCGGCTGGTACGACTCACCGCAGTACCGCGAGATCCTGCCGCTGCGCACCGAGAACTCCGACGGGGTGGCGGTGCTGCTGGCGGGAGTCGACCGGGATCACCGGGCGACCGACGTCCTCGAGTGAGGAGCCGTCGGGGTGCGGCCGGTGCCTCGGGGCGGAGGGCACCGGCCGCGCGGCGCACTAGCTGATCGGGAGGGTGAAGGCGAGAAGCCCGCTGCCGGTGGCGTTGGTGATCCAGGGGCCCGCGCTGTTGTGGCCTTGGTAGGTGAGAGCAGTCACGCCCGTCGCAGGACCCGACAGGGTGACCACGAGCTTGCCGCCCGCCTGATAGGCCACTGACGTCACGGTGACCGCGGAACCGTCCACCCGGAAGTCGTCAGCAACTCCCGTGTCGACAGTCAGCACGTCAGCCGACCGAAGCTGTACTACGAGCTGCGATCCGCTGGCGGTCACCTTGGACGGGTTGGGCGGCGCTACTCCGGCTGTAGGTCCGCCGTACAGGTCCCTAGCCAGTACGGCGAACGTGTGGTCGCCCAGGTCGCGATAACCACCGAGGTACGCGTAGTGGCAGCCGTCATGGCCCGACAAGCCGTTGGTGGAGAGCACTGTCACCCCGGCGGTGTCGCCGAGATCCCGCTGGGCCTCACGGAGGTTCATGGCCGTCGTGTTGCCGCAGGGCGACGTACGGACCTGGTAGACGTAGTACCGGCTGCCGCCCGGGATGGCAGTGCCGAAGTCGGCTCGCCAGTCCTGCAGCAACGAGGTGAAGCCGCTGATGTGCACCGACGCGTTGTCGCTGTCGGACTCGCCCTGGTACCAGAGCACTCCGCGAACGTGGCCCATCACACCGGCACCCGACAGGCGTTGCCGAAGCCGGCCGTAGTTGGTGTCGAGGTCGTCGGGGTCGGCGTCGTTGCGCTGGAAGAAGTCGATCGGCCGGCCACCGTGGGCGCCGTTGACCAGTGCCACCGGAACCTTGTAGGTGTCCACGATCCGCCGGCCCATCCGGACGGCCCACTGGCCGATCGAGCCGGACTGGTTGGTCACGTCGCCGGTGGCGTAGTGCCAGACCCGGTCGGCACCGGAGATGCTCGCGTCCGAGGTCGGTGAGCCGTAGCTGCGCAAGTACGGCGACTCCTCGCCGTTGGCGGCGCCGTTGTACTTCGCCGCCTCCGCGTTGGACTGCCCCTGCACCACGTAGACGTCACCGGAGACCACGGCTTCCCGCCGGGCCACCACCCGGTCGAAGCCGGGTCCGGTCGCGCGGAGCTCGAACGTGTACTCCTGCAGCCCGGCCTTGATCCTCGGGGTGAACCGGAACGTGCTCGAAGACGAGTTGAACGTCTCCGTGCGCCCGTTGCTGGTCACCCGCAACTGCACCCGGCGTACGCGGGTGTCGGTGATCCGGCCGGCCACCGGCACGGTCGAACCGCCCCTGGAGTCCCTCGGGATCAGCTGCCGGTCCTGGGGAGACTCGGTCAGCGCGACGACCGCAGTACGGACGAAGGCGGTGAAGCGGCGCTGCGAGTAGCGGTTGGCGTTGTTGGCGAAGGTCCAGTCGGGCTGGCCGGACGGGTTCGTGCCGATACCGAGCGAGAGCATGCCGGCGTCCGACTCGGCGAACGTGTTGATCGCGAAGACCTGCTTGGCCGCGAGGCTCGACGGCCGGTCCGCGCCGATCTGGGCGACCTGGAAGGAGCCGTAGCCGAGTGGTGAGGTCGGGTTGTCGTCGACGTCGAAGGTGATCGGCGATGCGTTCGCGACCTGGGTGCTCGCACTTTCCTGGTACTGGTTCGGCCACATCTCCAGGTAGCCGGTCTGGCCGGTCCCGTTCGTCACGCCGGCGACGTTCGACCTGACGTCCAGGTCGCCGACCCGTTGCCGGACGAGTTCACCGGGCCGGGTCGGCAGGCCGATCCGGCCCGCTTCGGCGGAGAAGGGTTCCATCGCGGTCCAGACCCACTGCGGGCCGTCCGGTCCGTCGAGCTCCACGCAGTAGCCGACCCGGTCGAAGTTCGCGCCGATCTCGGCGGTCCGGTCGAGGCTGTACGGCGGCGTCGTGTTCAGGTAGCCGGCCCGCTCGGGCAGGTCCAGCTGCAGGACCGGGACGAAGCCGACGGCAGAGCTGTCACAACTGGTCGCGGCCGCCTGGCCGGAGGCGGTCGCGGCGGCGGGTGTCACCACCGCCTGCAGGGTGGCGGTGGTGGCGATCAGGGTGGTGACGACGGTGACGATCGAGCCGGCGTTGACGCGTCGAGGCATGGGCGGACCTCCATGGGCGGGATGTCTCCACCATGGGTAGCGGTTCGCTCACCCTTCGTGCGAGCCTTCTGCGCCCAGCGGTCCTTTCCCTGCGCCCAGTGGTAGCCGCTCTCACTTTTGCCTGTGCCGGTGCGATTTCGTGGCGGACCTGATCACCTTCTGCGGAGGAGTATCCCGCGGCTGCCGCGCTTGCGGAGGTACGCACGGCCGCCGACGATCGGCTCGACCCGCGGGAGGACCAGATCGAGCTCTTCCTCGATCGACCAGGCGCTCGGCCACACCTGCCGGGCCAGCCGGTCCGGCTCCATCGACACGAACACGCGATCGGTCGGGAAACGGTCGAGCAGGGTCAGGTCCTGGCCGTAGTACAGCATCTCGATCAGCAGGTACGCCGACCCCGTCAGCCGCCGGGTGGTGGTGAGTTCCTCGAAGCTGTGCCGGTGGATCCGGACGTCACCCTCGACGGTGTCCCGCAGCCGGGCCAGGAAGTTGGCGTTCGGTTCGGTCGCGTCCACCGCGTAGCCGTCGTGCAGCAGCCGCCGGGTCAGCGCTCCTTCGCAGGCGCCGACCTCGATCACCCGCCCGGCCACCGGATCGAGATGCCCGCGCACCCAGGCCGCGGTCGCGTCCAGCCGCTCCAGCTCGTACGCCGAGGTCGCGAACTCCCACGGATCGGCGACCACCGCCGCGTTCGAGCTCAAGCTGCCCATCACCGCGAACAGCCGGGCCCGCTCGTCGGGACCGGAGTCGAAGAACCGCTCGACCGACTGGATCCGGCGGGTCGGCAGCGCGTTGTCGTCCTCCTCGCCGAGGCGGAGCAGGCTGGCGCAATGGGTGTTGACGAAGTCCAGCTTGGCGTCGACCAGCGGCTGTTCGAGCTGAACGTCCAGGTCGGTCCGCCACTGGAACCAGTGCGCGTCCCCGACCGCGTGCCGGACCGGTGCCCGCCGGATCGCGGCAGCCAGCTCGTACCCCCACTGCCCACGGCGCTCGCGGCTGTCGGCAGGGGAGTGGGTCCAGACCATCGCCGCGACATCGCCGGTCTCGAGCGCGATCGCGTCGGCGGCGCTGCCTGGTGAGAAGGGCTTTGCGCCGTCGCCGGAGGTTTGCAGCAGCCCTGCCAGCGGCGCCAGGCGGCCGGCGAGCGGGACGCCCGCCGGCAGCCGGAGATAGGCACCACGGTCGGCGATGACCAGATGCACTTCGCGGCCGGAGCCTGGATCTAGGACGGAGAGGAAGTCCAGTACGACATCCTCGGGACGCGAGACGGCAATGACGTCGATCATCGGAGCCCAGTTTACGCAAGAAGTCTACGAAAAGCCGGGTGGCGCGTGTCGCGTGGTGACCGCCTGGTGCTGGAATCCCTGCCTGAGGTCAGTTCCTGAGCTCGGCGTAGACGTCGGCGAGCTCGCCGGCCGTGGCGGCCTTGGCCCACCGGGCGGTGCCGTCGGCCAGTACTTCGTGCTGACCGGTCTCGATCCCGTCCAGCGCCGCCTTGGCGATGTCGGCCGGACTCTCCTTGGCGTCCGTCACGCCGGTGGTCATGTCGGTGTCGACGTAGCCCATGTGCAGGCCGGTCACGCCGATGCCGCGGTCGAGAAGCTCCAGCCGCAGTGCGTTGGTCTGCGACCACAGGGCGGCCTTCGTCGCGGAGTACGCGCCGTGCCGGGCGACCCAGGACAGCGCCGAGTGCGCGTTCAGCAGGTGGCCGCCGCCGTTGCTCTCGATCACCGGGACGAACGCGCGAGTCAGGTTCAGTGGACCGAAGAAGTTGACGTCGAAGACCTCGCGGATCGCCTCCAGCGGCACGTCGAGGTAGGTGTCCGGCGAGCTGCCGCCGGCGTTGTTGATCAGCACCGTGACGTCGGGCGCCGCGGCGACCAGTGCGTCGATCGAGGCCTGATCGGTCACCTCGAGCGGCAGTGTGACGACGCGGGGGTCGCTGCTGGGCTGCGGGGCGCGTGCGGTGGCGTAGACCTTCTTGACGCCGCGGGTGAGCAGATCCGCGACGAGCGCCTTGCCGATGCCGCGGTTGCCGCCGGTGACGAGCACCACGGCGCCTTCGAGGGTGGTCATGAGAACTCCTGGAGATCGTGAGGGGGAAACCGTTCTGTTTCCACACTGTAAACCGATCTGTTTTCAAGTGCAAGCCGAGCCGGTACGCTCGAAACATGAACTCCCAGGCGACACCCCGCGAGCGGCTGCTGGACGCGGCGGGCGAACTCTTCTACCGAGACGGCGTGCACGTGGGCGTGGACGCGCTCTGCAAGGCGGCCGGTGTCTCGAAGAAGTCGATGTACCAGTTGTTCCGCTCGAAGGACGAGCTGATCGCCGAGAGCCTCGCCAGCGTGGGACCGGCATACCAGCAGGCGCTGGAGCCCGGGATCGACGACGGCGCGACGCCGCGGGAGCGGATCCTGGCGGTCTTCGAGAAGCAGGACCGGCTGGCCGCGAACGGCGAGTTCTTCGGTTGCCCGTTCGTCAGCACGGCGGTCGAGCTGAAGAACCCGGAGCACCCGGGCAGTGTGGTCGCGCGGCACTTCAAGCAGCGGCTGACCGACTTCTTCCTCGGCGAACTCGTGGCCGCGGGGGTCGACGACCCCGAGGCGATGGCGGTGCAGCTCACGATGACCTTCGACGGCGCGAGCGCCCGGGCCGTCGTACGGGCCCAGGCGCTCGGCGGTGTCGGGATCAAGATGGCTGCGACTCTGCTGGACGCGGCCGGCGTACGGGCTGCCGAGTTAGCCGGCCAGGCCCGCTAGTTCGGAGCCGGCCAGCAGGAAGGCGCCGACACCGAAGTCGGCGGTGGACTGGTAGTTGACCGGTTGGCTCGACTCCGGCCGGTCCCCGACCTTCTGCACATAGCCGAGGAAACCGTCCGGGTGAACGGCGGTCTGGGCCATTCCGTTCCACGCCCGTGCCGCCATCGGGAGATGGGTGACCGCGGGCACCAGGCCGGCTTTGACCGCGTACGCCGTGGCGTAGGCGAAGAACGCGGTGCCACTCGTCTCCGGGCCGGGAAGGTGTTGCGGGTCGCCGAGATTGACGTTCCAGAACCCGTCGGGCCGCTGGATCGGCCGCAACGCAGTCACCAGTTGCGTGAGCGTACTGCGGTACTCGGCGACGTTCGGCTGGTCGGCGGGCAGCGCCTTCAGCGTTTTCACGTGACCGGCGGCCACCCAGCCGTTGCCCCGCGACCAGAGCACCGGCTTGCCGTTCGGTGAGACGATCTTGCCAGGCAGGAACCGGTCGTCGCGGTACCAGAGTCCGCTCGACGCGACGTACAGGCCGCGCCTGAGTTTGGTGTCGCGGTACAGCTGGTGCAGCTTCGTCCAGTACGCCGGATCGCGGCGTAGGCGGCCGATCCGGGCGAACGGCGGCATCGCCATGTGCAGGGCATCGTCCCACCACCAGTCATCGATCTTGCTGCTGGCAACCATTCTTCGCAGCGTCTCCGTTGCCGCAGTCAACTTGTTCGCCGAGGGCTCGAGTTCGTGGAGATCCAGGTAGACCTGGATGGCGTTGTGGTTGTCGGCGTGCCGGGTAGCGACGCCTTCGCGGATTCCGTAGGCATGCCGCTCGGCCCAGCTGCGGGTGTAGTCGAGATAGCGGCGTTCGCCGGTCAGGCGGTAGGCGGCCATCAGACCGCTGAAGAAGGTCGCCCGGGCCCAGCCGTTGTCACCGGACTGGGGGTGAGTGGCGATCCACTGGTCCGCGACCCGGCGGACCAGCGTCACGATCTGGGCGCGACCAGGGAGCGGATCGGAGGGTGGCGTCGCGGCGGACGCGGTGACGGAGGGTAGTGCCGGGGCGGCCAGAACGGCGGTTCCCAAACTCAGGAAATGACGTCGTTTCATGGGACAAGACCTCGCATTGTTCCATCGGGGACGGGACAAATCAGATTTCTGTTCCAGGTGAAGTTATTGCTGGTTTGGATATTGACGCCTTCACCCTCTGTCGTCAAACTTCCGAAAAGACTCTGCGGTAGTGGGGGGAATCGCAGCGTCACACCGCCCCCGCACGCAAGGAATCCGCCCATGAAGAAAGCTCTGAAGAAGAAGGCGCTGCTTCCAGCGGTCGCCGCTACCTGTGCCGCCTTGATGGTCAGCACCCTGATCGGTCCGGCCGTAGCCGCTCCCAAGGCGGATACCGCGCCGGCCGTAGTTCAGGCGCCCTTGGCGCCCGGCACGTTCACCCACCCCGGCGTCGGGGTCAGCCGCGCGCAACTGGACTTCGTCCGCGCCAAGGTGAACGCCGGGGCGCAGCCCTGGACCAACGCGTTCAACCAGGCCAGGAACAGCACCTACGGCTCACTGAGCCGGACGCCGAAACCGCGTGCGGTGGTCGAGTGCGGGTCGTACTCGAACCCCGACCTCGGCTGCCGGGACGAGCGCGGCGACGCGATCGCGGCGTACACGACCGCGCTGATCTGGTACATCACCCGGGACGACCGCTATGCGCAGAAGTCGATCCAGTTGATGGACGCCTGGTCGAACACCATCCGCGACCACACCAACAGCAACGCGCCGCTGCAGACCGCCTGGTCGGCCTCGTCATGGCCAAAGGCCGCCGAGCTCATCAAGCACGTCTACGGCAACTGGCCGAACGCGGGCCGGTTCGGCACGATGCTGCGCAACGTCTACCTGCCCGAGATCATCAACGGCTCGAACTCCAACGGGAACTGGGAGTTGAGCATGACCGAGGCGATCCAGGGCATCGGGGTCTTCCTCGACGACGCTGCGGTCTACGACAAGGCGATCTCGCTGTTCCGGGTCCGTACGCCGGCCTTCGTGTACCTGGAGTCCGACGGCCCGTTGCCGAGGACCAAGCCGAGCCAGAACCTCAACACCCGCGACAAGATCGTCGCCTACTGGCAGGGGCAGGGCACCTTCGTCAACGGCCTGACCCAGGAGACCTGCCGCGACTTCGTGCACACCGGCTACGGCATCTCGGCGATCTCCCACGTGCTGGAGACCTCACGGATCCAGGGCATCGACCTGTACCCCGAGTTCGGCGCCCGGCTGCAGCACGCGCTCGGGTTCCAGTCCCGCTACGAGCGCAACCTCGAGGCCGTCCCGTCCTGGCTCTGCAACGGCAGCCTCAAGCGCGGCCTCGGTCCGATCACCGAGGTCGGCTACAACGCCCTGCACACCCGCCTGGGCATCGGCATGGCCAATACCCAGGCCCTGACCGAGTCCCGCCGCCCGGCCGGCACCAACGATCTCTTCGTGGCCTGGGAGACCCTCACCCACGCCGAGAACCCGAGCTGACCTTCACTCCATCGGTTCGCCGCGCTTCCAGTAACCCTGGAAGGAGACGGCGGACTTGGGAAGACCGACCTGGTTGACCAGGTGCCGGCGGATCTGCTTGATCATGGCGGATTCGCCGGCCACCCAGGCGAAGTCGACGTCGCGGGCGAGCGACGCTGCTTCGAGGGCCTCGGGCAACGACTTCGGAGTGCCCTCGGGCGCTCCGGCGTGCGGGAGCCAGGTGATGTCCACCCGGCCGAGGCTCGGCAGCGAGCGGATGTCGCGGATGTCGGGGACCTCCACGAAGACAGTCGCCCGGACGTCGGCCGGCAGCTGCTCCAGGATGCCGGCCAGGGCCGGCAGTGCCGTCTCGTCGGCGATCAGCACGCGGTGCAGACTCGTTGCCGGAGGCACGTAGTCGACGCCGGAGTTGAGCAGGCCCTTGGTGCTGCCGGTGTCGACGGCGAAGGGCAGGATCAAGCCGATCTGGTCGCCCAGCGCGGCTTCGCTGACCCAGGCCGACGCGGGCCCGTTCACGCCGTGCAGGACGAACTCGATGTCCAGCTCCGCGACCGCCGGCCGGAGCGCGCGCACCGTGTAGGTGCGCATCACGGACCGCTCCTCGACCGGCTGCGCGCACCAGCCGGCGTACCAGTCCTTGCCGACCGGCAGTCGCAGTTCGCTGCCGTTGGGCGGCGGGAGCAGGATCTTGATCCGCTGGTCCGGACCGGCGGTGACCGCGTCCCCGAGCCGGGGGCCGGTGAAGGTGACCCGGCGCAGGTGCGGGCTGACATCGTCGATCGCCGCGACGGTGCCGAACACGGAGTCGAAGTCGATCGGGCGTTCGAGGATGGACGTCATGGCGGCGTCTCCGTCAGGAAAGTAGTGACAAAGCAGGGGTTCAGGTGCGAGTCGGCGGACCTGCGGGTTATGGTGAAGCACCTAGAGGTTAGCCTTACCTAAGAGGATCCCCCAAGTCCCATGGCACCGCCTTCCATCACCGACACGGTCCCCGCCGGCAACTCGGGAGCAGCTCCCGCCGGCGGTCAGCGGCGCCCCCGCGCCCGGCGTACGACGTTGGTGCTCGGGTTGGTCGTGTGCGTCGCGCTGCTGGCGCTGATCGCGTTGCTGAGCATCGCGGTCGGATCGAAGCAGATCCCGTTGCCGACCGTGATCGACGCGTTGCGCCACTACGACGAGGCCAACACCGACCACGTGATCGTCCGGTCGCTGCGCGTACCGCGGACGCTGATCGGACTGCTCGTCGGTGCCGCGCTCGGGCTGTCCGGTGCGCTGATGCAAGGCGTCACCCGCAACCCGCTGGCCGACCCGGGCATCCTCGGTGTCAACGGCGGTGCCGCGCTCTTCGTGGTGGCGGGCATCTACTGGTTCGGCCTCAGCAGTCTGACGGCGTACGTGTGGCTCGCCTTCGCCGGCGCGGCCGCGGCCTCGGTGGCGGTGTACGTTCTCGGCTCGCTCGGTCGCGAAGGCGCGACCCCGGTGAAGCTCGCGCTGGCCGGTGCCGCGCTGACCGCGATGCTCGGCTCGCTCACCACCGCGCTGCTGATCGGTGACGTCGACACCTTCGACCAGTTCCGGTTCTGGGCGGTCGGTTCGCTGGCCGGCCGCGGCTCGGACATCGCCGGCCAGGTCGCGCCGTTCATCCTGATCGGAATCGTCCTCGCGCTGGTCTCCGGGCGGGTGCTGAACGCGCTGTCGCTCGGCGACGACGTGGCCCGGTCGCTGGGGCAGCGGGTCGGAATGGCCCGGCTGTTCACGGCGGTCACCGTCGTCCTGCTCTGTGGCGCGGCCACCGCGGCCGCCGGCCCGATCGGCTTCGTCGGCCTCACCATCCCGCACATCGCGCGGCTGGTGACCGGCCCGGACTACCGCTGGATCCTGCCGTACTCGATGCTGCTCGCGCCGATCCTGCTGCTCGGCTCGGACGTGATCGGCCGGGTCGTGGCCCAGCCCGGCGAGCTCCAGGTCGGTATCGTCACCGCCGTCATCGGCGCACCGTTCTTCATCGCCCTGGTACGCCGCCGGAAGCTGGCGGACCTCTGATGACCGGTCTCACCACGGAGCACGCGCCCGCTCAGGTGATCTCCCACGCCCGCGCGGTCCGGCAGGCCCGCAACGCCGCCGTGGTCGCCGTGCTGGCCGTGGTCGTCTTCGTCGTCTTCTGTGTCTCGCTGTCGCTCGGCGACTTCAAGATTCCGGTCGTCGACGTGGTCAAGACGCTGTTCGGTGGCGGCGACAAGGCCACCGAGTTCATCGTCAACCGGCTCCGGCTGCCGCGCGCGCTGACCGCAGTACTGGTCGGTGCCGCGCTCGGCCTGTCCGGCGCGATCTTCCAGAGCATCGCCCGCAACCCGCTGGCCAGCCCGGACATCATCGGCGTCACCTACGGTGCCAGCGCGTTCGCGGTCTTCGCGATCATCACCCTCGGCCTGACCGGTATCGCCGTGTCGGGGATGGCGATCGTCGGCGCGCTGCTGACCGCGATCACCATGTACCTGCTCGCCTGGCGCCGCGGGGTCTCGAGCTACCGGCTGATCCTGGTCGGGATCGGGATCGGCGCGATCGCGACCAGCCTCACGTCGTACCTGCTGACCAAGGCGCGGGTCGAGATCGCCCAGCAGGCGCTGATCTGGCTGACCGGCAGCCTGAACGGACGGGACTGGACGCACGTCCGGTCGGTCCTGATCACCCTGGTGGTGCTCACGCCGGTGATGGCACTGCTCGTGCACCGGCTGCGCATCCTGCAACTCGGTGACGAGACCGCGTCCGGGCTGGGGCTGCGGGTCGAGCGCTCGCGGCTGGGGCTGATCGTGGTGGCCGTGCTGCTCGCCGCCGTCGCGACCGCGGCGGCCGGACCGATCGGTTTCGTCGCGTTCGTGGCGCCGCCGATCGCCCGCTGGCTGACCCGTTCACCGGGGCCGGCGATGGTCGCGTCGGCACTGATCGGCGCGCTGGTGGTGGCGCTGTCCGACCTGATCGCACAGCACGCGCTGGGGGAGACCCAACTGCCGGTCGGGGTCGTCACCGGCCTGGTCGGCGCGCCGTACCTGATGTTCCTCTTGGCCCGGACCAACCGGATCGGAAGTGGTGGCTGACATGGAGACGCACGTGGAGCACAGCCTGTCGGCCGAGAGCCTCGCCGTCGGCTACGACCAGCGGGAGATCATCCACGACCTGTCGGTGCGGATCCCGACCGGCAAGATCAGTGTCATCGTCGGTGCCAACGCCTGTGGCAAGTCGACCCTGCTGAAGACGCTGGCCCGGCTGCTGAAGCCGAGCCGCGGCACGGTGCTGCTGGACGGCAAGAGCATCCAGTCGATCCCGACCCGGCAGGTGGCGACCAAGCTCGGGCTGTTGCCGCAGTCACCGACCGCGCCGGAGGGGATCACGGTCGCAGACCTGGTCGGGCGCGGCCGCTACCCGCGGCAGGGCTGGATCCGGCAGTGGACCAAGGGCGACGACGAGGCGATCGCCGACGCGATGCGCTCGACCGACGTACTGGAGATCGCCGACCGGCCGATCGACGAGCTGTCCGGTGGTCAGCGGCAGCGGGTCTGGATCGCGATGGCGCTCGCCCAGGAGACCGACATCCTGCTGCTCGACGAGCCGACCACCTTCCTCGACCTGACCCACCAGTTCGAGGTCCTGGACCTGCTGGTCGACCTGAACCGGCGCGACCAGCGCACGATCGTGATCGTGCTGCACGACCTCAACCAGGCCTGCCGGTTCGGCGACCACCTGATCGCGATGAAGCAGGGCGCGATCGTTGCTGAGGGCAACCCCAGCGAGGTGATCACCGAGCAGGTCGTCCAGGACGTCTTCGGGCTGGCGGTGAAGGTCATCCCGGACCCGGTCGCCGGTACGCCGATGGTGGTCCCGATCGGCCGGCACACCCTCCGCCTCCAGGACCAGCCGGCCACCCAGCCGACCACCGTCAGCCCGAGCGCGACCGCCGAAGGCCCGGCCGCCAAGGCGCTGGCCGCATCGGCCGCCGCCAACGGCATCTGCCGCCCGGCCGACCGCTAGCGCTCGCAACCCCACCGCTAGCGGGTTAGGTCAGTGCTTGCCTGCGGCGTACTTGGAAGAGGATCAGGCCGGCGAGCAGGGCGCCCAAACTGCCCAGGGTGAGGTCGCCGAGGGTGTCGGTGTAGGCGGTCTGCAGTTCGGTGGAGTGGCGGACGAAGGCGACATACTCGCCGAGCTCCCAGATCACCGCGGCGGTGGCGCCGAAACCGAGGGCGACGACGGCGGTCAGGGCGCGGCTGAGGTCACGGGGAGCGAAGGCGGTCAGGGCGCCCGCGGTGAGCAGTGCCCACAGGCTGAAGTGCATCGCGTCGTCCCACCAGGTGATGGTGTCGAACAGGTTCAGCCGGTTGCCGAGCAGGTCGATCAGCCAGGGCAGCGTGAGCAGCAGGTCGGCATGCCATGGGAAGGCCTTGTGCAGCTTGCTTTTCGCGCGGCCGTAGGCGAACCACCACAGCGGCAGTACCAGCGCGCCGATCGGGTAGACGACCAGTCGCGCGGTCGATGCCTTGCCTTTGATCCCGCTCAGGTCCGGCCAGATCAGCGCCGTCAGCAACAGTGCGAAGAGCGCGATCTTGGCCAGCAAAGCGGCGTACTTCGCCAGGTCGGCCGGTCCGGCCGCGGCGCGGGTGGTGGCAACCATCGTCGTCATGCTCCCAGTCAATCCGCTCGGGGCGGCCGCGTGGATGCGTAGTACTACGTGAAAAGCCCCCGATCGCGTCATTGTGACGCAATCGGGGGCCGATCAGTAGGAGGTGTCAGCTGACGCTGATCAGGTCGACCACGAAGATCAGGGTTTCGCCGGGCTTGATCGCGCTGCCCGCGCCGCGGTCGCCGTAGCCCAGGTGCGGCGGGATGACGAGCTTGCGCCGGCCGCCCACCTTCATCCCCTGGACGCCGGTGTCCCAGCCCTGGATGACCTGGCCGACGCCGAGCTGGAAGGCCAGCGGCGCGCCACGGTTGTAGGAGGCGTCGAACTCCTCACCGGTCGAGTGGGCGACACCCACGTAGTGCACGTTGACGCGGGAACCGGCCTTGGCCTCGTCGCCGTCGCCCTCGGTGATGTCGGTGATCTCCAGATCCGCCGGCGGCGGGCCCTCCGGAAATTCGATCTCAGGCTTGTCAGTCATACCCACAGCTAAGCAGATGGGCGGACCCGCATCACTCACCAACCCCGCTCCGAGCGCTCCAGGAGACGCTGGTCGAGCGTGCCGACGGCGCCCCGGCGGAGGTTGGTCAGTGGTGCACGTTCACCTGCCGGCGAGCACCTCGCGCAGTTTCACCGCGAACTCGGCCGGTTGGCCGGGCATCCCGTACTCGTCGCCGAGGAAGCCGCCGTGGTTGCTCGGGAACACCTCCGGGGTGAGGCCGAGCCGCTCGGCCACCGCCTTGCCACCGCGGGCCGCGAGCTGGTTGGCCGACTCCTCGCCGACCCCGATCACCAGTTGGCCGGCCGACCGGCCGAGTGCGTCGAAGTCCGGCAGGTACGACGTACAGCGGCGCAGGTTCTGCCCGAGCAGCGCGTCGTCGCGAGAGCCGTCGTCCTCAGTGGGCAGCCCGAACATCGCCGGGTCGGGCGCCGGCTGGTCGGTGTAGTCGGCCGGGATCTCGCCCTCGTAACTGACGATCGAGATGAACTTCGCCATCGCCGGGCCCATGCCGTCGCGCTGGTAGGTCTGGTGGATGTCCTCGCAGGCCTTGAGCGCCGCCTCGCTGTCCGGGACGAGCGAGGCTAGCGGCGGTTCGTGCGCGATCACCTTGTTGACCAGGTCGGGGCGCCGGGCCAGCAGAGCGATCGCGTTCACCGCGCCTCCGCTGCTGGCGAAGACGTCGACCGGACCGACGTCGAGCGACTCGATCAGGGTGGCCAGGTCGGCAGCGTGGTCGTCGGGGGAGAGCTCGCCGGAGCCGTCGGTGCGGGTACTGCGCTCGACCCCGCGCGGGTCGTAGGTCACGACCGTGCGGTCGGTGAAGTGCGACGCCAAAGTCGGGAAACCGCTCGCGCCCATCGGCGAGCCGATCATCAGCAGCACGGGCCGGTCCTGGAGATCGCCACGCACGTCGTAGCTCAGGACGGCACCAGGAACGTCGAGGGTCCGAGTAACAGGGTCGGGCATGACAACTCCTCAGATCGGTCAGGTGGCTGCACTGTAAACCAGGTCCGCGGCCGCTCAGCGCCTCCGAGTCAATCAAAATGTCCTGCGAGTAAATTGCCCGCCACCACGAGTAATCGAGACGTGGGGTGAATCGCAACGGTGGCGTCGGCGGTTCGTCCGGAGTCTCGGGGCCCGGGGCAACTAAGGTCGCCCGACTGTTACTGGTAGTGGGCACTTCGGTGTGTCGGGTGAGGATGCGTTGTGAGTTCAGCTGGACAAGGCCTGGGTGCTGTTCGCGAGCCGGTCGCGGTGATCGGGATGGCGGCCCGGGTCCCGGAAACGGCGCGCGCCGAGTCGTTGGGCGGACTGCTGGACCGGGAGGGCAGTTCGATCGCCGAGGCCCCGGCGGAGTGGTTCGCCGGTGAGGCGTTCGACGCGGAGTTCTTCGGGATCCCGCCGGCTGAGGCCGACGGCGTGACGCCGCGGCAGCGGTTGCTGATGGAGGTCGCCTGGGAGGCGTTCGAGGACGCCGGGCTGACGCTCGCGGGGGTGGCGACGCTCAGGGCCGAAGTGCTGATGGGTGGAGACGCGTGCGGTGACGATGCCGGACGGGTCTCCTCGGTGCTGACCGCGCGGGGCCTGAGCGTCGCTGTCGATGCCGCTTGCTCGTCGTCGTTGGTCGGCGTACACCTGGCGATGCGCTCGCTGCGCGCGGGAGACTGCGAGATCGCGTTCGCCGGTGGGGAGGTGGCCGGTGAAGGGGTGGCGGTCGTCGCGCTCAAGCTGCTGTCGCGGGCCGTCGCCGAGGGCGACCGGGTGCACGCTGTGATCAAGGGCAGCTCGGCCGGCGTGACGTCGCCTGACTCGGATGGGGCCGATGGACTGCGGACGGCGTACTGCGATGCGGGGGTGGAGCAGGGCGCCGGTACGACGGTCGACGGGGGTGGTGCCGACGGGATGGTCGGTCTTCTTGAGGCGGTGCTGAGCGTCAAGCACGGCTTCCTGTCAGCCGAAGCCGAGGTCGAGGACGCGCCTCGTCGCGGGTGCGTCAGCAGCTTGGCGGCCGGCGGTGCGGCTGTGCAGTTGGTGCTGGAGGAACCGCCGGTCCCGGACTCAGCTTCTGAGCATCTCATCGGCGCGATGGAGAAGCCGGTGCTGTTCGCGATTTCGGCTCGGAGCGAGGTGGCGCTGGCGGAGTTGGCGGGGCGCTATCGCGATCTGGTGGTCAGGGGCGAGGTTGCGTTGAGCGACGTTGCCTACTCGGCTGCGGTACGGCGTACTCAGCACTCGCAGCGGCTGGCGGTGGTGGCCGAGTCGGGGGAGCAGGCCATCGATCAACTGGATTCGTTTGCTCGCGGGGTGTTGACCAGCGGGGTGGTCGCGGGGGAGGCCGGAGGCGGATCGAGTGTCGCTCACTCCACCGCGTGGGTCTTCGCCGGCGAGGGCGGGCAGTGGCTCGGCATGGGACGTGAGCTGCTGGCCGGTGAGCAGGTCTTCGCCGAGCAGATCGCCGCGTGTGAGGCGGCCATGACCCCGTACGTCGACTGGTCGCTCACCGCGGAACTCGCTGCATCCGAGGAGGATTCGCAGCTCGCCCGGGTCGACGTGGCCCAGCCGGCGATCTTCGCCGTACAGGTCGCGCTGGCGGCGCTGTGGAAGGATCGGGGGTTCACTCCGGACGTCGTGGTCGGGCACTCGATGGGTGAGGTCGCCGCTGCTCATGTCGCCGGAATACTTGATCTCGACGACGCGGTCAGGGTGATCTGCCACCGCAGCGGGCTGATGCGCGCAGTCGTCGGTGCAGGCGCGATGGTAGAGGTCGAGCTGTCTCAGGAGGACGCTGAGGAGCTTTTGGTCGGGCGCTCCGAGATTTCTCTTGCTGCGTGCAACGGTCCGGCGTCCTCGGTGCTATCCGGTGACGAAGAGGTCATCGCCGAGATCCTTGCCGAGCGTGGCGTCTCCGGTCGTCGGCTCGAGGTATCGGTCGCTTCCAACAGTCCTCTGATGGAATTGTTGCAGGACGAATTTCTCGAGCTGTTGTCCTCGCTGAACCCCAAGCCGGGGCACATTCCGCTGTGCTCGACCGTGTACGGCGAGACTGTCGACGGTACGGATCTCGGTCCGGAGTACTGGGTCGACAATCTTCGCGAGCCGGTGCTGTTCGGCGATGTCATTCAGCACCTCGCGGCCGGTGGACACGACACCTTCGTCGAGTTCGGCCCGCATTCGCTGCTCGAGTCCGCTGTCCGGCAAAATCTGCTCGACCGCCCTGGGGTCGTGGTCGGGGCGATGTCTCGTGAGAGCAATGGTCAAGCCGCGCTGCTCGCGGCGGTCGCCGAGTTGCACGTCGCCGGCCGGGCGGTCCCGTGGGAAAGCCTCTCCGATCCGGCTGCCCGCTATGTGTCGCTGCCTGCCTATCCCTGGCAGCGCGAGCGGTTCTGGCCCGACGCTCCGCCCGTGTCCGTCGCTGCGGTTGACTCCGTTGCCGACCTCGGTCTTGTCACCGAGCCCGCTGCAGGCGCCGAGGTCCTCCCCGTCGCTGGGTTGCCTGCCGTCGACCAGGTGCTTCCAGCTGACCAGGTGCCTCCAGCCGACCAGGTGTTTCCGATCGCCGAGTCGGTTTCTGTCGCTGAGTTGCTTCCGGTCGCCGACTTCGTTGCTGTGGATGAGTTGCTTCCCGTCGCCGAGCCGGATCAACTCGCCGAGTCCATCTCCGTCAGCGAGCCCATTCCGTTCATCGGTCCGCTTCCTTCCGCCGAGTCCGATCCCGTCGACGAACTGCTTCCGGTCGCCGAGCTGGATCAACTCGCCGAGTCCGTCGGCGAGCCGATCTCCTTCATCGGTCCGCTTCCCTTCGCTGAGTCCGTTCGCACCGACGAGTTGCTTCCGGTCGAGGAGCCCCTTTCCTCTGGCGAGCTCAGCTCCTTCATCGGACCACTTCCGATCGCCGAGCCCGTTCCCGCCGACGAGCTGCTTCCGGTCGCCGAGCCCGATCGCCTCGCCGAGTCCATTTCCGCCGATGAGCCCATCAGCTTCATCGGACCACTTCCCTTCGCCGAGCCCGTTCCCCTCGACGATCCCCTCCTCGTTTCCGCCCCAGCTCCTGCAACCTCCGACCCCGAGCCGGCCGCCGAACCCGCCGACCTCGTCGCACACCCACCCCGCCCACTCGTCGGCGCCTACCTCCGACTCGCCCCCGGCGACACCTACGTCTGGGACATCGAACTAAACCTCCACCACCATCCCTACCTGGCCGAGCACCGTCTCAACGACCTGCCCGTCCTCCCGGCATCGGCGTACCACGAACTGGCGCTGACAACCGCCGCGCAGATCCTCGGCTCCATTCCATTCTCCGTCCGCGACCTCAGCCTCGACCGCCCCCTCTTCCTCGTCGACGACGAGCCCATGCGCCTGCAGATCCGTTGCACGCAAGAGGACGGCGTCCACCGCTGGAACTGCTACGCCGACGACAGTAAGTGGTTGCTACTGGCAACAGCAGTCATCGACCCCGAACCCGACCGGGTCGCGACCGCGCCACTGGACCTGCCGGACTCAGCGCAGTACGAGGAACTGATCGACCTCGCGCAGCACTATGCCGCCACCGAGGCGCGCGGGATCGTGCGGACCGGCCCGTTCCGGACGCTCACCTCGCTCCGGCGTCGGTCGGCGGAGATCCTGGCCGAGTTCACCATCGACGAGTCGATCGCCGACGAGCTGGATCAGCACACGTTCCACCCGGCGCTGCTGGAGTCGGCGCTCCAGCCGCTGATGTCCTTACTCGCCGACGAGGAAGTTGCCCCCGACACCTATCTTCCGGTGGGTACCGCCCGTTGCCACGGCGAAGGCAAACCCGCTCTCGGTACGTCGCTGTGGTGCAAGGTCACCCGGACCTCGACTGCCGACGAGGTCGACCTCGTCCGCGGTGACATCGTGATCGGCGACAGCAACGGCCGGCAACTGCTGGCGATCGAGGGCTTCCAATTGAAGCGGTTCGGCAGGGAGCTGCCCGAGACGTTCGAGCAGCGGGCTCAGCGGCTGCTCCATGACCTGACCTGGGTGCAGGTCGAGCCGTCAGGACAGGCTGCACCGGAAGGCACCGTGCTCGTCATCGGGGACGGCATCGCAGTACAGGCAGAACTCTCGCAGCAGGGCGCCAATGCTGTCCTGGCGCCGTCCTGCCCCGAGGGCGAGCCCGGGGCGTTCTACTGGAAACAGCTTCTCAAGACGGTGGATGCTGACTACGGGGACCTCCGGACCGTGCTCTACGTGCACTCCGGAGAGGATCTCCAAGAGCTCGTCGGCGCGATGGAACTGCTGCAGGCGCTCGCGGCCCTCGATACGCCGCCTCGACTGTGGTTCGTGACGCAGAGCGCGCAGGCTGTGCTTCCCGGCGCGTGGGTCGATCCGTTGCAGACTGCGCTGTGGGGCCTCGGCCGCGCCGTACGGTACGAGCTGCCCGGCCTGAGGTGCTCGATGCTCGACCTGTCCAGATCGCCCTCGGCGGCCGAGATCTCCGCCTTGTCTGCCGAGATCCTGGCGAACGGTCCGGAGGACGAGCTCGCGCTGCGCTACGGCATCCGGTACGCCGCCCGCCTGGTCCCCGGCGTACTCCCCGAGGAAGGCGCGAAGGTGCGGGACGACGCGACCTACCTGGTCGTCGGTGGCCTCCGCGGCGCCGGTCTCCGCACCGCCCGCTGGCTGGTCGACCAAGGCGCGCGGCATCTCGTGCTGACCAGCCGAAGCGGCCCGGACGACGCGGCCCGCGACGAACTGCGGGAAATGGCGGCCCAGGGGACGGACCTTCGGATCCTCCCGGCGGACGTCGCCGAACTCGGCCGGATGACGGAGGTCTTCGCCGAGATCCGGGAGACCATGCCGCCATTGCGGGGCGTGATCCACGCGGCCGGCATCCACGACGACGACAGCATCACCGAACTCACCGCCGACCGCTTCCTCGCCGTGATGCCGCCGAAGGTCCTGGGTGCCTGGAACCTGCACGCCCTCACCAAGGACCTGGACTTGGACTTCTTCACCCTCTACTCCTCGGCGGCCTCGCTGATCGGCTCACCGGAGCAGGGCAACTACGCCGCGGCCAACGCGTACCTCGACGGTCTCGCGCACTACCGCAACTCACGCGGCCTGCCGGCCCTCACCGTCAACTGGGGCGAATGGGCCACCGACCCAGCTCTCGACGATCGCGACTCCAACGGCTTCGACCCCGCGGACGGCCTCGCAGTACTCGGTCGTCTGCTCGGCCGCTCAGGCGCCCAAACCGCGATCATGTCCTTCGACCCAGCCGCCTCGGCCACAACCTTCCCGGCCCTGCGCACGGGCTCCCTCCTGCACGACTTCGACACCTCGCCGAACACGGCCCTCACCCGAGCCGACCTGATCCATCAATACGACCCGTCCGCCCAGGCGGCCCTCAGCACCTACCTCTGCGCCAAGCTCACGGCGATCACCGACACCCCCGCCGCCCAGCTCCAGCCCACCCAACGCCTGGACCACCTCGGCATCGATTCCCTGCAGACGGCCCAACTCCGCCGCCACCTCACCGAAGACCTCGCCACCACCCTCCCGGCAGCCGTCTTCCTCCAACCCAGAACCATCCACCAGCTGGCCGAACTCATCCTCACCAACCTGCGGTCACCACAACCCGCCTGAAAAGAACTCGCCCTCGACAGCCGGCCGGCTGTCGAGGGCGAGTTCTTCGGACTGAACTACTTCTTGACCGTCTTGTTGTACTGGTCGATCTGCGGCTGGATCGAGCTTGCCGCGGCCTTCATCGCCTCGGCCGGGTCGGTGCCCAGTACGGCCTTCTCCAGGCCGTCCTCGGACGCCTTGCGGGACTGCGGCATCACGCCGAGGATGCAGCCGGAGGAGGCGTTGGTCGGCTTGGTGTCGTGGAGCTGGGTGATCGCGGTGGTGAACTGCGGGTACTGCGCCACCCACGCCTTGTCCTCGGGGAGGTCGAGGGCCTTGGAGTTGATCGGGAAGTAGCCGGTGCCGGTGTGCCAGGAGGCCTGCTGCTCCGGCGTGGAGGCGAACTTCACGAACTCCCAGGAGGCGCGCTTCTCGGCGTCGGAGTGGCCGACGCCGTTGACCCACAGCGAGGCGCCGCCGATGATCGGGCCGCCGGTGCTGTCGGCCGACAGCTTCGGGAACGGCGCGGTCAGCACGGTGAACTTGCCCTTGGCCGCGTCCAGGTAGCCGCGCAGCGAGCCGGTCGACTCCAGGTGCATCGCCGACGTGCCGGACTTGAAGACCGCCTGGGCGTCGTCGGTCTTCTTGCCGGTGTTCGGCATCAGGCCCTGCTTGACCATCTGCTGGTACCAGGTGGCCACCTTGACACCCTGCTCGTCGGCGAAGTTCACCTTGGTGGCCAGGTCCTTGCGGCCGTTCTCGTTGTCGCAGTACGTCGTCCCGGACTGCGCGATCAGCTGCTCGACGAACCAGCCGTAGATCGCCGCGTTGAACCCGTACTGCGTGGTCTTGCCGCCCGACTTGACGGTCAGCTTCTTCGCCGCCGTCATGATCTCGTCCAGGTTGGCCGGCGGCTTCGCCGGGTCCAGCCCGGCCTTCACGAAGGCTTCCTTGTTGATGTAGAGCAACGGCATCGACGTGTTGAACGGCATCGAGTTCAGCTGCTCGTCGATCGAGTAGTAGTTGGCGATGTTCGGCTCGATCGAGTCCAGCGCGTAGCCGTCCTTGTCGGCGAACTTCTGCACCGGCACGGTCTGCTTGGAGTCGATCATGAAGCGCGAGCCGATGTCGTAGATCTGCACCACCGACGGCGTGTTGCCCTGCTGGACCGAGGTCTTGTACTTCGTGATCGTCTCGTCGTAGTCGCCCTGGTAGACCGCGGTGACCTCGATCTTGCCGGTGTTCTTGGCGTTGAACGCCTTCACCAGCTTGTCGACGGCCTCCCCGTTGGCGCCCTTCATGCCGTGCCAGAACGTCACCTTGGTGACGCCGGTGGCCTTGTCCAGCGCGTCCGCGCCGGGCGCGTCCTGACCGCCGCTCGAGCCGCCACCTTCGTCGCTGCTGCTGCCGCAGCCGGTCGCCACCAGGGCGAGCACGGCCAGCAGGGAGACCGCGGCCGCCGTACGTCGTTGTCCGACAGATCGCATCGTTGTTGCCCCAATCGAAGGAAAGATGGTGTTACCGGATCGCGCCCGCGGTCAGTCCGCGGACGATGAAACGCTGACCGAAGATGACGATCGCCAGCGTCGGGAGAATGGACAGGGTGACTCCGGCCAGGATCAGGCCGGGATCGGCCGCCTCGGCGTCGTTGAGCTGACTGATGCCGATCTGCAACGTACGGCGCGACGCCGAGTCGCCGATCAGCAGCGGCCAGAAGAACTGGTTCCAGCCGGCCAGGAAGACGTACAGCCCGACCGCCATCAGGGCCGGCTTGTTCAGCGGCACCAGGATCTGGCGCAGGAACCGCCAGTGCCCGCAGCCGTCGATGGTGGCCGCGTCCCGCAGCTCGCTCGGGAACTGCAGGAACGACTGCCGCAGCAGGAAGACCCCGAACGCGTTCGCCAGGAACGGCAGCACCAGGGCCAGCATCGTGCCGGCGTACGACGCGGTCAGCCGCTCGCCACCGACCGACCAGCCGGTGATGGTCAGGTAGTTCGGCAGCACGATCGACTCCCACGGCACCATCAGCGTGCCGAGGAACAGCCCGAACAGCACGGTCCGGCCCCACATCTTCATGAAGACGAACGCGTACGCCGCCAGCACGCTGGTGATCAGCTGCGACAAGGTGATGATCGAGGTCTGCAGGATCGAGTTCAGGTACTGCCGGCCGATCGGCGTGCCGGACGAGGTCGCGCCCTCGTAGTTGCCGGTGAAGACGCCGTGCGGGAACAGGTCCGGCGGGTACGACGAGATCTGGCCGGGCGACATGATCGACCCCGCGATCACGTAGTAGACCGGGAAGATCACCGCGATCGCGGCCAGGATCAGGACGGCGTAGGTGACGATCCGTCCGGCGGTCAGTTGTCTCACTTGTAGTGCACCCGCCTCTCGAGGACGCCGAACTGGATCGCGGTACAGGCCAGCAGGATCACCAGCAGCACGATCGCCTGCGCCGACGCGGCGCCGAAATCGCTGTTGTTGTTGGCGAAAGCGGTGTGGTAGATCGAGTAGACCAGCGTCTTGGTGGACTGCTCGGGACCGCCCTCGGGGGTGAGGATCTTGATCTGGCCGAAGCCCTGCAGCGACTGGATGGTGGAGATCACCACCAGGAAGAACAGTTGCGGGCCGAGCATCGGCACGGTGATGAACCGGGCCGCGCGCCAGCCACCGGCGCCGTCCAGGGTGGCCGCCTCGTTGATCTCCTGCGGGATCGCGCCGATACCGGCCGACAGCACCAGCACGTTGTAGCCGATGCTCATCCACACGGTGGTGATCGCGACGCTGATCAGCGCCCAGGACGGGTCGGTCAGCCAGCCGATCCGGTCCAGCCCGAACCGGCCGAGCAGGCCGTTGGCCAGCCCGATCGCGGGGTTGTAGATGGTCGCGAAGATCACCGACGCGCTGGCCACCGAGAAGGCGAACGGCAGCGCGAAGGCGGTCCGGAAGATCCGGATCCCCTTGATCTGCTGCTCGAGCAGCAACACGATCGCCAGCCCGCCCAGCACACCGGGGATCACCGTCAGCAGCACGAAGGCGAAGGTGACCCACAGGATGTGCCGGAACTCGGCGCTGCCGAGCATGTCCCGGTAGTGCTGCAGGCCCACGAAGGCGTCCGGGCGGCCGAACAGGTCCGACCCGTGCAGCGACAGCGAGACGGACTTGCCGAGCGGCCAGACGATGAACAGGGCGAAGATCACCACGCACGGCAGCAACATCAGCCAGGACGCCAGCGACGCTGCGGTGGGCCCTCGGCGGGCGGTCGCAGGTGCGGAACTCGTAGTCAATCGAATACCTCCAGTCAGGCGCAGTCTTACACCCGGCCGGGCCGGGCAAAACCAGCACACGCGTAAGTGCACTAGGCTCATGGCTCGTGAAGGTTCTAGTCATCGGCACTGGCGGCCGTGAACACGCACTCGTCTGGGCGCTCAGCCGGGACCCCGAGGTCGAGCAGGTCGTGGCGGCCCCGGGCAACCCTGGTATCGCCACGTTGCAACCGTCGTACGACGGGCAGACGATCGTCTGCCGGCCGGTCGACAGCTCGGACCACGACGCGGTCGTCGCGCTGGCCACCGAGCTGGGCTCCGACCTGGTCGTCGTCGGCCCCGAGGCACCGCTGGTCGCCGGACTGGCCGACCCGCTGCGTGCCGCCGGGATCGCCGTCTTCGGCCCGTCCAAGGACGCGGCCGAGATCGAGGGGTCGAAGGCCTTCGCCAAGGACGTGATGGCCGCCGCGAGCGTGCCGACCGGCCGGGCCTACGTCTGTACGACGCCGGAGCAGGCCGCCGAGGCGATCGACGCCTTCGGCCCGCCGTACGTGGTGAAGGACGACGCGCTCGCCGCGGGCAAGGGCGTGGTGGTCACCTCCGACCGCGCCGAGGCGCTCGAGCACGCGGCCGGCTGCGAGCAGGTGCTGATCGAGGAGTTCCTGGACGGACCCGAGGTCTCGCTGTTCGCGATCACCGACGGCGTCACCGTGCTGCCGATGCAGCCGGCTCAGGACTTCAAGCGCCTCGCGGACAACGACGAAGGCCCGAACACCGGCGGCATGGGCGCCTACACCCCATTGCCCTGGGCTCCGGAAGGGCTGGTCCAGGAGATCACCGACCTGGTGCTCCAGCCGACCGTCGACGAACTGCGCCGCCGTGGCACCCCGTTCAGCGGTCTCCTGTACGCCGGACTCGCGCTGACCTCCCGCGGCACCCGGGTGATCGAGTTCAACTGCCGCTTCGGTGATCCCGAGACCCAAGCGCTGCTGCCGCTGCTCAAGACCCCGCTCGGCGGCCTCCTGTACGCCGCCGCGACGGGCAAGCTCGCCGATGTCCAGCCGCTGAGCTGGAAGTCGGGGGCGTCGGTCGCGGTCGTGGTCGCGGCCAAGAAGTACCCGGCCAAGCCCCGCAGCGGTGACGTGATCAGCGGGATCGAGCAGGCCGAGACGGGCGGCGTCCACGTCTTCCACGCCGGCACCGCGATCGAGGACGACGAGGTGGTCACCGCGGGCGGCCGGGTGCTCGCGGTCAGCGCCAGCGGCAAGGACCTCGACGAGGCCCGCCAGCGCGCGTACTCCGGTGTCGGCCAGCTCCGGATCAAGGGCTCGCAGCACCGCACGGACATCGCGCTGAAGGCGGCTCGCGGCGAGATCGAGCTGCACCCGGTCAGCTGACTCTCGGCCTTCGGCGGCCGGCGACCTCGCCAGCTGCGCCCTGCTGACGGTCGCTCCCTGAGGCTGGGAGAGAATGGGGTACGTGCCGACCTCCAGCAAGCCCCGGATCCCGAACGTTCTCGCTGCCCGCTACGCCAGTCCGTCGATGGCGGAGCTGTGGTCGCCGGAGTACAAGATCGTGCTCGAGCGGCAGCTGTGGCTGGCGGTGCTCGGGGCGCAGAAGGCCTACGGGGTCGATGTTCCGGACGGTGTGATCGAGGACTACCGGGTGGTGATCGACCAGGTCGACCTGGAGTCGATCGCGGCGCGGGAGCGGGTCACCCGGCACGACGTGAAGGCGCGGATCGAGGAGTTCAACGCGCTCGCCGGGCACGAGCACGTGCACAAGGGCATGACGAGCCGGGACCTGACCGAGAACGTCGAGCAGCTGCAGATCCGGGCCGGCCTGGTGCTGGTCCGCGATCGCGCGGTGGCGACCGCCGTCCAGCTCGGGCAGAAAGCGGCCGAGCACGCGGCGCTGGTGCTGACCGGGCGTTCCCACAACGTCGCGGCGCAGGCGACGACGCTGGGCAAGCGGTTCGCCTCGGCGGCCGACGAGCTGCTGGTCGCGATCGCCCGGCTGGAGGACCTGATCGAGCGGTACCCGCTGCGGGGGATCAAGGGCCCGGTCGGTACGTCGCAGGACATGCTGGACCTGTTCGGTGGGCAGGACAAGCTGCTCGCGGGGCTGGAGTCGGAGGTCGCGCAGCACCTGGGCTTCCGCCGGGTGCTGACCAGCGTCGGACAGGTCTACCCGCGCTCGCTGGACTACGACGTCGTCTCGGCGCTGGTCCAGCTCGCCGCCGGGCCGTCCAGCCTGGCGACGACGATCCGGCTGATGGCCGGGCACGAATTGGTCACCGAGGGCTTCAAGGACGGCCAGGTCGGCTCGTCGGCGATGCCGCACAAGATGAACACCCGGTCCTGTGAGCGGGTCAACGGGCTGGCCGTCATCCTGCGCGGTTACGCGTCGATGACCGGCGAGCTGGCCGGCAACCAGTGGAACGAGGGCGACGTCTTCTGCTCCGTCGTCCGCCGGGTCGCGTTGCCGGACGCGTTCTTCGCTCTGGACGGGCTGTTCGAGACGTTCCTGACCGTGCTGGACGAGTTCGGGGTGTACCCGGCCGTGGTGGCGCGCGAACTGGAGCGCTACCTGCCGTTCCTGACCACCACCAAGGTGCTGATGGCCGCCGTGAAGAACGGCGTCGGCCGGGAGACCGCGCACGAGGTGATCAAGGAGCACGCCGTCGCGATGGCGCTCGACCTGCGCAAGGGCACCTCGGAGAACGACCTGTTCCACCGGCTCGGCGCGGACGGCCGGCTCGGCCTGACCGAGGAGCAGATCGTCGGCATCGTCGGCGAGCCGCTGTCGTTCACCGGAGCGGCGGTGGCGCAGGTCAACACGGTCGTGGCAGCGATCGACTCGCTGGCCAAGCGCTACCCCGAGGCCGCCGCCTACACCCCTGGTGACATCCTTTAGCTCGTGTACGAACCGCTCACCTGGACGCTGGTGGCCCTGTCGCTGGCCGCGACGGTCTTCGCGCTGGTGCTGGCCGGGCTGGACCGCCGGATCAACTGGTGGCTGCTCGGGCTGCTCGGCGTGGTCGAGGTCGCCCTGCTGGCGCAACTGGTGGCCGGGATCGTTCAGCTCGCCGGTACGGAGCGCGACGTCTCCGGACCGTTCTTCGTGGGCTATCTGATCGGTTCGCTGCTGGTGCTGCCGATCGGTGCGCTGTGGGCGCTGGCCGAGAGCAGTCGCTGGGGGGCCGGCGCGCTGGCGGTCGCCTGCGTCGTCGTCCCGGTGCTCGAACTGCGGATGTACGAGATCTGGGCCGTCGGCTGATGCCGGAGGCTTCGGCGACCAAGCACGGACCGGGCCGCATCCTGATCGCCGTGTACGGCGTCTTCGCGCTCGCGGCGACCGCGCGGGCCGGCGTACAGATCGCGACCCGGTTCTCCGAGGCGCCGATCGCCTACTCGCTGTCGGCCGTTGCCGCGGTCATCTACTGCGCGGCCACCTTCGCTCTGGCCAAGGCCACCGTGATCTCCCGCCGGGTCGCGCTGGTCGCGATCCTGATCGAGCTCGCCGGCGTACTGGTCATCGGCAGCTTCAGCTATGCCGTTCCCGCCGACTTCCCCCGCGCCACCGTCTGGTCGCACTTCGGTCAAGGCTACGGCTACGTGCCGCTCGTTCTGCCGGTGCTCGGGCTGCTCTGGTTGCGCCGGACCGCGCAGGACTGACTTCCCAGCGAACTCCCAGGCAGGCACAGGGAGTGGCCAAGGTTCACCGGCCAGAGTCGGTGACATGCAGAGATCAGGTCGTCCCCGGGTCGAGATCGTCGTCCCGGTGCGGAATGAGGAATACGACCTCGGCCCCAATATCCGGCGGTTGCGCGCGTACCTGGACGACGCCTTCCCGTTCCCGGCCGAGGTCTGCATCGCTGACAACGGGAGCACCGATGCCACCTGGGAGATCGGCGCGCTGCTCGCCACCGAGCTGCCGGGAATCCGGATCGTCCGGCTCGAGGAGCCGGGACGAGGCCGGGCACTGAACCAGGTCTGGTCGACGAGTGAGGCGGATGTCCTTGCCTACATGGATGTCGACCTCTCCACCAACCTCAACGCGTTGCTGCCGTTGGTGGCACCGCTGCTGGCCAGCCACAGTGACGTGGCGATCGGCTCCCGGCTGGCGCGTGGCTCACGAGTGGTCCGGCGGCCGAAGCGCGAGGCGATCTCGCGTGGCTACAACCTGTTGCTGCGGGCAACGTTGGGTACTCGGTTCTCCGACGCGCAGTGCGGGTTCAAGGCGATCCGGCACGATGTCGCGGCCGAGCTGCTGCCGCTGGTGCAGGACACCAGTTGGTTCTTCGACACCGAACTCCTGGTGCTGGCCGAGCGAGCCGGACTGCGGATCCACGAGGTCCCGGTGGACTGGGTCGACGACCTGGACTCGAGGGTCGCGATAGCCAAGACAGTGGTGGAGGATCTGCGTGGAATCGCTCGCCTGAGCAGGGATCTCGGCCGCGGCCGGATTCCGCTGGACCCCGTACGCCGGGCCTTCGGTCGCCCCGCGATTGCCGACCCGAGGACTGCCCTGGCCGCCCGCATACTCCGCTTCGCCGGCGTCGGCGTGATCAGCACCCTCGCGTACATCCTTCTCTACTTGGGTTTGCGGCACGCGGTGCCGGCCCAGCTCGCCAACGTGCTCGCGCTGCTGATCACCGCGGTCGGCAACACCGCCCTCAATCGCCGGATCACCTTCGGGGTCCGCGGCGTGGAGAACCGCGGCAAGCACCAGTTGCGCGGGCTGGTCACCTTCGCTATCGGCTGGAGCCTGACCGCCTCCTCGCTGTGGCTGCTGCACACGGCGGTCGCCGTACCGGCACCCAGTCTCGAGATCGTCGTCCTGACGGCCGCCAACCTGGCCGCGACGGTGGTCCGCTTCGGCCTCTTCCAGGCCTGGGTCTTCGACGACGAGGCGCCCACTCTTCCCACCTTCGAACCGCCGGCGGTTCTCGACCCGACCCGGAGCAACTGATGAGCACTCTGACCGAACCCACGACCGCGGCGCCATCGCGCACCAGATCGACCGCGCGACTCGCGGCGTACCCGATCAGTCGCGACCATGCCTTGTACGGCGGGCTGTTGCTGCTCACTGCGATCGCCTACGTATGGGGATTGTCGAAGAACGGCTACGCCAACGAGTACTACGCGGCGGCGGTCCAGGCCGGCTCCGTCAGCTGGAAGGCCTGGTTCTTCGGGGCCTTCGACTCGTCGAGCTTCATCACCGTGGACAAGACACCGGCCTCGTTGTGGGTGATGGGCCTGTCCGGGCGGATCTTCGGCTTCGGCGTCTGGAGCATGCTGATCCCGCAGGCGCTGATCGGAGTGGCGAGCGTCGGTTTCCTCTACGTCTCGGTACGGCGCTGGTTCTCGTCGAACGCCGCGCTGCTGGCGGGTGCCGTGCTGGCACTGACGCCGGTCGCGGTGCTGATGTTCCGGTTCAACAACCCGGATGCCTTGCTGGTCCTGCTGCTCGTGGCGGGCGCCTGGGCGGTGACGCGGGCGATCGACTCGGAGAAGTACGCGTGGCGGTGGATGGCGCTGGCGGGAGCGCTGGTCGGGTTCGGGTTCCTGACCAAGATGCTGCAGGCGTTCCTGGTACTGCCGGCGTTCGGGCTCGCGTATCTGATGGCGGGGAAGCCGGCGCTGGGGAAGCGGCTGGTGCACAGCGTGGTCGCGCTCGGCGCGCTGATCGTCAGTGCCGGCTGGTGGATCGCGATCGTGGAGCTGATGCCTGCCTCGGCCCGGCCGTTCATCGGTGGCTCGTCGACCAACAGCATTCTCGAACTGACCCTCGGCTACAACGGGCTCGGCCGGTTGACCGGCAACGAGACCGGGTCGGTGGGTGGCGGAACCGGCAACCCGGGATGGGGTGGCGCGACCGGGGTGCAGCGGTTGTTCGGTGGTGAGTTCGCCGGCCAGATCGCATGGTTGCTGCCGGCTGCGTTGCTGGCCGTCATCGTGCTGGTTGTTGCTGCAGGCAAGGCAGAGCGGACCGATCGGACCCGGGCCTTCGCGGTGTTGTGGGGCGGCTGGCTGGTGGTGACGGGACTGGTCTTCAGCTTCATGCAGGGGATCATCCACAGCTACTACATGGTGGCATTGGCGCCGGCGGTCGGTGCGCTGGTTGGTGCGGCGGCGACGGTGTTGTGGCGGCGCCGGGGTGAATGGTTGCCGCGCGCAATGCTTGCTGGTGGCACCTTTTTGACGGCGGGCTGGAGTTTCTCGTTGCTGAACGCGTCGCCGAGCTGGTTGCCGTGGCTGCGATGGACGGTGCTGATCGTTGGAGTGGTGGCTGCCGGGTTGGTGCTGGTGCTCCCCGAGTCGGGTTTGCGGAGGTCGGCAGTACGGCGTACTGGGGTGTTTGCCGCGGTGTTGCTCACGGTGACTGCGCTGGCGGGACCGGCGGCGTACTCGGTGGAAACGATCAATGCCTCGCATGCAGGTGCGTTGCCGTCGGCAGGACCGGTCGGCGCTGGGGGCGGACGAATGGGCGGCGGCGCTGGTGGCGGGCGAGCGGGTGGGTTCCTCGGTGGCGGTGGGATCAGTGGAGTGTCGAGCGAATTGGTCTCGCTGCTTCAGTCCGGCGCCAACGGCTACCCCTGGGCCGCCGCGGCGGTGACGTCGAACGCCGCGGCTCCGTTGCAGCTCGCGGCCGAGGTGCCGGTGATGTCGATCGGTGGGTTCAACGGGACGGACAAGGCGCCGACGCTGGCGGAGTTCCAGCGATTGGTTGCCCAGGGAAAGGTGCATTACTTCGTCGGTAATTCGGGAGGTGCCTTCGGCGGCGGACGAGGCGGTACTTCGAGCGACATCAGCAGTTGGGTGGCCGAGAACTTCGCGGCTCAGAACGTCGGCGGCACCACCATCTACGACCTCAGCAGCAAGTGAACAGGAGCGAGCACATGACGGAGACGAACAACCCCAGTACTCCCGGCGCCGCGGTTCCGCCGTGGGTGGCGGGCGAGCAGGCGGGAGCGAAGAGGCCCGGTGGGCTGGTGCTCGCTGGTGCCGGCTCCCTGTTGGCAGTGCTCGCCTTTCTCGGCGGAACCGCTGTCGGGCACGCGTGGGGTGGGTCAGGTGAGGCGGGGCAGACGCAGTTCAACGGCCCCGGCGGCGGTCGCTTCGGCCAGGGCCAGGGCCAGGGCCAGGGACCGGGACCGGGCTTCGGGCAGGGCGGCGGACCGGGCAGCCAGCAAGGGCAGGGCAACCAGCAGGTGCCGGGGCAGGGCGCGGTGCCGGGGCAGGGCGCGGTGCCGGGGCAGACTCAGACGGGTTGATCGCGTTTCACGACGGCAACAGTTCAAACCGGGGAGCCACCGATCGAGCTGCGCATGCCCAGCCGGCAGCAGCGCGCCACTTAGATCGGTAGCCGGTGGCTCGCAGTCCTATGCATGCCGCAGACCGCTCAGCAAGGCGGCGAGACTCCGGCGGACCGCGGCCTCGAAAGCCTCCGGCGACAACGTCGTACCGGCGCCCGCGACGCGGTCGTAGAGCAGTCCGTCCATCATCGCCGCGACCGGCCAGGCGATGGTGTCGGCATCGGGAACTCCCAAACCTGCCAGTAGGTCGGCCAGGCTCTCCCGAAGCCGGCGGCCGCCCTGGATGATCGCGTCGCGGAGCTCAGGCTGCCGGCTCGCCTCCAGGGACAGTTCGTAGCGGGCGATCAGGTCGTCGGGCCGGTCGCGGACCAGGCCCAGGACCATGCCGGCCAGAAGTTCTTCGAGCTCCGGGTCGGCCGGCAACTCGTGGGCGCCGCGAGCGAGGTCGCGCTCGAGCATGCGATTCACGCAGGCGGCGAGCAGTGCTCCCCGGGTGCGCAGGTAGTACGACGTGGAGCCCGGTGGCAGGCCGGCCTCCTCGTCGACCGCGCGATGGGTGAGACCGCGCAGGCCGCGGGTCGCCACGAGATGGATGGCCGCATCGGCGATGGCGGCTCGGCGGTCCTCACCGAGCGGCACCTTTTTCGTCACGGTCCTACTCTACTCAGCCGGACTCTACAGATGTAGAGTCAGGGTATGAGGACAGTGATCGTGGTGGGAGCGGGGATCGGTGGGGTGACGGCGGCCGTCGCGCTGGAGCAGTGCGGTTGGCAGGTCACGGTGCTGGAGCGGGCGCCGGAGTTGGGCGAGGTCGGTGCGGGCCTGTCGATCTGGCCGGGGGCCGCCGCGGTACTGGCCGAGCTGGGGGTCGAGGGCGTGATCGATGCAGCCAGAGCGGGTGGGTCTGCCGGGATGCGCCGGTGGGACGGCCGCCGGATCGTCGACGCGGCCGGGCTCGGTGTCGAGATGCCGGTGATGATTCACCGCGCCGAACTCCACCGCCTGATCGCCGGCCGGCTCGGCCCGGCCGTGGCGATCCGGACCGGCACGACGGTCACGGGTGTGCGTCAGGACGAGACCGGCGTCGTGGTGACGGCGAGCCGGTTGGTGGTCGGCGATCAGGAGTACCGGGCGGAGCTGGTGGTGGCCGCGGATGGGATCCGGTCGGTCGTTCGCGGGTTGCTGTATCCGCGGTACGGGGGGCCGCGCTACTCCGGCTACACGGCGTACCGGGGGATCGCCGAGGTGGAGACGCTCGACCAGGGCGGCGAAACTTGGGGCCGAGGGCAACGATTCGGGTTCGCGAAGCTGATCGACGGCCGGTACTACTGGTACGCGACCGCCAATCGCGAGGCGGGCGGCGAGGGGGACGACGTCCGGGAGCGGTTCGCCGGCTGGCATCACCCGATCCCGGCGCTGATCGCGGGCAGTTCCGCCGTACTGCGCAACGACATCTACGATCTGCCCACGCCGCTCGTCCCGTTCGTCCAGGGCCGGGTCGTACTGCTCGGCGACGCCGCCCACGCGATGACGCCGAACATGGGCCGCGGCGCATGCTCCGCGATCGAGGACGCCGGCGCGCTGGCCCGGGTGTTGCGGGCCGGCAAGGACCTGGCGGCGTACGACGCCGAGCGCCGCCCCGCGACCAGCAAGCTGGTCAAGCGTTCCCGTCAGATCGGCGTACTGGGGCAGCTGGACGGCAAGCTCGCCTGCACCGTGCGTGACGCCGTCCTCGGTCTGGGGGGCAAAGTGGCCGGGTTGCTGGCCGCGCGGCGGCGGGTGGAACAATCACGGGTGTGATCACCCCACCGCAGGCTGTCGAGATCCCTGGCGCGAAGCATCTGCACTCCGGCAAGGTCCGGGACCTGTACGAGCTGGAGTCCGGCGAGCTGCTGATGGTGGCCAGCGACCGGATGAGCGCCTTCGACTGGATCCTGGAGACGCCGATCCCGGACAAGGGCAAGGTGCTGACCGCGATGAGCCTGTGGTGGTTCGAGCAGCTCGGCGTGCCGAACCACATCATCTCCACCGACGTACCGGCCGAGGTGGCCGGCCGCGGGGTGGTCTGCGAGAAGCTCGAGATGCTGCCGGTCGAGTGCGTCGCCCGCGGCTACCTGAGCGGCTCCGGACTGGTCGACTACGACAACACCGGCGAGGTCTGCGGCATCCCGCTGCGGGCCGGTCTGGTCGAGGGATCGCGGCTGGACGAGCCGATCTTCACTCCGGCGACCAAGGCCGACATCGGCGAGCACGACGAGAACGTCTCGTACGACGCGGTGGTGGCGACCGTCGGCGCGAAGACGGCCGAAGCCCTGCGCAAGCTCACACTCGACCTCTACGCCGGCGCCCACGCGACCGCCGAGCAGCGCGGGATCATCCTGGCCGACACGAAGTTCGAGTTCGGCACTCGCCCGGACGGCACGATCGTGCTCGCCGACGAGGTGCTGACACCGGACTCCAGCCGGTTCTGGCCGGCTGCCGAGTGGTTGCCGGGCAAGCAGCAGCCGTCGTACGACAAGCAGATCGTGCGCGACTGGCTGCAGTTCGAGTCGGGCTGGGACCGGCACTCCGGCGAAGCGCCGCCGCCGCTGTCGGCCGAGGTGATCGAGCGCACCCGTTCGGCGTACGTCGACGCCTACGAGCGGCTGACGGGCCAGACCTTCAGCAGCTGAGGATCAGAAGAGACCGACGCCCAGGGCAAGGGTGATGAACCGGGCCAGGCGGCCGGCCAGGACCGACAGCGAGAAGGTCAGGATGCCCATCCGGCTCGCGCCCGCGATCAGCGCCACGCCGTACAGGGGTGGGATGCCGACCGAGGAGCTCAGCAGGGTGACCGGGATGCCCCAGCGGCGGTCGCTGAGAGCGTCGAGGAGGCGTTTGCTGACGTCACGGTTCCACTGGACGAACCGGCCGCGCCGGGTGCTCAGATCGACCGGCCTGGGTGCCTTGCCCTGCTTCGCCGCGTAGCCCGGCCGATACCGGACCGCGAGAAACATCGCCACCTTGCCGATGGTCTGCCCGACCGACACCCCGATCGCGGCGACCACCGGGTCGAGTGCGCCGGAGGCGCCGACGCCGAGGACGTAGACCTCCGCGTTCAGCACAGGGATGACAGCGGATCCGATTCCGAATCCGACCGCCAGTACCAGTTGCCACGCCCACATGACTTCGAGGCTATGTCCCATTCCCGCCCCCAGCACGGGATCTAGCACCACCCCGGCCCTGTCATTTACACCACAACTTCCGGTACTGCGGGCCGCCGGCCGCTCACGATCGCCACCAGCCGGACCAGCGACCCGACCTTGACGACCAGCCCGCCAGCGCGACGCAGTGCAGCAGAGTCGACTTGCCGCCGCCGCTGACTCCGGTGATCGCGACGACCTCGCCCGCTGCGACCGTGAGGGAGACGCCGCGCAGGGCGACGTTGCGACGGTAGGCGTACTCCACGTCGCGGAGTTCCAGTGCGCTCATCGGCGGGTCTCCTTCTGCTCGGTGATGCGCTCGATGACGCTGTCGAGCCAGCGCAGGTCGGCGTCGAGGTGGGCGACGGTGTAGTCGCGCACCAGTGGTGAGGTGAGGTCGTCACCGGCCGGCGTGGCGTTGAGCTCCCGGATCCGGCGGAGGTGACTGGCTCGCTGCCGGGCCAGGAACTCGGTCGCGTCGCCGCCGGTCCGGACCGCGGCCACCAGTTTGCGGAGCATCTCGTCGGCACTGCCCCAGGCCGGCGGCACCGGGTCGGCCAGCCAGTCGGCCAGATGCTTGCGGCCCTTGTCGGTGATCGCGTAGACCGTCCGCTCCGGGCCGCCCTCGGAACCCTTCTCGACCACCTCGGCCAGGCCGTCCCGGGCCAGCCGGCCGAGGGTGGAGTAGACCTGCCCGAACGCCAGTGGACGGCTGTCGGGGAACCAGGAGTCGTGGCCGCGCTTCACGTCGTACCCATGGGCCGGGCCGTCGGCCAGCAGTCCCAGAACGAGTTCAGCGGTTGCCATGCCGCCGACTATACACACAAGATATGTACTGAGTGAATAGTCAGCCGATGCGGGCAATTCGGGCGCGGTCGGTAGGATTCATCGCGTCAGCCGGATCGAAACCAGGAGTAATCAGTGGCTCGCGTTGTCGTCGACGTCATGCTCAAGCCCGAGATCCTCGACCCGCAGGGCAAGGCGGTGCACGGCGCGTTCGGCCGGCTCGGCTTCGACGGCGTGGCCGATGTGCGTCAGGGCAAGCGCTTCGAGATCACCCTGGACGGTGAGGCGACCGAGGAACAGGTCGCCGAGATCCGTAAGGCGGCGGACACGCTGCTGGCCAACCCGGTGATCGAGGACTACACCCTGCACGTCGAGGGCGACCGGTGAAGATCGGGGTCGTCACCTTCCCGGGATCGCTGGACGATGTCGACGCCCGTCGCGCCGCCGCCGTCGCGGGCGCCGAGGCGGTCGCGCTGTGGCACGGTGACGCCGATCTGTCGGGCGTCGACGCGGTCGTCCTGCCGGGCGGCTTCTCGTACGGCGACTACCTGCGGGCCGGTGCCATCTCCCGGTTCGCGCCGGTGATGGAGACGATCATCAAGAAGGCCGGCGAGGGCCTGCCGGTGCTCGGCATCTGCAACGGCTTCCAGGTGCTCTGCGAGTCGCACCTGCTGCCGGGCGCGCTGATCAAGAACCACCACCGCAAGTTCATCTGCAAGGACCAGGCGCTGCGGATCGAGAACAACCGCACCGCGTGGACCAGCGACTACGACGCGAACCACGAGATCACCATCGTGCTGAAGAACCAGGACGGGTCGTACGTCGCCGACGAACCCACCCTGGACCGGCTCGAGGGCGAGGGCCTGGTCGTCGCCCGCTACCTGGACGACAACCCGAACGGTTCGTACCGCGACATCGCCGGGATCACCAACGAGCGCGGCAACGTGGTCGGCCTGATGCCGCACCCGGAGCACTGCGTCGAGACCCTGACCGGCCCGAGCACCGACGGTCTCGGCTTCTTCACCTCGGTCCTGAAGGCCGTCGTCGCCTCCTGATGAACTTTCGCAGGGTCCGACGACTGCTGTCCGCAGCAGCCGTCGCCCTCGTCGCGGCCGGTACTGCGGGCGCGCCCGCGGCCCAGGCGGCCGACCAGGACCTGCTGGCCAAGGTCGTGGTCATCGGGGTGCCCGGGTTGAGCTGGTACGACGTGCAGGCGTCGCCCGAGTTGACGGCCCTCGTGGACCAGTCGCACGTCGGCTCGATCACCGTGAAGACCGCTGGACCGCACACCTGTCCCGTCGACGGCTGGCTGACCATCAGCGCCGGTACTCGCGCCTGGGGCAGCGTCCCCGACCAGCAGTGCGGCGAGCTGCCTGCAGTGGTCAACGGCAAGGTGCAGGGCTGGCAGACGTATCTGGACCGCCAAGCCGAGCACCGCACCGGCGCACCGCTCGGACGACTTGCGGAGAGCCGTGAGCGGGTTTGCGGCTTCGGTCGCGGCGCAGCCATCGCCGTGGCTCGTGCCGACGGCACAGTCCAGAACTGGCAGCCAGAGCTGGACGCGGCGAAGCTGGCGAGCCCTGCCTGTGGCGACGCGATCATCGACGCCGGTGCCCTGCCGCTACGTGGACGCGACGAGGCCCGCAAGAAGGTGGCCGACCTCGTTGCCCAGGCCCGTGCGGCAGGCGGCTGGGTACTGCTCGTCGGCACCAGCCAGCTGACCTCCAACGCCCACAAAGAGCTCCTGGTCGCGATGCAGCTCCCGCCGGACAACGGCCCGCGCTGGCTGACCAGCGACTCCACCCGCCGTCCCGGGCTCATCCAGTTGACCGACGTCACCGCGACCGTCCTCCGCGGCGAGAGCAAACCCCTGGATCCGGCCGGTGAGGAAAAAGCCGGCCCGCTCGGCGGCAACGAGATCCACTTCACCGGTGACCTGCACACGAACGCCGCCGCGGTGATAGAGGACCGGCTCGACACCGACGAGCGGTTCCTGCACCCGCGGGGCATGCTGGTCGCAGTCGCGATGACCTTGCTTGTGGCGCAGCTGGCCGCACTCGGCTGGTTCGTCAAGACCCGGAGCCGGCGGGCGCGGAGTACGAGTGAATTCACCATGCTGGCCCAGGGCGGGTTCTTCATCGCCGTCTTCCTGTCCACTGCGACCGTCTGGTGGCGCTGGCCGGAGCCCGGGTTCTCCCTGTACTGCGTGGTGCTGGCGATCAGCGCGGCCTTTGCCTGGCTGACCAGAGCGGTGCTGAAGCAATGGGCCGGCCTGGGCATCCTGCTCGCGGCGTACCTGATTCTGCTGGTCGACGGGGTGCTGGGGACGCCGCTGCAGTTCGGCAGCATGTTCACTGACGGCCCGGTGATCGGTGGGCGGTTCTACGGCTTCGGCAACTCCACCTTCGCCACACTGGCGGTCGCTGCGCTCGTCACGGCCGGCTGGGTCGCGCAGAAACTACTGCCACAGAGCCGGGTGAAGGCTGCGCTCGCAGTACTGGCTATCGGTGGGCTCGCGATCATCGTGGACGGCAAGCCGGGCTGGGGGACCGACTTCGGCGGCATCATCGCGCTGACGCCCGCAGTACTGCTGATGGCCTGGCTGACCTGGCGCGGCAGCATCTCGCTGAAGGCGCTGGTCGGTGTCGGCCTCGCCGGAGTGCTCGCTGTCTCCGCTGTCGCCGTCCTGGACTACCTGCGGCCGGCGGACCAGCGCAGCCACTTCGGCACCTTCGTGGAGACGCTGCTCGACGGTGAGGCGGCCGATGTGCTGATTCGCAAGCTGCAGATGTCGCTGGGCTTCTTCCAGACCCCCGCCGGCTGGTTGATGCTGGTCGGTGTCGTCCTCGCGATGATCGCCACGGTCTGGCCGGAGAGGGTGCCCTCCGCGGCCTACCGCCGCTTCTGTGCCGGCGCGCCGATGATCCGCCCGACCCTGCTGGCTCTGTCGACCTGCGGTCTGGTCGGCATGCTGCTGAACGACGCGGGCGTCGCCCTGCCCGCGATCATGACCGGTTTCGCCCTGCCCTTGCTGGTGGCTCACCTACTGGCAGCTACCGTTTCCCCCGAGTCCCACCTAGTTCAGGAGTCATCAAGTGTCGACCGACACCGTCAGTAACGCGACCAGTACGCCGGACGTGGAGCAGCCGTGGGCGGAACTCGGGCTGAAGCCGGACGAGTACCAGCGGATCCGCGACATCCTGGACCGGCGGCCGACCAGCTGCGAGCTGGCGATGTACTCGGTGATGTGGAGCGAGCACTGCTCGTACAAGTCCTCCAAGGTGCACCTGAAGAAGTTCGGTGACATCCCGCAGGAGACCCCGGCCGGCAAGATGCTCGCGGGCATCGGCGAGAACGCCGGCGTGATCGACATCGGCGAGGGCTACGCGGTCACCTTCAAGGTCGAGTCGCACAACCACCCGTCGTACGTCGAGCCCTACCAGGGCGCGGCCACCGGGGTCGGCGGCATCGTCCGCGACATCCTGGCGATGGGCGCCCGCCCGGTCGCGGTGATGGACCCGCTGCGGTTCGGCCCGCTGGACGCGCCGGACACCAAGCGCGTGCTGCCCGGGATCGTCTCCGGAGTCGGCGGCTACGGCAACAGCCTGGGCCTGCCGAACATCGGCGGCGAGGTGGTCTTCGACGCGACGTACCTGGGCAACCCGCTGGTCAACGCGCTCTGTGTCGGCGTCATGCGGCACGAGGACCTGCACCTGGCGAACGCGACCGGTATCGGCAACCAGATCATCCTGTACGGCGCCAAGACCGGCGGCGACGGGATCGGCGGCGTCTCGGTGCTGGCCAGCGAGACGTTCGCCGACGGCGGCCCGACCAAGCGCCCCGCGGTGCAGGTCGGCGACCCGTTCATGGAGAAGCTGCTGATCGAGTGCACGCTGGAGCTGTTCGCCGCCCGGATCGTCGAGGGCATCCAGGACCTCGGTGGCGCCGGCCTGTCCTGCGCGACCTCCGAGCTGGCCAGCGCGGGTGACGGCGGCATGCACGTCTGGCTCGACAAGGTGCCGCTGCGGGACGCCTCCCTTGCTCCGGAAGAGATTCTGATGAGCGAGTCGCAGGAGCGGATGATGGCGGTCGTCACGCCGGCCAACGTCGAGCAGTTCCTGAAGATCTGCGCGAAGTGGGACGTCCAGGCCGACGTGATCGGTGAGGTCACCGACACCGGGCTGCTGCAGATCGACTGGCACGGCGAGCGCGTCGTCGACGTACCGCCGCGGACCGTCGCGCACGACGGCCCGGTCTACGAGCGCCCGTACGCGCGCCCGCACTGGCAGGACGCGCTGCAGGCCGACGCCGCCGAGAAGTTGCCCCGGGCAACCACTGGTGAGGAGCTGCGGGACACCCTGCTGCAGCTGATCGCGTCGCCGAACCTGTGCGACAAGTCTTGGGTCACCGACCAGTACGACCGGTACGTGCTGGGCAACTCGGTGCTCGCGCAGCCCGAGGACAGCGGCATGATCCGGGTCGACGAGACCAGCGGCCTGGGCGTCGCCGTCTCCACCGACTGCAACGGCCGCTTCACCAAGCTCGACCCGTACACCGGCGCCAAGCTCGCGCTGGCCGAGTCGTACCGCAACGTCGCCACCACCGGCGCCCGCCCGGCCGCGGTCACCGACTGCCTGAACTTCGGCTCTCCGGAGGACCCGGGCGTGATGTGGCAGTTCACCGAGGCCATCCGTGGCCTGGTCGACGGCTGCATCGAGCTGGGCATCCCGGTCACCGGCGGCAACGTGTCGTTCTACAACCAGACCGGCGAGACCCCGATCCTGCCGACTCCGGTGGTCGGCGTCCTCGGTGTCATCGACGACGTCACCCGGCGGACCCCGATCGGTTTCACCGCCGAGATGGAGGGTCACCAGCTCTACCTGCTCGGTGAGACCGAGGAGGAGCTGTCGGGCTCGGAGTGGGCCCACGTCGTCCACGGCCACCTCGGTGGCCGCCCGCCGGCGGTCGACCTGGCCGCCGAGCAGCAGCTCGCCGACATCCTGATCAACGCTTCCCGCGACGGTCTGATCGACGCGGCCCACGACGTCAGTGACGGCGGCGTGGCCCAGGTCCTGGTCGAGTCTGCCCTCCGCGGCGGCGTCGGCGCCCGCGTCTGGGCCCCGGACGACCTCGACCCGTTCCTATTCCTCTTCGCCGAGTCCTCGGGCCGCGCGGTCGTCGCCGTCCCGCGCACCGAAGAGGTCCGCTTCACCGACATGTGCACGGCCCGCCGCTTCCCGCACACCAAGATCGGTGTGGTGACCGGCGAGTCCCTCGACGTCCAGGACCAGTTCGAGGTCTCCCTCACCGACCTCCGCAGCACCTGGAGCGCCACCCTTCCCGCAGCCCTCGGCTGACCACCTCCAGCTGACAACCGCCCGTACGCCGCACCGGCGTACGGGCGGTTGCTGCTGTCACGGCAAGATGGGGGCGTGATGAGCAGCTCGCGGGACCTGGAGTGGGACGGGGCGATCAACGCCCGGGACTTGGGTGGGTTGCCGGCTCGGTCCGGGGTGATCCAGCCGGGGCGGGTCTATCGGTCGGCCCGGCCCGATCTGCTGACCGACAACGGGTGGCAGCAGCTCGAGGACGCCGGTGTGACCACCGTGATCGATCTGCGCAACGACTACGAGCGGCTCGAAGTACGGGTGCTGGACGTCGTGCACCACCACCCGGTCGAGGATCAGCAGGACAGCGAGTTCATGGCGGTGTGGGGCGAGCGGCTCGACACCCCGGCGTACTACGGCGAGGCGCTCAGGCGCTGGCCCGGGCTGATCACGTCGGTGTTCGCGCGGATCGCGGACGCGCCGCCCGGGGGCGTGCTGGTGCACTGCAAGGCCGGCCGGGACCGGACCGGGATGATCGTCGCGATGCTGCTCACTCTGGCCGGTACGCCGGTGGCGGAGATCCTGGACGACTACGAGCTCGCCGTACGGACGATGAACGCGTACTACGCGGAGAACCCCGAAGCCGGTGAGACGGCCCTGAGCGAGTCGGCCCTCGAGTTGCACTGCGCGGACGCGTGCCTGGCGATGGTCGCGTTTCTCGGCTCCACCGACGTGGCCGGCTACCTGACCAACAGCGGACTGACCTTCGAGCAGCTCGAACGACTGCGGGAGCGGTTGCTGGCGGCCTGACTTCCCAACCTCCCTTCCGGTTGGGTCTCGCCCTCCCGGCTGGCACACTCGGGAGGAGGAGTGGGGTGTTTGGATGACCGATCGCTACAGAGACCGGCCGAAGACCGATCTGGCCAACCTGGCGGGCTATGCCGCCGCCGCGGGACAGGAGGCGCGGGCCGTTGCCGCGCGCCGCCGGATGATGCCGGTGCGGCTGACCGACGAGGAACGCCGGGTCGGTATCGACGAGCTCTCCGAGCAGTTCGCGATCGGCCGCCTCGACGAGGACGAGCTGCACCGCCGGGTCGACATCGTCAACGAAGCCGTCACGCACGCCGACCTCCAGCCGGCGTTCCACGGCCTCCCGTCCCCCGCGCTCTACGCGCCCACGCCCCGGAAGCCGGGCCGCTGGCGCTGGGCCGCCTTCGTCGGCATGGTCTGGCTCGCGATGCCGTTCTTCCTGACCGGGCTGGCCTTCCTCGTCTTCGGCCGCGAGATCGCCGCCGCGATCTTCGGCCTCCCCGCGCTGGCCCTGGTCGGCGTCACCTGGCGCTGGGCCAAGGCCCCGACGCGCCGATCCCGCCGAGCCTGAGGCCCGGCCGGAGCAGCGCCGGCGACTACTTCCGCGGCGCGGGACCGACGGACAGGACGACCTTGCCCGGCGAGTACGGCTCGGCGCCGTGGACGTACCAGCCGTCGTCCGGCTTGCCGATGTCGTCGAGCTTCCGGGCGTCGCTACTCGCGTAGTAGGCCTCCACCTGTACGCCCCTCGACCCGATCAGCGGCAGCACCTCACCGACGGTCTTGTTCTTGATCCTCAGCCCGGCGAGCGATTCACCCTTCTCGGTGGCCGACGACGACCTTTGCGAATACATCTCGCCTGGCTCGGCCGGCCGGCCGAACTGGATCTCGGTGTTGCCCCGGTAGTTCTTCGGTACCTCGAGCCCGTCCTGGCAGCCCGGATCGGACGCGTTCATCGTCCCGTTGCATTTCTCACCCGGCGCGAGGATGCGCAACTGGTCCAGCTGCCGCTCGTTGCCGGCGTTGAAGCCGATCATCCTTCCCACCGACGGCGGGCTGACCGGGATCGCTTCGACCTTGACGTTCAGGCCCATCTTCTTGAACTCGGCGTTGTACCGCTTCGGATCGGCACTCGGGTCGACCACCCGGACGATCAGCTTGTCGCCGAGCTCGGTGAAGGACAGCGCCTGCGGCTGGTTCTGCGCGGGCCCGTCCAGCACGGCCGCGGCGACCACGCCGGCGATCAGCAGCGTGCAGGCGGCTGTCAGGACCAGCCGCGGGCGGGACGGCCTACGGCGTGGGGCCAGGGTGGTGACTGGGGTGGTGTCCTCGACAGAGGCACTGGTGATGCCGTCGGACAGCTCGCCCCAGGCCGCGTCGCTGATCGTGGTGCTGCGGGTGGGGTCAAGGCCGCGCGTGACGGCGTCGAGGTCATGCGTCTTCATGAAAAGTCTCCTCTCTGAGCGACCAGCGACTGGTTGGCGAGCGGAGCGGTCAGCAACTTGGCGAACCGCTTCCTGGCGCGGTGCAGCCTGATCCGTACGGCGTTGCGCGTGATCCCGAGCGTGATCGCGATCTGGACGGTACCGAGCTCCTCCCAGGCGACCAGGGACAGCAGTTCCCGGTCCTGCTCCGGCAAGGCCCGGAAGGCGATGGCCGCTGGGGAGTTGTCGGTGAGCGTGGTCGTGGGTTCACCCGTCTCGGTCAGCTCGTCGCGGAGCCGGTCGGCGAGGGCGTGCCTGCGGCCCTCGCCGCGGTGATGGTTGGCGAGCACCCGTCGCGCCACGCCGTACAGCCAGGGTCTGGTCTCGTCACCCGCCGGTACGTCGTCCAGTCGGCGCCAGGCCACCAGAAACGTGTCCGCCAGCAGGTCGGCGGCGTCCTGCCGGTCCCCGGTCCGGCGAAGCAGGTAGCCGAGCACCGCCTCCCGGTTGGCCGCGAAGAGCTGCTCGAACCTCTCCCGCCGGCGATCCCGCGGTCCGTCGCCCACGCCCGCCTCGCTCACTGGCCCCGGCCGGGCCCTCGTCGGTGTCTGCGTCATAGCCTGCACATGTCCGGCACCCCACGCCCCCATTTCACCCCACCGGCGTGCAAGCGTTGATCTTTCTGCTGGTCGCGGCCTGGGGCATCCGCTACCTGTTCACCGCAGCACACGCGGTGAACGTCATGGCTGGACTTCCTGGCCGTCGGCATCGCGCTCTACCGGGCCGCCAGCTCTGGCGGGACGCATCCGGCCGGTTGACCGGCTCGGCTGGGAAACTGTCGGAGACCAAGGGGGAGTTGGATGGCTGACGAGGCGCAGGTGCACGCGGTACTGACCGCACTGACCGAAGGACCGATGACGGCGGACCGGGTGGCGGCGTCGACGGGGCTGGCTGAGGACGCGGCAACGAAAGTGCTGGACCATCTCGTCTCGGCGGTGCAGGTGGCGGTCGTGCAGCAGAGCGAGGGGCTGCCGAAGTACAAGCTGACGCCGAACGGCGTGCGGGAAGCCGAGCAGAACGAGCGCCCACAGGACCGGCCGCGAGACCAGCACGCCCCCGGATCCGCCACCGGCCTCTGGTCGTTCCTCACCAGCTTCTGGACCTCGCAACGCAACGACCGGCGCGATTGAGCGCATAGCCTGCTTCGCATGACCGTACTGCGTTCGATGGGGTTGTTCGGGGTTGCCGCGGTGGCCGAGATCGGGGGTGCGTGGCTGGTGTGGCAGGGGGTCCGGGAGCAGCGGGGGGTGTTGTGGGTGCTCGGCGGGATTGTTGCTCTGGGCGCCTATGGGTTCGTCGCGACGTTGCAGCCGGATCCGAACTTCGGCCGCATCCTGGCTGCGTACGGCGGAGTGTTCGTGGCCGGGTCGCTGGCCTGGGGAGTGCTGTTCGACGGGTTCCGGCCGGACCGGTGGGACCTGGCGGGAGCAGTCGTGTGTCTCGCCGGAGTAGGGCTGATCATGTACGCGCCGCGCGGCTGAAATAGCCTGACCTTCGTGGAGCCCGTGCAACGCCTGGCCGTGCCCGCGGACGCCCCTGCCATCGCGGAGCTGATGCGGGAGTCCGTGCTCAGCCTGTTCCCGGCGTACTACGACCAGGCGCAGGTGGCCAGCGCCGTCGTGCACATCGCCGGGCTCGACCTCGCCCTGATCGAGGACGGCACGTACTACGTGCACGAGGCCGGCGGCGAGATCGTCGCCTGTGGTGGCTGGAGCCGCCGCAACAAGCTCTTCAACGGTTCGGTGGCGGGCGCCGACGAACGGCTGCTCGACCCGGCGACCGAGCCGGCCAGGATCCGCGCGATGTTCGTCCGCGGTGACTGGACCCGGCGCGGTCTCGGCCGGGCGATCCTGACCGCTTGCGTCGACGCCGCCCGGACCGCCAGGTTCACCCGGTTGGCGCTGATGGCGACGCTGCCCGGCGTACCGCTCTACAAGTCGTTCGGCTTCACCGAGGTCGAGCCCGCCGAGCTGACGATGCCTGACGGCGTCGTCCTGGCCGCGGTGGCGATGGAACGCGCAGTTGATCTGAACGGAGACGCACGATGACCGCAGGCACCACCGTCCAGGCCCCCGACGGCACCGAGGTGGTGCTGGGCGAGATCGGCACCCGGGTACTGCTGAAGAACTCCCGCGTCCGGGTCTGGGAGGTTTCGCTCGCGCCCGGCGAAGCGCAGGGCTGGCACCTCCACCACAACCCGTACGTCGTTCTGTGCCTGGCCACCTCGCCTTGCCACATGGACTGGCTCGACGGCAGCCCGGCCCGCCAGTTGAGCGAAACCATCGGTGGTTCGGTCTACCGGCCGGTCTCTCCCGTGCACATGCTCACCAACGACGGCGATGCGCCGTACCTGAACCGCCTGATCGAGCTGCTGGACCTGGGCGAGGAGGGCTCTGGCGAGCCGCACAGCTCCACTGCCTCGGGCGTCGGCGCGTTCGCGGGTGTCGGCGAGGTTCCGGTCAAGGTCGTCATCGACGAGGCCGACGTCCAGGTTCTCCACCTCACGCCCGACGCGGGCGAGACCTACACCTGGAACGCCGGCGCGCACCCGACGCTGATCGCCGACCTCGACACCGCCTGCCCGGACGTCACCTACCTGGAACCCGGCGACACCTACGCCTTTCCTGCCAAGGACTCCCGCACCAACGGCTTCAACCTGGTGGAGCTGCGCTACCTCAGCTGAAGCGAACTCGATCAGTTGACCGGGTGCGGACGGCGCTCGCGCTCTCGAGGGTGAGCGCCTTGGCGGCGAGCGCGGTTGCGGTGGTGAGGTCGGTTCGGCGTAGGCGAGCCTTGATCGTCGGCACCTGAGGGCCGACCGCGCTCAGCTCGTGGACGCCGAGTCCGGCCAGCAGTACTGCGGCGTCCGGGTCACTCGCCAGGTCGCCGCAGACAGCAACCTCGACTCCTGCGGGCACGCCGCGCACCACGTGGTCGATCAGCTGCAGCACCGCCGGGTCCAGCCCGTCGGCCAGCCCAGCGACCGCGCTGTTGCCGCGGTCGGAAGCTGTCGTGTACTGCGTGAGGTCGTTGGTGCCGATGCTGACGAAGTCCAGCCCGGCTGCCAGCGTGGCGATCCGCAGCGCAGCCGCGGGCACCTCGATCATGATGCCGACCTTCAGCCCCTCAGGCGGATCCAGAGCCTCGAGTTGCTGCAGCGCCCACTCCACCTCCTCAGCGGTCGTGATCATCGGGAACATCACTCGAACCGGCGTCTCGGCCGCCACCTGACAGATCGCCTTCAACTGGTCCCGCAACAGCTCCGGCCGCCGCCGGAACACCCTGATCCCACGCTCACCGAGGAACGGGTTCGCCTCCCGCTCCTGCGGCAGGAAGGCAAGCGGCTTGTCACCGCCGACGTCCCAGGTCCGGATCGTGATCGGCTTCCCGCCGAACGCTGCCGCGATCGCCCGGAACACCTCGGCCTGCTCCGCGACACTCGGCGCCACCCGCCGCTCGCCGAACAGCACCTCGGTCCGCACCAGGCCGGACCCGTCAGCGCCGCGGGCATCGACGGCATCCTGCACCGATCCGACATTCGCCAGCACCGCGATGGTCCGCCCGTCGACGGTCACCGCGGGCTGCTCGGCCTCCGCCAGCGCCGCTTCGCGCTCAGCCGCACGTGCGCGCAGCGCAGTACGCAAGCTTTCGCCGCCGTCCGCCGGCTCGACGACGAACTCGGCCGCCCGCGCATCGAACCCGACCAACGCACCGGCCGGCACCGCCACGTCACCGATGCCGGTCATCACCGGGATGCCCCGCGATCGCGCCACGATCACCCCGTGCCCGGTCGTCCCAGCAGCCCGTACGGCGATCCCGACGATCCGCTCGGCATCGACAGCCGCCGCGGTCGCCGCATCAAGCTCCCGTACGACGAGCAGCCCACTCGCGTCCCGCGTCGTCTCGCTCTTACCGGTCAGCGCGCGCAGTACCCGATCGCGGACGCTCCGCACGTCCTGCGCGCGCTCCCGCTGGTAGGGGTCGTCCAGTTCGTCGAAGCGGATGGCGACGGCATCCAGCGCCGCCTTCCACGCGGCCGGCGCGCTCTCACCCGACTCGATCGCCTGGAACACCACGTCGAGCGACTCCGCGTCGTCCAGCAAAGCCAACTGGGCCTCGAAGATCGACGCTTCCTCAGTACCGATCGTCCTGGCCGTCTCGTCCCGCAACCGAGTCAGCTGCTCTTCGGCCGCCCGCCGCGCATCCTGCGCCCGCTCCCGCTCGACCTCGGCAGCACCCGGCTGGTACCCGCTCAGCTCGACCTCGCCGTCAGCCACGATCGCCACCCCGACCGCAACGTCAAGCCCAGACCCGCTCTTGCCGGCCAAGACCTGCCCCGCCGTACCAGCCTCCGCGCCACCCACCGCCGGCGCATCATCGAAGCCCCGATCAGCCAGCGCCCGCAGCGCCGCCACCGCATCGTCCGCCTGCGGCCCACTCGCGCTGATCCTCAGCCGATGGCCCTGCTGAGCGTTGAGCGTCGCCACCAAACTCAGACTGCCCGCGTTGACCGGCCCTTTCCCGGTGGTCAGATTCGTCAACGTCACCTGAGCATCGAACTGCTGCGCCAGCCGCACGACCTTCGCCGCCGGCCGGGCATGCAGCCCATGTTCGTTGCTAACAGCAACTTCATCGAAGCTCCCGGACTCCTCCACCGCAGCAGCCTCGGCCACAACAGCATCACCCAGATGATCCTGCTTCCCAGCCAACCCCCGCGAAGCCTCCGCCAGTACCGCGTCCAGCGTCGCCCCGGTCGAGGCCGTCACCACGGCAGCGACCAGCCCTTCCACCAAAGGCGCACTGGACAACTTCACCCGACCGGCGACCTCAGGATCGACGAACTCCAAAGCCATCTCGGCACTCAGCACCGCGCTGCCGAGATCCAGCAGCACCAGCACCCCGTCCGGACTGTCCGCCGCCGCGATCGCCTCGGCAACCGCCGCGGCATCCGTCCCGAAGGTCGTCTCGTCCAGCCCGGCGGCCACCGCGATCTCCGGTCGATTGCCGTCAGCAACCATCTCTGAGGCCAGCCCCACCGCCGCATCGGCCAAGGCCCGGCTGTGCGACACCACCACGATCCCGATCAAAGGATCATGCCAGCGTGCGTGCGGCCGACTCCAGTAGCAGAGTCGTGCTGGTGGCGCCCGGATCCTGATGCCCCGCGCTGCGCTCGCCGAGGTAGCTCGCCCGGCCCTTCCGCGCGACCAGTGGCGTCGTGGCGTCGCGCCCCTTCGCCGCAGCCTCCGCCGCGGCAGTCAGAGCCCCACCAAGGTCGGCGCCGCTCGCGACGGCAGCGTCGTACGCCTCCAGTGCCGGCGCCCAGGCGTCGTACATCGTCTTGTCGCCGAGTTCCGCCTTGCCGCGCGCAAGAATGCCGCCGACGCCTGCCTTCAGCGCCTCGCCGACGGTCGCGGGCGTGACTTCGACCCCGGCCAACGCAGTACCGAAGCGCAGCAGGAACGTGCCGTACAACGGTCCGCTCGCCCCACCGACCTTGCTGACCAGCGTCATTCCGGCCTTCTTCAGCAACTCGTCGACCGACTCGAAGCTGCTCTCGTCCAGTACGGCGACGACGGCGGCGAACCCGCGATCCATATTGCTGCCGTGGTCCGCGTCACCCACCGCCGAGTCGAGCTCGGTCAGGTACGCCGCGTTCTCGTGCAGCACCCGGGCGGAATCACGCAGCCAGTTCGCGAAGTTCTCCACTCCCATGCTCACGCCCCCCAGCGTAGGCCCGGGGTGTTCACCGGCGCGTCCCAGAGACGTACCAGTTCGTCGTCCACCTTCAGCAGGGTGACCGAGCAGCCGGCCATCTCCAGCGAGGTGATGTAGTTGCCGACCAGTGAGCGGGCCACGGTGATGCCGGCCCGGTCCAGCAGTTGCTGCACCTCGTTGTACATCAGATAGAGCTCGAGCAACGGCGTACCGCCCATGCCGTTGACGAAGGCAATCACCGAATCGCCTTGCTGGTAAGGCAGATCGCCGAGGATGGGATCGACCAGCAGGGCGGCGATGTCCTTGGCCGGTGCCAGCGGCAACCGTTTGCGGCCGGGCTCACCATGGATGCCGACGCCGACCTCCATCTCGTTGTCGGCCAGCTCGAACGTCGGCTTCCCGGCGGCCGGCACGGTGCACGAGGTCAGCGCCATCCCCATGCTGCGGCCGTTGTCGTTCACCCGCTTCGCAAGATCGGCGACCTCCTGCAGCGGTCGGCCCTCCTCGGCCGCGGCACCGACGATCTTCTCCAGCAGCACCGTCACGCCGACGCCCCGGCGGCCGGCCGTGTAGAGGCTGTCCTGGACCGCGACGTCGTCGTCGGTGACGACGGACAGTACTTCGGTCCCGGCGTCGGCGGCGGCCAGTTCGGCGGCCATCTCGAAGTTCATCACGTCGCCGGTGTAGTTCTTCACGATGTGCAGCACCCCGGCGCCCGCGTCGACGGCCTTCGTGGCGGCCATCATCTGGTCGGGAACCGGCGAGGTGAAGACCTCACCCGCGCACGCGGCGTCCAGCATCCCGAGCCCGACGAACCCACCGTGCAGCGGCTCGTGCCCGGACCCACCGCCGGAGATCAGCCCGACCTTCCCCGAGCGGGGCGCGTCCTTGCGGTAGACGATCCGGTTCTCCAGATCGACCCGGAGGCGATCAGGGTGCGCCGCGGCCATTCCCTGCAGCGCTTCACTCACAACATCGGCAGGGTCGTTGATGAGCTTCTTCATGGCACCCATCTGAGCACACTGCACGCCCCGAAGGGAGCCCCTCAGACGGTTTGCTCCGCCGCCACGTCCGACAGCAACGGATTCGCCCGCGCCGGACGACTCAGAGTGAGCATCGGAGCAGACCAACCAGCCACCGCCCACCACCGCGTGGGCGGAGCCGCCCAACCGCCGCTGCTCTCAGTCTTTGGGGCGAAGCAGCGGCCGGACGACCTCGCGGGCGTCGTGGATGCGCGACTTGATCGTCCCGAGCGGGGCGCCGACCTCTTTGGCGATCTCCTCGTAGGAGAGCCCGTAGACGTCGCGGAGGACCAGCGGGGTGACCATCTGCGGGCGGTCGCGCTCCAGCGTCTCCAGCGCCTCCAGCAGGTCCAGGCGGGTGCCGGCGATCACGCTGGTGGTGCGGGGGTCCGGCTTGTCCAGCTGCTCGGGGTTGTGCGCGGCCTGCGCGGTGCGCTTCAGCTTGCGGTACGTCGAGCGGGCCGAGTTGGCCGCGACCGAGTGCACCCAGGTGGAGAAGCTGCTGCGGCCGGAGTACGTGTGGATCTTGGTGGCGATGTTGAGCAGCGCCTCCTGGGCCGCGTCCTCGGCGTCCGCGGAGTACGGCAGCACACTGCGGCAGATCCGCAGGACGCGCGGGTGGACCAGCCTGAGCAGGTCGTCCATCGCGTGTTTGTCACCACCGACGGCGCGCTCGGCCAGCACGGCCAGGTCGTCGGTCGGACTGCTGCTGTCGCTCATCTGCGCCTTCGTTGTCATCGGTCCCCAGGACGAGGGACTCCACATACTCCATAATGCCTCCTATGGGGGTCCCATCCAGACTTGGCAGGTACGTCGTGCGCCGCCGCCTGGGCTCAGGCGGTTTCGCAACGGTATGGCTCGCTCACGACGAGCAACTGGACGCCGAGGTGGCCGTCAAGGTGCTGGCCGACAACTGGGCCCACGACGACTCGGTCCGCCGCCGCTTCCTCGAGGAGGGGCGGTTCCTGCGCCGGGTCGAGTCCGAGCACGTGGTCCAGGTCCACGACGTGGGGGAACTGGAGGACGGCAGACCGTTCCTGGTGCTCACCTACGCCGACCGCGGCACGCTCGCCGACCGGCTGAAGAAGGAGCCGCTGCCACTCGAGCCGGCCATCGGAGTCATCGTCCAGGTCGGTCGCGGCCTGCAGGCGCTGCACCGCCGTGGGCTGCTGCACCGCGACGTGAAGCCGGCCAACGTGCTCTTCCGCAGTACCGACGACGACGGTGAGCGAGCGGTCCTGTCCGACCTCGGGCTGGGCAAGTCCCTCGACGAGGTGTCGAGGATCACCATGCCCGGCGGTACTCCGTCGTACGTCGCCCCCGAGCAGGCGCTGGGCGAGCGGCTCGACCAGCGCGCCGACCAGTACTCGCTGGGCGCCGTCGCCTACGCGGCACTGACCGGGCGCTCACCGCACCAGGTGGACGGCCTGGGCGCTGCCGGCCGGGTCAAGGCAGCTCCGCCGCCGAGCTCGCTGGGCTTCGACGTCCCCGAGCGGGTCGACGCGGCGATCGTCCGCGCGCTCGACCCGGATCGGCAGAAGCGCTGGCCGGACATCGAGTCCTTCACCCGCGAACTGGTCGGTGGCCTCGACGAGACCACCCAGATCTTCGGCCCGGACACGGTCGCCGGTGCCGCGATGGCCGCCCTGATGACCACTCCGGTCGCCACCATCCCGGCGCCGTTGCCGGCCAGCCCGTCGACGGCACCGCCAACCGGTGAGCCGGACGAGGCGGAGGACGGCGAGAAGACCGCGCTGAGCGAGTCGAACGCCCCGACCGTCATCGGGACCGGCACGGCGACGGTCCCGGCCGACGCGGCCGGCGCCCCGATCGCCGACCCCGCAACGCCCGCGGCCGCGGCCGCAGGCACCGGTACGCCGAACGCCGGCGCCCCGGGCGCTCAAACCACTGCCACTGCCGATGCCGCCGATGCCGCGACCGCCTCGCCGCCGCCGTCGGTGCAACACCCCTCACCCCAGCCACCCCGACGCCGAGGACGCTGGGTCGTGGCCGCGCTGCTGGCCCTGATCCTGGGGGCGGGCGGCGGCTTCGGCGTCGAGCGTTACCTGGAGACGATCCAGACGACGAAGGTGGCCAGAGACAACTTCTCCGTCGAGCTGCCGCGGAAGTGGGCGAGCGTCGTGACCGCCTCGGTCTGGCGTCCGCCGGGTGCCGCCGCGGACCGGCCTGCCTTCCGGGTCAGCAAGGACGACCGCTGGAATCTGCCCGGGAACAGCACCCCGGGTGTCTTCGTCGGGGCGATGAACGACGCCGCCGATCCGGTGTTGGCGCTGCCGGACGCCGGCAGCTACGGCTGTGGCTCGGTGGGGCCTGTTCAGACCGTCGCCAATGGGCCGGGCCGAATCGTGATCGACCAGATTTCCGAGAATTGCTCAAACGGCACTACGCTGCTCCAGCGAGTAGTCGACACGGGGGCCGACGACTCGGTGCTCATCCAGGTCCAGGTGCCTGGATCCGAGCGTGCCAAGGCCGTCGAGGTGGCTGATTCGGTCACCTTCTCCAGCTGAAGGATCCCCGTGAGAGTTGTCGCCGACCGGCTGCGTCCGTCCCCTGCCCTGATCCAGTCGAGCCGCCGCCGGTTCTACCGCGTGCGCTCGGTCATCTTCCGCACCATCTGGCCGGTCGACACCGGCGTCTAGGGCGCACGGTCAGGCGGGCGAGTCGGAGCGGGTGGCCGACCCGGAAGCCTCGTCCAGTACGGCCAGCAGAGCCGCTCGGTCCTGCGGCAGGCCGGTGACCGCGATCTCGAGGATGCACAGCTTCTTCGGGTTCGCCACCCACCGGATGACGGCGTACTTGAGATAGCCACGGTCGGCGTAGGTGTAGGCCAGCGTCGCGTCGCCGCTCTTGGGGTCGACCACGTCGGACTTGATCGTGATCGCCTTGTCCACCGTCAAGGCCTTCAGTTGGTCGATCCTGACCGACAGGGACTCGGCCGGCGAGCGGTTGATGGTGAAGCCGCCCTGCACCCGGACCGCGCGCTTGCGTTCCGGCTCGTTGAACCGCATGTCCTTCGGCGGGACCAGCTGGACCATCTCCCACCGCTCCGGCACCCGGAGGCTGACGTGTGAGGCGACCACGCTGGTGACGGTGAACGCGCGCGTCCGGTACTCGATCTCGTCCGCTCGCAGTGGCTCACTGTCGTCCAGCGCGAGCTTCGGGGGAGTCGGCGTCGGCGAAGGCGTGGGCGTCGTCTGCGCAGTGGTGGTGGCCGGCGCCAGCGGCATTGCCGCGGCGCCTCCAGCCTCCGTGGAGTTCGTCAGCCGGCCGGCCCCGTAGCCCCCGGCTCCCCCCAGCAGGGTCACCACGAGCAGGCCGGAACCGAGCAGCACGCGTCCGACACCCCTACCGGCCACGACCACTCCTCCTCCTGGTCCGTTCCCGCATCGTCTCTGACACCGTAGACCGCCGAATGGTTCGCTCTACGTCACCTCTGGTTCGCAACAGCCGCCTCAGTCGCGGATCCGGACCGACGAGGTGGCCTCGGCGAGGATGCGCTCCAGCGCCTTCTGCTCCTTCGGCAGCCCGGTGACGCTCATCGAGATCGTCGCCAGGTCGCCGTCGCCGGTCGCGACGAACCGGACGATCACGTACCGCGAGGTGGCTCCCGGAATGTAGGTGTACACCAGGGTCGCCACCTGCCGCAGCTGACCGTCGCTGTCCTTGACCTGACCGGAGCCCTGGAACAGCGGCCGGACGAAGTTCTGGTACGGCTGGCTGGACTGGACATTGGTCAGCACGTCCTGCAACGCCTGCTGCACCGGCTTGTCGGGGGTCAGTGCCGACTCGATCCGGATGGCGCGTTCACCGCTCGCGTCGACGAACCTGACCTCGCTGGGCTTGTCCTTGGAGGGCGTGAGTTGCCAGCCGGCCGGCACCTTGATCGACAGCTTGACCTCACCGGCGACCTCGCTGCTGACGGTGAAGTTCCGCGTCCTGAACTCCAGGTCGGTGCTGACCAGCGGTTCCAGCGGGTTCGGCTGCGGAGTCTTGCGGATCAACGGCACCGACGGCGTCGCCGACGGGCTCGGCGAAGGTGGCGGAACAGTCTGACCGGCCGCGGATCCAGCCAGCGGCGCGGCAGGGCCGGACGCCTCCGCGCGCTGGTTGAGCAGCGGGCCGGCCCAGTAGCCGCCGCAGGCACCGACGAGTGCCAGCAGAACGATCCCGCTCACCAGGACGGGCGTCTTCATTCGGTGACCAGGTCCCAGAAGGCGAGCTCGAACCGCAGTACCCGGTCGAAGGCCTGGGCCATCGCCGGAGTCAGCGGTTCGCGGTCGACCAGAGCGGCCAGCTGTTCGACGTACGCCGCGAACTCCGGCGACGACCAGTTCGCGATGAAGCCGGCGTACTGCGTGTCCGGGCCGGTCGTGTCGCGCACCGAGGCCCAGGCGTCGTAGTACGCCTTCTCCACCGCGTACAGCACCGTGATGCCGACCGCCCAGCCGTCGTCGACCGAGGTGAACAGGTACGACGAGTAGCCCAGGTTGAGCAGCGACGGCTCACCGGTCAGGTCGACGCCGCGCTCGGCGGCCGCCCGCTCGAACAGGGCGAGCTCCGGGACGAGCGCGGCCAGACCACCCGCCAGGACCTTCCTGGCCCCGTCGTCGGGAGCCACCGCGGACAACGCTTCGAGGTACCGCTGAAAGGAGCGGACGAAGAAGTGGTCCTCGGCGATCCAGCGATCGAAAGTGGCCTTGGGCAACGATCCGGCGGAGGTCCGGGAGACGAACGGGTGGTCCAGGATCCGCTGCCGGACGGCTGCCTGGGTGGTCAGCAGGGCGCGGGTGGTCTCAAGCACCTCGCTATCTTCTCAGGCATCTCCCGGCCGGTCTCACTGAAACCTTTCACGAGTAGGTCTCGATTCGGTCGAGACTGATCACCGAGCTACTGGCGGACGGGTTCTTCTCGCCGGTCACCCGGATCCTCAGGGTGTGCTGGCCGGCCGGGAGCGTCGGGCTGACATAGACGGGTTGTTCGCCGACCCGGATCGAGCTGTAGTAGTCGACGCGTTGCTCCGGACCGCCGTCGATCGAGATCCCGGCGATGCCGTTGCCGACGTCCAGCACGCTGAGCAACGCGATCTTGGTTCCGGTGAAGCGGATCGTGGCCGAGGCGCCCGCCTGGTTGCTCCAGTGGTCGTTGCCCCAGAAACACTGGTTCCCGCAGCCGGAGCCGGACGACCAGCTACCGGCGTACTGGACCTGGTTCTGGCCGGCGCCGACGTCGGTGTCGTTGATCACCGAGGTGACCGCGCCCGGGTCGCCCGACGGCAGGTTCTGTGTGGCGCCAGCTGCGAGCGGGCTGCCGAGGTTCGGGGTGCCGTCCGCATTCCAGCCGATCTTCTGGACCCGCGAGGTACGGAACGCGTAGGTGTAGGTGCTGGTGTTCTTGCCGTGGTAGGCGATCCAGTCCTCGGTGCCGTCGGGTGACCGGAAGAACGAGTGGTGTCCCGGTCCCCAGACGCCGGTGGCGTTGTTGCGGGCGAAGATCGGGCCGGGGTGCTGGACCCAGTTCGCGGCGACCATCGGGTCGGCGCCGTTCGCGATGCTCTTCATCCACAGCTGGTAGTCCGGCTTGCCGGTGTCACAACTGGAGTAGGTGAGGAAGGTCCGCCCGTTGCGGTACAACGGCGTCGGGCCTTCCCGTACTTCGCTGCAACCCCCGGCGGCCGGGATCGCCACCCTCGCGCCGGTAGCGGTCCACGGATTGCTCATTCGGCTGATGTAGAGCTGCGCCGGCCCACCCTGGCCGCGACCGGGTCCGGTCCAGACGAAGTACTGCTGGCCGTTGTGGGTGATCGGTTCGCCGTCGATCGCGTACTCGCCGAAGTCCGCGATCTTCGCCTTGAAGCTGTACGGACCGGTCGGGTCGTCGCCGGCCGACTCGAGCACGTACATCCGGTGGTTCGCGTCCACGCCGTCGGAGGCGGTGTAGTAGATGTACCAGCGGTTGCCGACGTGCCGGAAGGCCGGTGCCCACAGCTGGGTGTTGCGACTCGGGTCGGGGTCGCGCCAGACGACCTTCTCGGGCGCGACCAGGAGGTTCGCCAGGCTGGGCGACGACCAGATGCCGATGTGATCACCGGTCGTGGTCGCCACGTGGTACCGGCCGCCGTAGTGGAACAGCGACGGATCGGCACCCGGATTGACGGGGTTGCGGAAGGTTCGCGCGAGGACCGCGTTGTCCACGGTGTTCTCCAGTACCGGCGCGGAGGTGGCCGGCAGTCCAGTCAGCAGTACGGCGGCGGCGAGGGCGGCCGTGAGCACAGCGGGGCGGATGAGACTCATAGATCGTTTTACAACGTTGGAACCCAGTTCGTAAACCGTTCACACCACGATCGAATGTTCTGGGGTCCCCACTCCCTGGCTAGCCCGCTTGCTGCAGCGGCGCCGGCCGGGCCGGGTGAAATCTGTTGCTTAAAGCAACCAATGTCTCGGTCAGCAGCGCCACCCGCGGCGCGACCAGTTCGTGCTCGAGCAGCTGGGTCTCACCGGTCAGCTCGTACTCGCGGGCGCTGTCGGCCACCAGGTTGAGCAGCTCGGTGTTGCTGCGCAAGGTCAAGCGCTGCAGAGCGATCCGGTGCGCGGCGACACCGCAGAGCCGGCCGGGTCGCCGTTCGCCGACGACCAGTTCGGTCCATGCGGCCGTGAGCTGGACGGACAATCCGGTCAGCCAGGGCTGAACAGCGGCGCCCACCCGGGACCGATAGGCCTCGAGCCACGGTGAGCACTGCCCGTGGCTGGGATCGACGGTGAAGGTGGCCGGCGTCGTACCGTCGGCGACGACCGCGCGCACCAGCGCCACGTTGTCCCGGATGGTCGCGAACCGCGGTGACTCACCGAAGAGATCCAGCTCGTACTCGACCAGGATGCCGGTCCGCCGCAGGGTCTGTACCGCGACCAGCAGCTCGCGCAGCCGCGCGTTGTCGCCGGCGATCCCGGTCAGGTCCAGCCGGACGAGGTAAAGCCCGCGCTTGCTCAATCCCTGGAGGTCCCGGGCCGCGACTTCCCGCGGCGAACAGGACAGGCTCCACAGATCAGACTCCATGGTCCCCCCACGATGCCGATCGACTGAGTTCAAGGTCCGCCAGTGGGCCGGGGATGTCAAGGGCGAGGGGTGCCGCGAACCCCTTGCAGGACAGGGAATTCGTGGCTCTGCGTGAGCGGTTGCTCACTACCTGCAGGAGTAGCCAGCTGGGGTGTTCGGCAAATAATCTTTACCAAGATTTAGGCGTGACGTTCGATAGAGCCGGTCGTTGAGCTGTCAGACAGTTTCCCTGGGGAAGGCCCGCTTGTGCACCGATTCAACCCACCACCCAGCTGGCCCGAGCCGCCGACCGCCTCCTGGCGTCCGCCGCTCGGCTGGGAGCCCGACCCCGAGTGGCCGGACGCGCCGGCCGGCTGGGGTTTCTGGATCAACCGGCACGGCCGCAAGGCCAGTGGCCCGATCGGCGCGTACGGCGCTGTTGACGGTGGCCGCCTCGATCTCGCGACTGCCGATCGCGCGCTGCTGTTGATGCACAACTGACCTGCGGCCCGGTCGGCCTGTCGCTCGGCCGAGCCTGTGCGCGATCCGATCGGCCCGGCGTTCCAGTGTCCGGAATTGTTCTTACATGTTCGATGAATGTGTGATTGCCTTGGTTCATGAGCATCAGCATCGGCGTGGTCGGAGCCGGCCAGTTCGCCCCCTCGTTCCTGCGCTTGTGGTCGGCGCATCCTGACGTCGACGACGTCCGCCTGACCGATGTCCTGCCGGACCGCGCCAGAGAACTGGCCGGGAAGCAGAACGTCTCGGTCACCTACCAGTCCTTCGAGGAGATGCTCGCCTCGGACGTCGACGCGGTGGCGATCTTCACCCAGCGCTGGCTGCACGGCGAGATGGCGATCCAGGCGCTCGAGGCCGGCAAGCACGTCTACTCGACCGTCCCGATGGCCATCGAGGCCGACCAGATCGCGCGCATCGTCGAGTTGGTCGAGGAGACCGGCCTCACCTACATGATGGGCGAGACGAGCTTCTACTACCCGTCGTCGGTCTACTGCCGTCAGCGTCTCTCCGCCGGTGACTTCGGCCGGGTCTTCTACACCGAGGGCGACTACGTCCACGACATGGATCTGGGCTTCTACTCGGCGTACCAGTACAGCGGTGGTGAGGACTGGAAGAAGACAGCCTCCTTCCCGCCCATGCTCTACCCGACCCACGCGGTCGGCAACGTGCTGTCGGTGACCGGCCAGCACGCCACCCACGTCTCCTGTATCGGAGTGCGGGACGACCGCGGCGACGGCGTCTTCGACAAGGAGATCAGCCAGTTCGACAACGACTTCAGCAACGCGACCGCGCTGTTCAAGCTGGCCGACGGCGGCATCATGCGTACCAACGAGATGCGCCGCGTCGGCTACCCGTCGCACCTGCGGGAGTCGCGGCTGCGCGTCTTCGGCACCGAGGCGAGCTTCGAGCAGTTGGCGACCACCACGCTCTGGCAGACCAAGGAAGGCGTGGAGGACATCACCACTCTGATGGAGACCGAGCCGAGCGGCTCCCTCGACGACGCCGATCTGGCCAACGTCGACCCGGCGCTGCGCGACGCCTTCCGGTCCGGCCTCTCACCGGTGCACGACCGCGACCGGCTGCCGGCCGAGTTCGCCGGTCTCCACAACGGCCACGAGGGCTCCCACCACTTCCTCGCCGACGACTTCGTCCGCGCCGTCGCCGACAAGACCCTCCCGCCGATCAACGCCTGGGTCGCCGCCCGCTACACCCTCCCCGGCATCTACGCCCACCAGTCCGCCCTCCAAGGCGGCACCCAACTGGAAATCCCCGACCACGGCGACGCCCCCGCCTAACCGCAGCCAGAGTTACCTTCGCGACTGAACAGTTACCCCCGGCTCGTACCGGGGGTAACCATCCTTAGCTGGGGGGAACTTGCGCGGGTTCGTAGATCTTGCGCAGGCGGAGGGACATTGAGTTGTCGAGGTGTGTGGTCATCGCAGCTTCGGCTGCAGCGGGGATGCCGGAAGTGATCGCGTCGACGATCTGGCGGTGCTCCACCAAGACCTCCGGGCCGGTGTCGCGGTCGTAGTGGAGGCGGAAGATGTGCAGGTGGCAGTGGGTCCGCTGGAAGGCGAGCCGGACCTGCTCGCTGCCGGAGAGTGCGGCGATCAGCGAGTGGAAGCGGTTGTCGTGGGCCGTCAGTGACTTGTAGCCGGCGTAGTCGACGGAGGTCGGCTCCACGGCCGTCGCCAGCTCGGCACGGAGGCGGTCGCGGCCGGCGTCGTCGACCAGTTCGGCTGCCCGCCGCGCCGCCCAGGGCTCCAGCAGCAGGCGGAAGCGGTACAGATCGTCGAACTCGGTCAAGGTGAGCAGCGGCGTCGCGCGGTACCCCTTGAGCGGCTCCTTGTCGGCCAGCCCCTCCGACTCGAGTCTCGCCAGCGCCTCCCGGACAGGCGTGGACGACACCTGGAAGTCCCGGGCCAGGCCGTCGATCGAGATTCGCGCGCCAGGCCGGATCGCGTGGTCCATCAGCATCGTCTTGATCGCCTCGTACACGTCGTCGGCGAGCATCTGCCGGCGCAGCAGGCGGCGATCCTGTGGCTCCACGGTCGGATTCATCGGGCCCATTCTCCAGGGACTGGTCGTGCCCTTGACCCAGCCCGCGCAGTTCGGCAGGGTGGCACTGGTAATCATGCATCATGCACGATTCATCGTGCCCAAGCCAGCAGTCGGTCACCCGGAGGCGGAAACGATGCTCAGGTTCGACGAGATCGGCGTACTGCCCGAGCCGGGGGACAACGTCGCCATCTCGTCCCGCCGGCTCGAGGCCGGCACGGTCCTCGACTTCGCCGGTACGCCGGTGACGTTGCCGCACACCGTGCTCGAAGGTCACCGGTTCGTCGCCCGCCCGGTCGCGACCGGCGAGCCGCTGCTGTCGTGGAACACCCCGTTCGCTCGCGCGCTCCGTGATCTCGACGTCGGCGACTACGTCTGTACGCCGACCAGCCTCGCCGCCGTGGCTGCCCGCGGCGTGGCGGGCCTGCCCGCGGAGCCGAGCGCCGAGAACGAGCCGCTCGACCCGTACGAACTCGACGAGTCGGCCGTCAGGCTCGGGCAGCAGGTCACTTCCGTCGAGCAGCCCGGGACGTTCCTCGGATATCCCCGGGAGCAGGGACCGGCGGGGACCCGCAACCACGTCGTGCTGCTGGCGACGAGTTCGCGCAGCAGTGGCTTCGTGACCGAGTTGGCCAAGCGTTTCGCGGGGACGGACGGGATCGTCGTACCGGTGGCCCACACCGAAGGCGGCGAGGACGGTACGCCGAACAACCTGCCCTTCCTGCTGGCCACGTTGGCCGGGTTCGCGCTGAACCCCAATGTCGGCGCGGTGCTGATCGTCGACACCGAGGGCGATCTCGTTTCCGGCCGGGCGATCCAGGAGTTCATGACCGAGCACGGGTATCCGCCGATCCGGGTGCCGCACGCCTACTTCACCCGCAGAGCCGGTTTCGAGTCGGATCTGGTGGCGGCCGGCCGGTTGATCGAGCCGTGGCTGCCGGTCGTCGCGGCGCAGGAGCGGCAGGAGGTTCCGCTCGCGGATCTCTGGATCGGCCTGCAGTGCGGGGGATCCGACGCGTTCTCAGGCGTCAGCGCGAATCCGCTGTCGGGGGCGGTGGCGCGCGAGGTGATCCGGCACGGCGGAATCGCCGTACTGGCTGAGACCGACGAGCTGATCGGTGCCGAGGGCTACGTTCTCGAGAACGTGCGGGATCTGCCGACGGCCCGGCGGTTCCTGCGGACGATCCAGTCCTTCAAGGATCGCGTCGGCTGGCACGGGCATACCGCCGAGGGCAATCCGTCCGGCGGCAACGTGTACCGCGGGCTCTACAACATTGTGCTCAAGTCGGTCGGGGCCGCGCGCAAGCTGGATCGCGACGTCCGGCTGGACCACGTGATCGACTACGCCGAGCGGATGCCCGGCCACGGGTTCGTTTTCATGGACAGTCCCGGCAATGACCTGGAGTCGGTGGCCGGTCAGGTCGCCAGCGGCTGCAACCTGATCTTCTTCACCACCGGCAACGGCTCGATCACCAACTTCCCGTTCGTCCCGACGATCAAGTTCGTCACGACGTCGGCCCGCTACGCACTGCTGCACGCCGAGATGGACGTCGACGCCGGCCGCTACCTGACCGGCACCCCGATGGACGACCTCACCGCCGAAACCTTCGCGCTGACCGTCGAGATCGCCTCCGGTAGGCCGAGCGCGGGCGAACGCGCCGGCCACAGCCAGGTCTCCATCTGGCGCAACTGGCGCCAGAACGGCCCCCGCGAAGGCATCTCGATCACCACCGACGGCCGCACCACCCGCAACATTCTCGACCTCCCCGCCGAAGACCGGGACGCACCTCTTGCCGGTACCCCGCTGCAGCTCGCCGGCTCCGCCGGCTCGCAGGAAGGTGGGGCGGAAAGCTTCGCCGCCCCAGAAGCGCCAGCCTCCGGCGGTGAAGCGACGACCTCTTCCGCCGCGCCCAAAGCGCCGGCCTCCTCCGCCGCGCCCGCCCGTGAAGCGCCAGCCGCGGCCTCCGAACGGCCGGCCACCGTCGCCGCCGCGCCCGCTCTCAGCGCCGCTGGCCCGGCAGGCGCCACCGGTTTGCGGCTGTTGCGGGTGGACGACCGGGTTGTCCCCGAGGCTGTCGGCCTCATTCTTCCGACCAGCTTGTGTTCGGGGCAGATCGCTTTGCGGCTTGCCGCGCAGGGGGAGCTCGAGCGGTGGGCGGGAGATTCCGTCACCAGGATGGTGGCGTTGCCGCACACCGAAGGCTGCGGATCCAGCGGGGGAGCGTCCGAGGAGACGTTCGCGCGGACCATGCTCGGATATCTGCTGCACCCCAACACGCGCCTGGCGCTGCTGCTCGAGCACGGGTGCGAGAAGACGCACAACGACTACTTCCGGTCCCGGCTGGTCGAGGCCGGCGCCGATCCGTCGCGGTTCGGCTGGGCGAGCATCCAGGCCGACGGTGGTCTCGACGCCGTCACCGGCCGGGTGCGTGACTGGTTCGGCAGCTTCGACCTGCCTGCACCGCAAGAGGTCCGGAGCACTTTGGGCGAGCTCACCATCGCCCTCGAAGCACGCGGTCGGTTGACCACCCCGACCGCCGAGGCGCTGGCGATCACCGGCCGCGAGATCGTCGCGGCGGGCGGCTCGGTCGTGCTCTCCTCCCGCGGCGCCCTGCTGGCCAGCGAAGCCTTCCGGTACGCCGCCTTCGGCTCTCCCGCCGAGGTTGGCCCCACGATCGCCCACGGTCAGCGGTTCACCGCGAACGGCTGGCACGTCATGCGCATGCCCGGTACCGACTGGATGGAGACCGTCACCGGCTTCGGCGCGGGCGGGGTGCAGCAGGTCGTCGCGCATGTTGCCGGTGGCACCTTGTCGGCCCAGCGATTCGTTCCGGTCGTGGAGTTCAGCAACGACCCCGAGACAGTCGCGCAGTACGGCGACGACCTGGATGCCGTTGCCTCAGGCAACGCATTGGAACAGGCATCGGTCGCGCTGCAGGCGATCGCGGCAGTGGCCGGCCGGCAACTGGTACCGAAGGCGGTTGCGTCCGGCAACGTCGGCTTCCAGATCACCCGCGGTCTCCTCGGCACCTCCATGTGACCTCCCGCTCTCCCGACAGCTCGAAAGGTGGACCCAGATGCATTTGGTCCGGTACCTGCTCCCTGGACAACGCCCGCAGGCCGGCGTCCGAACCGGTGACGTGGTGGCGTCGATCGACGGGATCACCACGATGGCGGAGCTGTTGCGGCTGAGCGTTGCGGATCTCCGTGAGGCGACCAGCCGCCTCGGGGACGGCGTACCGGTGGCCGACGTGCAACTGCTCCCACCGCTCGACGGGCGCGGCGAGGTCTGGTGCGCGGGCGTCACCTACGAGCGCTCCCGCGGCGCGCGGATGGAGGAAAGCACCGAACAGTCCGTCTACGACCGCGTGTACTCCGCCCCGCGCCCCGAACTGTTCCCGAAGTCACCCGCCTGGCGGCTCGTCACCGATGGTGAACAGATCGGTATCCGGGCCGACTCGGGTCACGACGTACCGGAACCCGAGCTCGCGATCGTCGCCAGCAGCCACGGCGAGATCGTCGGCTTCACCGTCTGCAACGACGTCAGTTCCCGCTCGATCGAGGGCGAGAACCCGCTCTACATCCCGCAGGCCAAGGTCTTCGCCGGCGGCTGCGCGCTGGCCACCGGGATCCGCCCGGTCTGGGAGGTCGCCGACCCCAAGGCGCTGACCATCGACCTGGTGATCCGCCGCGACGGCGCCGACGTCTTCACCGGTACGACGTCCACCCAGCAGCTCGTCCGCGACCTGCAGGACCTGATCGACACCCTGGTCGGGCCCAACGACTTCCCCGACGGAGTGATCCTCGCCACCGGGACCGGGATCGTGCCCGAACTGGACTTCGCGCTGCGCGCCGGTGACCAGGTGGCGATCTCGATCAGCGAGGTCGGCACGCTGACGAATACGGTGGCAGTCGGCCGGGAACCATTCGCCTTCCTGGCAGCGCAGACCCTGGAGGAGAACCGATGACGTCCGACACCACCCCCGCCCAGCTCGAGCAGGCCCTGAGCGACGCGGCGGCCGCAGCCGGGCCGCTGGCCGCGTCGGAGCCCGCCGTACGGGCCGAGTGGATCCGCGCGGTAGCCGATGCGCTCGACGCCGCCGCGGACGACCTGGTACCGATCGCGATGCGGGAGTCGTCGCTGCCCGAGCCACGGCTGCGCGGTGAGGTCGCGCGCAGCACCGGACAGTTGCGCCTGTTCGCCGACGCGCTGGCCGAGGGATCGCTGCTCGAGATCATCATCGACACGGCGGACCCGGAGGCCAAGCCGGTACCGCGGCCCGACCTCCGGCGGGTGCTGGTGCCGCTCGGCCCGGTGCTGGTGTTCGCTGCCAGCAACTTCCCGTTCGCTTTCAGTGTCTGCGGCGGCGACACCGCCTCCGCGCTCGCAGCGGGCTGTCCGGTGATCGTCAAGGCACACCCCGGGCATCCGGAGCTGTCGGAGCAGACCGCCGCGGTGATGATCGAGGCGCTCCGCAGCGCGGGTGCGCCGGCCGGGACGTTCGGGCTGATCCAGGGGTACGACGTGGGCGTGACCGCGCTGAAGGATCCGCGGATCACCGCGGCCGGCTTCACCGGTTCGGTGCCGGCCGGCAAAGCGCTGCACGAGATCGCGGCGACGCGGCCGGAGCCGATCCCGTTCTACGGTGAGCTCGGCAGCCTCAACCCGGTCTTCGTCACCCAGGCGGCAGTCGATGCCCGAGGCAACGAAATCGCCACCGGGTACGTCGGGTCGTTCACGCTGGGGGTCGGTCAGTTCTGCACCAAGCCCGGACTGCTCTTCCTGCCGGCCGGGCACGGGCTGCAGGACCAGCTGGCCGAGGCCACCGGCGCGGTCGCCCAGGCGACGATGCTGACCGAACGGATCGCCTCGGGCTTCTCCTCCGGCCTCGACCGGCTACGCAAGGTCGACGGGCTCCGGGTGCTGAGCGACGGCCCCGCGACACTGCTCGGGACGACGGTCGCCGAGTTGCTGGAGCGTCGCGAGGAGATCCTGGAGGAGTGCTTCGGTCCGGTCTCGATCGTCGTCGAGTACTCGTCGGCCGCCGAACTGACCGCCGCCGTCGAGGCCTTCGAAGGCAACCTCACCGCGACCGTCCACGCCGAGGCCGGCGACGAGGAGCTGGCTCGCGAGCTGCTTCCGCTGCTGACCGCGCGGGCCGGCCGAGTCCTGTGGAACGGCTGGCCGACCGGCGTCGCCGTCTCCTGGGCTCAGCACCACGGCGGGCCGTTCCCGTCCACGGTCGGCTCGATCCACACCAGCGTCGGAACCACCGCCGCTCGCCGCTTCCAGCGACCGGTCGCCTATCAGGATCTTCCCGACGCGGTCCTTCCTGCCGTACTCCGCGACGCCAATCCCGGGGGCGTTCCCCGGCGGATCAACGGAGTCATCAGCACCACCGACGTACCGCGCTGACCCAGCCCGGCACCGCAACCACCCCGGAGGTTCCCCTGTGAGCGACAAGCCGAGCGACCCCGACGCGCCGACTCCCGCCTCAGCCGCATCGACCCCGCCCACCGGGGACCCGGCGACCACCCCGCCTACCGGGGATCCGGCGACCACCCCGCCCACCGCGGATCCCGGGACACCTCCGCATGGCGCCGTCCTCGGCGACCCGGAAGGCGAGCCGACGCCGGAGAAGACCGGCCGCCCGCCGGGTGCCGCTCCGAGTACCGAAGGGGCGTCCGCCGCGGCGGGCGGGACCGGGCGCCGGAGCTTCGACCACTGGTTCGGGGAGAAGGATCGCAACGGGTTCATCCACCGGTCCTGGATGCGGGCGCAGGGCTTCTCCGACGAGGTGTTCGACGGCCGCCCGGTGATCGGGATCTGCAACACCTGGTCCGAGCTCACGCCCTGCAACGCGCACCTGCGCCGGCTGGCCGAGTCGGTGAAGCGCGGGGTGTGGCAGGCGGGCGGGTTCCCGCTGGAGTTCCCGGTGATGTCGCTCGGCGAGACGATGCTGCGGCCGACCGCGATGCTGTTCCGCAACCTGCTCAGCATGGACGTCGAGGAGTCGCTGCGCGGCAATCCGATCGACGGTACCGTCCTGCTGACCGGCTGCGACAAGACCACGCCGGGCTCGATCATGGGTGCGGCTTCGGTTGACCTCCCGACCCTGGTGGTGACCGGCGGCCCGATGCTCAACGGCAAGTTCCGCGGCTGTGACATCGGCTCCGGTACTGCGGTCTGGCGGTTCACCCAGGACGTCAACGCCGGCCGGATGACGCAGGAGGACTACGCCGCCGCCGAGTCGGGCATGTCCCGCAGCAACGGCCACTGCATGACGATGGGCACGGCGTCCACGATGGCCTGTATGGCCGAAGCGCTCGGCCTGCAGCTCACCGGTTCGGCCGCGATCCCGGCCGTCGACTCCCGCCGGTACGCGACCGCGCAGCTGGCGGGCCAGCGGATCGTCAAGATGGTCGAGGAGGATCTCAAGCCGAGCGACATCCTGACCCGCGACGCGTTCGCCAACGCGGTCCGGGCCAACGCCGCGATCGGTGGTTCGACCAACGCGGTGATCCATCTGCTGGCGATCGCCGGCCGGGTCGGCGTCGACCTGACACTGGACGACATGGACGAGTGGGCCCGCGGCGTACCGTGGCTGGTCGACCTGCAGCCGTCGGGCAAGTACCTGATGGAGGACTTCTACTACGCGGGCGGCCTGCCCGCCGTGATGCGGGAGATCTTGCCGCTGCTGAAGGCCGACGCGATCACGGTCACCGGCAGGACCATCGGTGAGAACGTCGCGAACACCGAGCGGACCGTCGACACCGACGTGATCCGGGCCGTCGACAACCCGCTCGGCAGCGGCGCCGGAACCGCTGTGCTGAAGGGAAATCTGGCTCCGGACGGCGCCGTGGTCAAACAGTCCGCGGCGTCCGAGCGGTTGCTGCAGCACCGCGGCAAGGCGTTGGTGTTCAGCAGCATCGAGGAGTACGACCTGGCCGTCGACGACCCGGACCTCGACGTCGACGAGGACACGGTGCTGGTGCTGCAGAACGCCGGCCCGCGGGGCTATCCCGGGATGCCTGAGGTCGGCAACATGACGATCCCGCGCAAGCTCGCCGAGCAGGGAGTGGAGGACATGGTCAGGATCTCGGACGCCCGGATGAGCGGTACGGCGTACGGGACGGTGGTGCTGCACGTCGCGCCCGAGGCGGCCGTTGGCGGTCCGCTGGCGCTCGTCCGCACGGGTGACTGGATCGAGCTCGACGTACCGGCCCGAACCCTGCATCTGGATGTCTCGGAGGAGGAGCTGGCCAAGCGCCGCGCGGACTGGCAGCCCGCGCCGGCGTCGACCGATCGCGGCTGGGCCCGGCTGTACGTCGACCACGTCACCCAGGCCAACCTTGGCTGCGACCTCGACTTCCTGGTCGGCCGGACCGGCTCAGCCGTAGCCCGCCAGAGCCACTGATGTCAGGCGGCAAGGAGGCTTCGTCGAGCGGCAGGCCGTGGGGCCCGTTCGAAGCCATCCGTGGTCTGCGACCGGACGGTGTTCTGCCACAGGTCACGCCGATCCGCCGTCTCCTGCACGACGTCCCCACCGAAGCCGACCCGTACGCCGCCGCGCAGGCCGCGCTTGCGCCGCTGGCCACGGCGATCCGCCCGGGCGACCGGATCGCGGTCACCGCCGGGAGCCGGGGCATTCACGACCTGGTGACCGTCGTCCGTGCCGCGGTCGACTGGTTGCGGGCGGCCGGCGCGGAGCCGTTCGTCGTACCGGCGATGGGATCACACGGTGGCGCCACCGCCGACGGGCAGCGCGAGATGCTGGCCGGCCTCGGCGTCACGGCGGAGTCGGTCGGTTGCCCGGTCGAGGCAACTATGGAGACAGTTGTCCTAGGCAACTTGCCGGACGGTACTCCGGTCCACCACGACGCGTTGGCAGCAAAAGCCGACGGCGTCCTGCTGATCAACCGGGTCAAACCGCACACGGACTTCCACGGCCCGGTCGAGAGCGGGCTCGGCAAGATCCTCGCGATCGGCCTGGGCAACCACCAGGGCGCCGCCACCCTGCATGCCGGCGGCATCCCGTCGCTCGGCGCCGCGATCGAGGCGGCAGCCAAGCTCATCGTCGGGTCGGGCAAGATCCTGGGCGGCCTCGCGATTCTCGAGAACGCCTACGAGAAGACCGCCGCCGTCGAGCTGGTCGTTGCCGACGGCATCGCTTCGGCGGCGGAGAACGCCTTGCTGCAAAGGGCTGCTGGGTTGATGGCACGTCTGCCGTTCGAGCAGCTCGACGTACTCGTGGTCGATGAGCTGGGCAAGGACAAGTCCGGCACCGGGATGGACACGAACGTGCTCGGGCGGTGCTGGGTCTTCGGCATCCCGGAGTTCGAGTCGCCGTCCATCGCCGCGGTCAGCGTGCACCGACTGTCGGACGCCTCGCACGGGAACGCGTCGGGACTCGGCCTGGCTGACGTGGTTCCGGCGAGGATTCTGGAGCAGATCGACCTGCAGGCCAGTTACGTGAACGCGCTGACCTCCGGCGCGGGTGGCGCGCGGCGGTCGCGCCTGCCGATGGTGCTGGAGGACGACGCCGCCGCGATCCTGGGTGCTGTCACGATGAGTGGACGCCGCGACTGGTCGGAGCTCCGGCTGGCCAGGATCCGTGACACGCTGTCGCCGAACGAGCTGATGGTCTCGCCGGCTCTGCTGGACGAGGCCGCCGAGCGGTTCGATCTGGAGATCACCGGGAGCGCGCGGGAGCTGACCGACGTGACCGGCACGTTGACTGGCTGGGGAGAACGATGAACCTGCGGGAAGCGCACGGACTGCTGGCCGACCGGGGGCTGATCAGCCCGGCACCCGACTTCGCCTCGACGCGGCGGTTCGCCGGCGGAGCGGCGTACCGGGTGGAGATCCCGAGCTGCGAAGGACCCGCGGTGATGCGGACCGTGCTCGACGAGGCGGCTGCCCGCGGGGTCACCGTGCACCGGGTCTCACAGGGCAGTGGCGTGATGATGCTGACCGACGGCGAGATCGACGAGATGCTCACCCTGGGCGCCGATCACGAGGTCGAGGTCTGTCTCTTCCTCGGCCCGCGGGGCGCCTGGGACACCGGCGGCCAGGCGAAGGTCTCGGCCGCGGTGGGTGGCGTTGCCCGTGGCAACGACATGGTGGCCGCGTCGCTGTGTGACGCGTACCGCGCGGTCGAGCTGGGCGTCCGGAGCCTGCTGGTCGGCGATCTCGGCGTGCTGGAACTGCTCGGCCTGCTGAAGAAGGAAGGCGAGCTGCCGGCCGACCTGGTGCTGAAGACCTCGGTGCTGATGCCGTTGGCCAACGCCTCGACCGCCGCGCTCTACGAGCGGCTGGGCGCGACCAGCCTGAACGTCTCGACGGACCTCCCGATCGGGGTGCTGGCCGAGATCCGCGCCGCGACCACGGTGCCGATCGACATGTACGTCGAGGTGCCCGACGACCAGGGTGGGCACGTGCGGTTCTACGACGTACCGGCCGTGGTGCGGGTGGCTGCGCCGGTCTATCTGAAGATGGGGTTGCGGAACGCGCCGAACATCTACCCGGCCGGCGCCCACCTGGCCGCGACGGCCGAGGCGCTCGGGCGGGAACGGGTTCGCCGTGCCGAGTTGGTGCTGCGACTGCTGGCTGAACAGGACGAGGAATGAGCTCTGACTTGCTGATCGCACGACTGCGGGCCTCGCTGGGCGAGAAGGCGGTCGTCACCGACCCCGACGTACTGGACGGTCATCGCAACGACCACGCGACCTTCTGCAAGGCGGGAGTGCCGCTGGTGCTGGTGCGGCCCGAATCGACCGCCGAGGTGCAGGAGGTGCTGCGGGCAGCGGGCGAGTACGGCGTACCGGTGGTGACGCAGGGCGCGCGGACCGGGTTGTCGGGGGCCGCGAACGCGCTCGACGGGTGTCTGCTGCTGTCGACCTCGCGGCTGAACCGGATCCTGGAGGTCTCGGTCGAGGATCAGGTCGCGGTGGTCCAGCCCGGAGTCGTGAACTCGGAATTGTCGCGGGCCGTGCTGGGGCAGGGGTTGTTCTACCCGCCGGACCCGTCGTCGTGGGAGATGTCCACGATCGGTGGCAACATCGCGACCAACGCCGGTGGACTGTGTTGTGTGAAGTACGGCGTGACGGCCGACTTCGTGCGCGGGCTCGAGGTGGTGCTCGCGTCCGGCGAGGTGGTGCGCACCGGGCGGCGGACGGCGAAGGGCGTCGCGGGGTACGACCTGACTCGGCTGATCGTCGGCTCGGAGGGCACGCTGGGCGTCGTCACCGAGGCGACGCTGGCGCTGCGGCCGGAGCCCGAGGCGGCGCTGACCGCGGCCGCGACGTTCCTGTCGATCGAGGCCGGGATCGCTGCCGCTGCTGCCGTGATGGCGTCCGGGTTGCGGCCTTCGCTGCTCGAGTTTCTCGATGGGCCGACCGCTCGGGCGATCCAGGACTATCGCGACATGGGGTTGCCCGCCGACATCGGATCGCTGCTGATCGCGCAGTCGGACCGTGGTCCCCGCGCCGCGGAGGACGTGGCCCAGATCGCCGCGATCTGCAGCTCGTTCGGCGCCGTCGAGGTGGCCGCGGCCTCCGACGCGGAGGAGTCCAGGATGTTGCTGGAGGCCCGCAGACTGGTGAACCCGGCGCTGGAGCCGCTCGGCGTGACGCTGGTGGACGACGTCGCGGTACCCCGCAGCAAGCTGGTCGCGTTGCTGGACGGGATCGCGGAGATCGCGACGAAGTACGACGTACTGATCTGTTGCCCTGGGCATGTGGGTGACGGCAACATGCATCCCACCGTGGTCTTCCCGCGGGGCGACGCGGCGGCCGAGGCCCGGGCGCTGGAGGCCTTCGGTGCCGTGATGGAACTGGGGCTGGCGCTCGGCGGCACGATCACCGGCGAGCACGGGATCGGCATCCTCAAGGCGCGCTGGCTGGAGCAGGAGTTGGGACCGGTCAGCCTCGACCTGCACCGGCGGATCAAGCAGGTCTTCGACCCGGGCAACCTGCTGAACCCGGGGAAGGTGCTGCTCTGACCGCGAGCCCGGGTACGCCGGCGGACCGGCGTACCCGGGTGGGTTGCTACTCCTCGAACGAGACGACCCGAACCCAGTCGGAGCACTCCGCCTCGCACCACACGTGATCTCCCGGATGCGCGATCCGATCGCGCTGGACGTGACCACAGGCGAGCTTCACGCGCCGCAGGGCATGCCCCTGCTGGACCGGAGCACCGGTCCTCCCACCGGGAATCCTCTTCCTCTTGTTCCTGACAGCGGCCATGGCCGGTCCTCCTTCCTTCGCTTGACGCGGTGACAGTTGCCTCCGGCAACGCCGGGCGGCAGGTTCGTAGTCCTCTGTTCAGCCCTGGACCGGCCGTCGTGTCCCCTGAACACGGCGGCCGGTCCCTGGTTCAGCCCTTCACGCAGATGACCTGCTTGAGGTGAGCAACCACCTCGACCAGGTCGGTCTGGGCGGCGATCACGGACTCGATGTCCTTGTACGCCGCCGGTAGTTCGTCCAGCACGCCGGCGTCCTTGCGGGACTCCACCCCGGAGGTCTGGGCGATCAGGTCGTCGACGGTGTAGCGGCGCTTGGCCTCGTTGCGGCTCATCCGCCGGCCTGCCCCGTGCGAGGCCGAGTAGAACGACTGCTCCGAGCCGAGACCGCGGACGACGTACGAGCCGGTCCCCATCGAGCCGGGAATCAGGCCGAGGTCACCCAGACCCGCCCGCATCGCGCCCTTGCGGGTGACCAGCAGGTCGAGGTCGTCGATCGTCTCCTCCGCCACGTAGTTGTGGTGGCACGAGATCGGCTTCTCGAAGGTGATCTGCTGCTCGAACGACTCCCGGACGGCCTGCATCACCAGGGCGAGCATCACCGCACGGTTGCGCGAGGCGTACTCCTGCGCCCAGGTGAGGTCCTGGCGGTAGGCGTCCATCTCCGGCGTACCGGTCAGGAAGACCGCCAGATCGCGATCCGGCAGGTCGGCGTTGTGCGGCAGCGCCTTCGCGATCCGCATGTGCCGCTCCGCCAGCTCCTTGCCGATGTTGCGCGACCCCGAGTGCAGCATCAGCCAGACCCGGTCGTCGTCGTCCAGGCAGACCTCGATGAAGTGGTTCCCGCCGCCCAGCGACCCCATCTGCTGGTGGGCCTTCTTCTCCCGGTCCTGGACGCCGTCGTGCAGGCTCGAGAACGATCCCCAGAACTTGTCCCAGCCGCGATCGAGCCCGAGTTTGCGCACACTGACCGGGTGCTGGTGCCCCCCGAACCCGACCGGTACGGCGGCCTCGATCCGCGACCGGATGCCCGCCAGGTCGTCCGGCAGGTCCGACGCCGTCAGCGAGGTGAGCACGCCTTCCATGCCGCAGCCGATGTCGACCCCGACCGCGGCCGGCGACACCGCTTGGTACATCGCGATGACCGAACCGACGGTCGCGCCCTTGCCCAGGTGCACGTCCGGCATCACCCGCACCCCGTGCACCCACGGCAGCGCCGCGATGTTGCGCAGCTGCTGCAGAGCCTGGGCTCCCACCTCGTGCTCCTGGGCCCACATCAGAGTGGAGCTCTTGGCCCCACTCAGCGCGACCGGGTACTGAACGTTCATCTCCCCACTCCTCTGGTTGTGTTGGTACAGCACGAAGCTGCCAGGGCAGGGCTCGAACCTGCGGGGCCTCGGGTCAGAACCGAGGGCGGGATACCGTCACCCACCTGGCAACGCGCTCCGCGCGGCACCGGTGAGTGCGACGTCAGAGAGCTAACTCAGCACGCGAAGGAATCCACGGCTGCCACAGCAGTGGCATACCGGCCTCCTCGGGCGTGCGGCAGCCTTTCTTCTCGTTGCAACGTGCGTGCGCGGCGACAGCGTTCAGCCACTCGCCGCGGCCACCACGGGACCGGGGTACGACGTGGTCCATCGTGGTGGCGCCGGTTTGGCCGCAGTACGCACAGCGGTGCTTGTCGCGCTTCAGCACGCCGACTCGCGTGTACTGCAGGCGACCGGAGGCGTAGCGCCATTTGGTGACGACGTAGCGCACCAGGCGCAGTACGCGGGGGAAGGGGAAGGGACCGATGCTGGCGCCGTCGTGCGCTTCCTCGACGACCGCGACCTCCCGGACAAGCATCCGGATGGCGTGCTGGACCGACACGACGTGCAGCTGCTCATATGAGGCATTGAGCACGATGACACCGCTCATGGTGGTTCCTCCTCTCCTCCAGTGTGCCCGACGGGTAGTTGCCGGGTCAGCTTTCTCGGTGCCGTCGCTCGATCGGGTGATGGCACCGACTTGTGATGCGGTACGCCCGGCAGGACTCGAACCTGCAACCACCTGCTTCGTAGGCAGGCACTCTCTCCGGTTGAGCTACGGGCGTCGACCGGCCCTGCGCCGGACTTTCGGATGCCCGGCGCAGGGCGCGTGCGTGGCCGGCAGTGGCGATCGGACCCTCGCCCGGTCGCATGCCGCCGACCTTGTTGTGGCGCCCGCTCGGCCGGTAGCTGAGCATGCTGCGGGCACCTGGTCTGGCTATTTGGGAATGCAGTTGTCAAGAATTCGAATTGCGGCTTGATGGGCGCAATGGTAATTGTGGCGACACAACAAAAGAGCCGCCTAGCTCCGGTGTTCCCGGCTCTGGCGGCTCCTGCTGATCAGCGAAGATCAGTCGGGCGGACCGCCGTACCTCGGGGTCAGGCTTCCTGCGAACAGGTGGATCTCGACGTTTTGACGCACGGATCGCAGGCAGGTGGACAACGGCATGCGCTCGTAGCGCCACGCCTGCCCGAACTCCCGCTTGCCGGTCACTGTGCTCTCCTGATCTGTCGATGCTTGCGGGCATTAGTTTGACCTATGCCCACAATCGAAGTCAATGTATTTGCGGCTACTTCTATTCCCCCGGCTATTTCGTCAGCCGCGGTCGTGCAGGGTGATCTGGTAGCCGTCGGGGTCGGCGAAGGTGAAGGTCCGGCCGAACGGCCCGTCGATCGGCGCGGAGACGATGGGGTGCCCGTCGGCGGCGAGGGCGTCGTGGATGGCCTGGACATCGGTGGCGTGAAGCCAGATCGCGGCGCCGATGCCGGGCCGGCCGGCGGCGTCGAGATCCGTGCCGGGAACGAGGTCGCGGAGCGCGAACGCGATCGGCTTCGTCTCGAAGACCACGGCGTGCGGAGGACCGGCTTGGGCGCGGACCAGACCGAGGTACCGCTCGTAGAACGCCTGGGAGGCGGCGAGGTCGCGCGCCTGCAGCGAGATGAAGTCGGGACCGGTGACGGGCATGATGCTGCTCCTTCGCTTCGTGTCAGTATCCTGACACGCATCAAGCTATGTCAGAATCCTGACATGAGTCAAGACGGTGTCGACCTGCAGACGTCACTGGGCTACCTGCTCAAAGAGGCGTCGAGCGCCCTGCGTACAGCCATGGAGGAGGTCCTGCGCCCCCTCGGCATGAACGTGACCCGCTACGCCTGCCTGGAACTCCTGGCCCAACGCCCCGGCCTCTCGAACTCCGACCTGGCCCGCGGCGCCTTCGTCACCCGCCAGTCGATGAACGTCCTCCTCCAGGCCCTGGAGCGCGAGGGCTATGTGACAAGACCCGCCCAGGCCCCCGTAGGCAAGATCCTCCCCACCCAACTCACCCCACTCGGCCAAGCCGCCCTCAAAGAGGCCACCGCAGCCGTCCGCTCCGTCGAACTACGAATGCTCACCGACCTGACCCCCACCGACCAGTCAGCCGCCTTCCGCATCCTGCAATCCATGATCCACTCCCTCCGCACCCCCTGACCCGCCCCTCTTCCCCGCTCCGCGGGCATCCCGATTCGGAATCAGCCCGCCACCCCGCTACACTCTTGCATCGGCCCCCGGGCCACCGCCGCCTTAGCTCAGTCGGCAGAGCGTCTCACTCGTAATGAGAAGGTCATCGGTTCGATTCCGATAGGCGGCTCCACCAGAACCCCCAGGTCAGAGGCCAGTTTCCTCGCCCGGGGGTTTCTTGTTTCCAGCCTCAAGCCCCCCTCCGTGCCCCGTCGTGCCTCCCCGATCCGGGTGGAACCCCGGAGGTTCTGATTGGTGAGGTGCCCGTAGAGGTCCATCGTCATCGAGTCGGTGGCATGGCATCGCGAATGAGAAGCTGAGTGAGCAACTTCGCGCAACATCGCTGACAGGCAACAACGCGTAACCCCAGACTCGACAGGGCAAGGTACGCAACTACGGAAGCAGGGGACTGATCATGCAACTCACGCTCGTAGCAGGCGATCCGGAGTCTCAGCCCACCAACTCACCCACCCTCTACAAGACCGATCGCGGTAGTTGGGTCGTGCAGGGCTGGGTGGTCGACGACCCCGACGCGCTGGCCGCCCTCAACCTTCCGGCCGGTGAGACTGCCGTCGAGATCCCGGATCGCATGATCCAGTTCTTCAAGTAGGACTCGTGGAGGAGATCACCGACGACGAGTTCCAAGAGCTGCTGAAGACGTTCAGCCGCAGCTCTATTCACCTTGAGACCCGTGACGCGTACGGCACCGAGGTCGAACTGCCTCACATGGCGCAGTGGGCGGCAGGCGAGCCGGATGACCTTGAGTGGCTTCAAGACTGGTGCTCCACGTTGCGCAGCCACATCGCCGCCGGTCGGACGGTACGACGTGCGCGGATCGTCTCCGAGCCTCTCAGCGACTACCAGCGGTGGACCCTCGCGATCGGTCATCCGATTGTCGAAGCCGGCGAAGACGTTCGATTCGTGCCCAGACGCGAGGTCTCCGAACTGTGTTTCCCCGGCAATGACTACTACGTGTTCGACGACGAGCGAGTTGTGTTCCTGCACTACTCCGGCGCAGGACTGAACAACGCACTGACCACCACGACGAACCCGGCAACCGTCGAGATGTGCCGCAAGGCATTCGACCAGGTGTGGCCGCTGACGATTCCCTACAGTGAGTACAAGCCCGAATAGCTCAGCCCGAAAGGTTCAGGAAGCCCTCGGGCTACGCCTTCGGAATCTGCGCAAAGATGCTGGTCTGACCGGTCGCGAGCTTGCCGCCGCGACCGGCTGGCATTTCACGCGCATCAGCAAGCTGGAGCACGGTGTGCAGACTCCCACCGATGCCGACATCCGAACTTGGTGCGGAGCATGCGGAGCCGGGGACCAGGTGGCGGACCTTGTCGCCCAGGCGCGGGCCATCGAGTCGATGTACGTCGAGTACCGACGACGCGGCTCATCCGGCATCAAGCAACTCATGCTCGCGTTCCAGAAGACCTACGAAACCGCCGAGCAGTTCAGGATCTACGAACACAACGTCATCCCCGGACTGTTTCAGACGCCCGAGTACATCCGCGCGATGCTCACGTTCTGGACGCGATTTCTCAACACCAGCATCGATGTCGACGAAGCAGTGGCCGCCCGGTTGCAGCGTCAGACCATCCTCTACGAAAGCCGGCGAAAGTTCACCGTGGTGCTGGAGGAGAACGCGCTACGGACCTGGTTCGGCACAGCCGAGACCATGGCCGGCCAGCTCGACCGGCTGCTCTCGTTGATGAATCTCCCGAACATCGCACTCGGGATCGTGCCCGCCATGCTCGAACGCCAGGGCGTCGGCTCGGCGGGCTTCTGGATGTTCGATGACAAGCTCGTCACCCTCGAAACACCCACCGCCAGCATCGAAATCACCCAGCCGCAAGAGATCCGCCTCTATGACCGCATGTTCGACCTACTCCGCCAGTCCGCCGTCTACGGCCCGGATGCACGCGCCCTGATCATCCGAACGCAATCCGAGATGAACGCCAGCAACTAGCCGCAACAACGTAGCCGCCGCGCTAACCCGGTTCCTAGCGTTGCGCTATGACAACCACGGGGAACACGTCGTTCGGAGTCGAGTGGAGCGGCCACCCCGACGACGACCACACCACCGCGACCGGCTGGCCCACACTTCGGCCGGCCGAACGCTGCGACGGCGAAAACCCGATGACCGGCAGACCCTGCATCAACGGCGAGCACAAGGGCTACCACCGCGACAACCTCGGCGCGGAGTGGCTGGATGACTAAGCGCCGATACGTTCGCGCCGACAGATGCGCCGTTGGGCCTTCCGCACCACAGCCGTCGGTCAACGGAACGGCGTCGGCCGGACGGCGAGGACCCGCGGCACGGCAGCCTCGTCCTTTCCTGGTGCGTCGAGGAGCACCTGATCCAAGGCTCACGCGGCCCGCGAGTGTCGTCCCGCAGATACCGCCAGTAGGAGTTCCGCAACCTGAGCGTGGGGCGCCAGTACACCCATGACCAGGCGGGGCAGGGGCCGACCCCTGCATCTGCGCCTGTCCCGCTGGATTCTTCCGCCGACTGATCCGCGACAGCCTAGAAGCCTGGCGACCCCCTGAGGCGCTGACCAATGCCGCAGTCGATGAACGGGCGACCACGGTCCTTTGATCGGCAGGGTCAGGTCCTCACTCCCCGCGCGATCGACCACATTCCACCGCCGACTAGGCCCCGGATCGTGCCCAATTCGCCGTCGCTTCTGGTAGGAATACGATCCGGACACGGAAGTGGAGGTGCGGGGTGGACGCTCAGCGGGTTGTGCAATCGATCTCCCTGGGTTCGCGGGTGGCGGAGGAGGAGCGGGACGATCTGTCCACCTACTTCGTCGAGACCGAGAACTGGCGCAAGGTCTACCAGGGGGAGGCGGACGTGATCTTCGCGCCGAAGGGCGGCGGGAAGAGCGCGATCTACTCGATGCTGATGGCGCGGGAGAACGACTTCTTCGACCGCGGCATCCTATTGGCGACCGCCGAGAACCCTAGTGGCGGGACTGCCTTCGCAGAGGTCGAGAAGGAACCGCCGACTTCCGAGGCTGAGTTCATCGGACTGTGGAAGATCTACTTCCTGACGATCGTTGCGCAGACGCTGGCGGATTACGACCTCACGAGCGACCCGGCGATGCGGTTGTTGGCGAAACTCGAGGAGGCGGGCCTCCTGCCGCCAAGCACGGCGGGCCGCCGCCAACTAGTGCGCAGGGCCATGGACTACGTCAAGACCTTCTTCCGGCCGCCCGCGTCGATCGAGGCGACGATGAGCGTCGACCCGAGCACCGGCGCGCCCATGTTCGTCCCCAAGATCACCTTCGTTGAACCGAGCACGGAGCAACGGCAGGCCGGCTCGCTCTTCGTCGATGAACTGTTCGATTTGGCAGAGCAGGCGCTTTACGATGCTGACGCGTCCATCTGGATCTTGCTGGACCGGCTGGACATCGCCTTCGCCGACTCGGCCAAGCTAGAAACCAACGCACTGCGTGCACTGTTTCGGGTCTACCGCGACCTTCAGACCAGGCGCAACATCGATCTGAAGATCTTCCTGCGGTCGGACATCTGGGAGTCGATAACGAGGGAAGGCTTCCGGGAGGCGAGCCACATAACGCGCGACCTGCGCATCGAGTGGAACGAGAACACGCTGCTGCGGCTGGCGGTGCAACGCCTCCTGAGCAGTGACCAACTTCGGTCACACTACGGGGTCGACCAGCAGAAGGTTCTGTCCGACATCGAGCAGCAGCGAGCCTTCTTCTACGAGGTGTACCCGCCACAGATCGATCAGGGGAGCAAGAAGCCCGCGACGATCGATTGGTGTCTCTCTCGCACGAAAGACGGAACCGGGCACAACGCTCCGCGCGAACTGATCCACCTGCTTTCGGAGGCCCGGAACAGTCAGTTGAACAGGTTTGAGACAGGGCAAGCGGCTCCCGAGGGCGGCACGGTGTTCGACCGTCAGGCGTTCAAGGAGGCGCTTCCGACCGTCTCCAAGGTGCGCCTGACCCAGACGCTTTACGCGGAGCACCCAAGCCTGCGCTCCTACATCGAGAAACTTGAAGGCCAGAAGACACGCCACAACGTGCCAAGTTTGGCAGCGATCTGGGGTGCGACGGACGCGGAGGCCGAGAAAGTGGCCGAACAACTGGTTGTCATCGGCCTCTTCGAGCCGAGGCTCAACGACTTCTGGGTGCCGTTCATGTACCGGCCCGCTCTGGCGATGGTTCAGGGTTCGGCCGAGGGCGTCGTATTGGCAGACGACGAGTAGTCGGCCGTGCAACACCCCTAGTCGGGAGTTGCGAGCCTGAGTGCGCTGCTGAGTTGATCTCTTATGGATCAAGGGCGTGCCTCCGGCGCGCCAGGCCGGGCACGCCCTCCGGGGCGCGGGCCCACGCGGCCTGCCGGCCGAACCCCGCGCCCCGGAGACCGACCCGGCCTGAAGCCGGAAGAACCTCATACCAAGAGGAAGCGGCCAGGCCCCGTTGTAGGCGTCCGACCGCTGGTTAGCTCCGTCCCCCTGGCCGCTCGATTGTCCGGCCACCACGACCTACGTCAAGAGCGCTACGCGTCCCTACGGGATCGAGCAAGCTCGACACTTGACGTAGGCCGCGCTGACCTGGGTTTGCAGCTATCAGGGGGACGGGGCAGGTGTGGTGGAGCGGGCAAAGCGATCGTTTCAAGCCTTGAGGTCCGCGTAAGCGGCGCGTGTGCGCTTCAGACACATCGCGATGGTCAATAGAAGGTGTGAGCAGGTAAGTACGACGCCGCCGGTCCACCATCGATTCACGGAGGCCGCATCACCGTCGGACTCCGGGCCAACTGAAGCGCCTGCGAGCACGACAATCGCTGTCGTGACGAGCCCCACGACAACTGCGTAGAGAACGTTCGCAAACAGCTCATCGATGAGGATGGCTATGCGACTTACTGGTCCGATGCGGTCGTCAGAGCCCACCTGGAGTCGCAGTTGGAAGACGAAGATCACTAACGCAAACAGCAGGCCCGTAAGGATCGAGACTCCTTGAATCAAGTCCCCCGCAGACGGCAGTTCTCCGCCGCAAAACACCGACACTGCAGCAAGGCCAAGCGGCATGCCTAGGAACACGAGCAGATCCCGGCGGCGATAGTCACCCGACCGTACGTCAGTCATCGTTCGGTAGTGATCTCCGATGACTGGGAAGAGCGAAGCTTTGCTACTCACTCGTCGGGCACCTCCAACCGCGCCTTGAGCTGCTCGGGGGTCCACACCCCCTGTTCCCATCGAGTCTCCCAGGCAACACCGACATTTCTGAAGAGGTCTGGGACGATCTCGACACAGGCTTTCCGCACGTCTTCCGCGGTGGGTGTCGGGTCCCCGGTCTCCGCGATGACCTGCGCGAAGCGTGGAGACTTCTCCTTATCGATGACGAAGGTCTTGGATCGACCGTACGCTGACACCTGGACCTCTAGCTCGTCCGGCTCTGCGTCATCTGGGAAGCCGAGCAGATGCCCTGCGTTAACTCGCTTAGCTCTCAGGAGATCCAAGAGCGACTTTGGCAGGTGCTTCCCGGGACCGTCAGGACGGAGTGTCCTCTCTAGCCGGCCGACTCCGCGAGGTGTGCTGGCATCCGCGATGTCGGCACTCCAGTTGTACTGGTTCACTGAGCCCGTGATTCGATCAAGCTCGGCGGCCTGCATCCATGCGTCACTCTCAACAATGGACTCGAACTTGAGCATGTGAGAGCCATAGTTTGCCTTGAATGCGGCCATAAACAGATCCAACAGGCGACGTGCTGGCACCTCCCTGCCCACACGCTCGATCAAGACCAGCGCGTGTTTGGCGGCCTTCGGAACAAAAACGACCAGCCGGGCGTGGTAGGTGGCGGCCATATTCGGATCGCGTTGATGCACGATCTCGTGGTTGTCCACGTCGCGGGTCACGCCGGCTGTGCCAAAGTTCCCGCCCTCCACCTCCACGACTATCGTTCGCCCCCTAGTCGCGATGTCACCGAGAGCGGTGTACACCTCCTTGGAGCGGTCCACGAGCCGATCAGGATCGAGAGCTTTCAAGAAGCCATAGAAAGCCAGCAACAGATCGCCGTCCGGCTTGTCGAAGGCTGAGACATCCAACAAGTCGTCTGGCTTCATTCGCGGATGAACTGAAACCTTCGTAACAAGAATCGAGTGCTTCGGCATGATCCCCTCCCCAAGATAGTCACGCCGTGTGGCCGGGATCGTACGTCAGCGGCTCGCTACACGACAGACCGCAGTCAGCAGGACCCCGGGAATCGTTCACAGCCCGTTATGGTGCGGCCCATAGCTTGGGACTTAGCGGAGGCCGCAGCGAGCCGGAACCGTCCTGGTACGGCATGGGGTGGCGGACCCTGCTAACAAGCGTGCTAACAACGGGGTGGACCGGGGTGGACCTGGAGGGACGATCTACCCCACAGCATGGCTCCCGGGATTGGCGGGTGGACTTCGGTAGACGGTGGTCGCTGCACTCGTAATGAGAAGGTCATCGGTTCGATTCCGATAGGCGGCTCCACCAGAACCCCCAGGTCAGAGGCCAGTTTCCTCGCCCGGGGGTTTCTTGTTTCCGGCCTCCAACTCTCTCCGTGCCCCCGTGGTGCCCGGTCTTCACAGCTCTGCGCGAGTGCGCGGACATGTGCAGACTTCAATGAAGTGGATCAACCAGTGAGAGTCACACGACCGCTCGCTGTCAGGCTCGGAAGGGCTGACCATCTCGGCGCCCATGGCGGATCTCGGCAAGTGACCAAACTCCGAGGGAGTAGTCGTCGAGCGCGTACCCGCCCTCGGTCAGTAGCCGGTCCACAAGCTGCCGCATCTCGGCCTGGAAGTCCCCACGACCTGAGACCCGGACCTCCACCCATACTCCCGATAGCTCGTTGCTCACCCGCCGCACGGCGTTCAGGTCAGAGGACGAGAACGATGCCTCGTCCGTCAGCGCCTGGATCAGTTCCGCGTCTGACTCGTAATACTTCATAGAAGCTTCGAGTCGTCGATCGGCAATCCCGAACCACTCCGAACCCGAGCGTTCACCCACGCTATTCAGCAGGGCTTTCACGCGCTCCCGCTGCATCCTCGGGAACACCTGCACAGACTTCATCTTCGACAGTGTTCCAGGAGTCACGGGTATGCCGCGTTCAGCTGACGGGCGCACCCCAAAGCGCCGGATGAACGCCGTCACGCTCGTTCGCCAGTTGAACTAGGCTCGGCTGGTGTTCGAGTTCGCGATTCAAGGCCCGCGCCGTATCCGCCTCCGGATCGGGCGATGGCACTTCCGGACCTGGCGGTCCTGGGTCATGAAGCTGCCCAGCGGGGTACCGAGCGCCGGAGTTGGTCTACATCGTCGAGTGGCTTGATGACGATGACATGAGCCTCGGCCAGATCGGCGCGTTCTTCTCTGAGGAGACGGCGCAGGCGTGCATCGCCCAGCTTGAGGCGGAAGGCCGCACCGACCTAGCTATCAACATGATCGCGGTCCACTCCCGGCTACAGGACTGGGAGTGGAACCCCTAGCTGACTTATGTTGTACTACGGCCGATCGGCGAGGGCGACCTGCAGTTTCTGCAAGGTCTGATCAGCGATCCGGAGGAAGCCACTCCTAGCTTGGCATCGAGTTGGCGCGTTCTTACCGCGGTCGTGGTGTCGGTACGCGTGTTCATCAACTTGTCGTCGCCTACCTGTTCGCGAAACCCTCTTCCGCCGCATCGAGGCCTATGCCGAGGAGGGACTGATCGCACAAGAGCCTCAGGAAGCCGGCGTGGCTTTCTGAGGCTCTTGTGGTTCTGCGGGGTGGAGCGACGAGGCGGGCCGAGGTCAGCGGAGTACTGCGACGCCGCCGTACTCGATCCACTCTGCGGTCTCCTGCTTCGGGGGTGCTTCGTTGTTCGGGCGCCAGGTGGAGACCTCTACGAGGCCCGGATCAAGGATGTCCATTCCCTCGAACCACTCGGCTACGTCCTTTTCCTGGCGGACGCGGCCCCAGTTGCCGTGCGTGGTTTCGTCCATGAACTTGGTGACGGAGTCGCGGATCGTGGCGTCCTCGCTGACGAGTTGGCACATCACCATGCAACTGCCTGGTACCAGGCGTTCGGTGACTCGGCGGACCACGGCCATCGGGCCGTCGGTCTCGCTGTCCGGGATGCAGTGGAACACCGAGTTGAACAGCACTGCGACGGGCTGGGAGAAGTCGATCAGGCGCACGGTGTCGGGGTGCGAGAAGATCGCTTCGGTGTCGCGCATGTCGGCCTCGATGACCGTCGTCCTGCGCTCGTCCTCGACCAGCAGGGCGCGGCCGTGCGCGCTCACCAGCGGGTCGATGTCGATGTAGACGACATGGGGCTCGTCGGTGACCTGCTGCGCGACCTGGTGCACGTTGTTCTGCGTGGGCAGGCCCGATCCGTGGTCGAGGAACTGCCTGATTCCGTGCTCCGCAGCCAGCGCCCGTACCGCGCGCTGCATGAACTGCCGGTTGTTGACGGCCAGCGCGCGGGTGCTCGGAACGACCTTGTCCAGCTCGTCGACGGCCGCGCGGTCGGCAGCGAAGTTGTCCTTGCCGCCGAGGTAGTAGTCGTACATGCGCGCCGCTGTCGGAACGGAGGTGTCGAATTTAGCCGGAGGCTGTTCGTCAGGCTGCATTATCTCCCCAAGTGCCGAGTCGGGCGGTCGCCCGACCGAGGACACATTACTTACCCCGCTGGCCAGCGGTGATGTGCCCGGTACGGTGTGTGAGTCTGAGCGCCTACTTTAGCCGGACCACCGGGGCTGATGACACAAGCTGGCAACGACTTCACATACCTCTGCAGTCGTCGTATGGAGTTCAAATGCTGGGTCGGCGGCGGCGTACGGCGAGCATGGCAATGCCGATGGGTATCGCTGCTGCGGCTGTGCCTGCTGCCAGGTTGAATCGGGTTTGGCCGGCCTGGCGGCAGCGGTGGGCGATGTCTTCGCTGTCTGGGGGTGGTTCGCCGCCGGGGTAGTTGTTGGCGTCGTTCAGCACCGTGTCGTAGGGCGCGAGGCAGGTGTAGGTGGCTGCTCGGCTGGTGTTGTCGATGGTGGGGTTGTCGAACATCAACCAGATGGCCGCGAGGGGTAGTGCGATCGCCAGCGCCGTTAGTAGGCGGCGGAAGGCTGGGGATCTGGTCATGGCGGGAAGCCTGACACAGGCAACCGAGGTCGCCGTGTCACCAGTGCCCGCACATACCGCGATCGCATCCGAATGGGGCAGGCGACCTGGCGGACGACTTTCGCGCGACACCTGGCGGAAAACAGCGCGGACTGGTTGGCCTTGAGGCGGCTCTGGCGACGTTGATCGACTTCGATCGAGAATCGGCTGTGGCTGGTCGGCGGGGGCAGGGTGAGGGGCGTACAGGTGGCTCTGCGAAAGGACTCGTGTGAACAAGACAAAGCTGATCCGGATCATGACGGCGGCGGCTGTTGTGGGGACTGGACTGGTGGGCGGCGTGGGTGCCGGTACCGCGAGCGCAGCTCCGAACTGCAACCAGTACGGGCCTCTGCGGGACGGCCGGACGCTGCAGTCCATCGGCTCGATTCCGTACAAGGCTGGTCCCGCGGCGGAGTGCCCGACCTACCGGAGTCTTGAGGGCAGGGCCGTCATCCACTGTCAGAAGAAGAACACCTACGGGAACATCTGGTTCTTCGTTCGCCACCAGGCGACGGGGCAGACGGGGTGGATCTACAAGGGTGACACGACGCTGTACCCCGACGGCATCAAGTGGTGCAACCCGTAGGGGACACCGGTACGAATACCGCGACGGCCGCAGGAAGCTTCAGCCTTCCTGCGGCCGTCTGCGTGTCCGCGGGCGCCGCCGGGATGGTTGACATCGGCACTTAGCTGCCGACGTACGCCGCGAGGTGTTCGCCGGTGAGCGTCGACTGCTTGGCCGCCAGTTCCGCGGGGGTGCCCTCGAAGACGATCTGGCCGCCGTCGTGGCCGGCGCCCGGGCCGAGGTCGATGATCCAGTCGGCGTGGGCCATCACGGCCTGGTGGTGCTCGATCACGATCACCGACTTGCCGGAGTCGACCAGCCGGTCCAGCAGGCCGAGGAGGTGTTCGACGTCGGCGAGGTGGAGGCCGGTGGTCGGCTCGTCCAGGACGTAGATGCCGCCCTTCTCGCTCATGTGGGTGGCCAGCTTGAGGCGCTGGCGCTCGCCGCCGGAGAGGGTGGTCAGCGGCTGGCCGAGGCTGAGGTAGCCGAGACCGACGTCCGCCAGGTGCGCCAGGATCTTGTGCGCGGCAGGAGTCTTCGCCTCGCCGTCGGCGAAGAACCGTTCCGCCTCCGTCACCGACATCGCCAGTACTTCGCTGATGTCCCGCCCACCGAAGTGGTAGTCCAGCACCTCCTCCTTGAACCTCTTGCCCTCGCACACCTCGCAGGGAGTCGCGACGCCGGCCATCATCGCCAGATCGGTGTAGATCACCCCCGCGCCGTTGCAGTTCGGGCAGGCACCCTCGGAGTTGGCGCTGAACAGGGCCGGCTTGACCCCGTTGGCCTTCGCGAACGCCTTGCGGATCGGCTCGAGCAGCCCTGTGTACGTCGCCGGATTGCTGCGCCGGGAACCGCGGATGGCGGCCTGGTCGATCGACACCACGTCGGCCGAGGACGGCAGCGAGCCGTGGATCAGCGAGCTCTTGCCGGAACCGGCGACCCCTGTCACCACGGTCAGTACGCCGAGCGGGATGTCCACGTCGACGTCCTGCAGGTTGTGGGTCGAAGCGCCGCGGATTTCCAGCTTGCCTGTCGCGGACCGCAACTCCGGCTTCAGGGCCGCGCGATCGTCGAGGTGCCGGCCGGTCAACGTGTCGCTGCCGCGCAGTTCCTCGATGGTGCCCTCGAAGCAGATCGTGCCACCCGCCGTACCGGCGCCGGGGCCGAGATCGACGACGTGGTCGGCGATCGCGATCGCCTCCGGCTTGTGCTCGACGACGAGCACCGTGTTGCCCTTGTCGCGCAGCCGCAGCAGCAGGTCGTTCATCCGCTGGATGTCGTGCGGGTGCAACCCGATGGTCGGCTCGTCGAAGACGTAGGTGACATCGGTCAGCGACGACCCGAGGTGGCGGATCATCTTCACCCGCTGCGCCTCACCGCCGGACAGGGTGCCGGCCGGCCGGTCCAGCGACAGGTAGCCCAGGCCGATCTCCACGAACGAGTCGAGCGTGTGCTCCAGCTTGTCCAGCAGCGGCGCGACCGACTTGTCCTGGACGCCGCGGACCCACTCGACCAGGTCGCTGATCTGCATCTTGCAGCAGTCGGCGATGTTGGTGCCGTTGATCTTCGACGACCGGGCGCCCTCGTTCAGCCGGGTCCCGTCGCACTCCGGGCAGGCGGTGAAGGTGATCGCCCGCTCCACGAAAGCGCGGATGTGCGGCTGCATCGCCTCGACGTCCTTGGCCAGGAACGACTTCTGGATCTGCGGGATCAGCCCCTGGTAGGTCAGGTTGATGCCCTCGACCTTGATCTTGGTCGGCTCCTGGTAGAGCAGCGCCTGGGTCTCCTTCTTGGTGTACTTCGCGATCGGCTTGTCCGGGTCGAAGAAGCCGCAACCGCGGAAGATCCGGCCCTGCCAGCCGTCCATGCTGTAGCCGGGAATGGTCAGCGCGCCCTCGTTCAGCGACTTGCTCGCGTCGTACAGTGCGGTCAGGTCGAAGTCGGTGACCGAGCCCCGGCCTTCACACCGCGGGCACATCCCGCCGGTGATGCTGAAGCTGCGCCGCTCCTTGGTCTCCTGACCGCCCTTGGAGATGGTGACCGCGCCCGCCCCGGAGATCGAGGCGACGTTGAAGGAGAACGCCTGGGCCGAGCCGACGTGCGGCTGACCGAGCCGGCTGAACAGGATCCGCAGCATCGCGTTCGCGTCGGTCGCGGTGCCGACGGTGGAGTGCGGGTTGGAGCCCATCCGCTCCTGGTCGACGATGATCGCGGTGGTCAGACCCTCGAGTACGTCGACGTCCGGCCGGGCCAGCGACGGCATGAAGCCCTGGACGAAGGTGCTGTAGGTCTCGTTGATCATCCGCTGTGAGTCGGCCGCGATGGTGCCGAACACCAGCGAGCTCTTGCCCGAGCCGGAGACCCCGGTGAAGACCGTCAGCCGGCGTTTCGGGATCTCCAGGCTGACGTCCTTCAGGTTGTTCACCCGGGCGCCCTGGACCCGGATCAGGTCGTGGCTGTCGGCGACGTGGTGCCCGGCCGGCGGCGTACTGGTGGTGGTGCGCTTGCTCATCGGTTCTCCATCTCGTCGGGCGGCGCCGTCCCCGGCGGCGCCACCTGGCAGGGCAGTGCGGAACTACTCGGCGACCTGCTGCTGAGCGATCTGCTGAAGGCGGACCATGTTGCCGGCCGGATCCCGGAAGGCGCAGTCGCGGACGCCGTACGGCTGGTCGATCGGTTCCTGGACGACCTCGACGTCGGTGGCCTGCAGTTTCGCGAAGGCCGCGTCCACGTCGGGGGTGGCCAGCAGGATGCCGGCGTAGGTGCCCTTGGCCATCATCTCGACGATGACCTTGCGCTCGTCCTCGGTGATGCCGGGGTCGACCGCCGGCGGGTGCAGCACGATGCTGGTACCGGGCTGGCCGGGCGGGCCGACCGTCAGCCAGCGCATGCCGTTGTAGCCGACGTCGTTGCGCAGTTCGAAGCCGAGCGCGTCGCGGTAGAACGCGAGCGCGGCGTCCGGGTCGTGGTGGGGCAGGAAGCTCGCACTGATCGTGATGTCCATGCCGATCACGCTAGCTGCGGCGCGGTGCCCGGCGCTTCTCGATTCCTGATCGGTCTGCTCACCTGCTTGGAGAAGATCGACGGCATCCCGGCCAGCGGCTCGGACGCGCCCGCCTCCTGCCGGTAGACGCTCGGCGGTACGCCGACCAGCTCGGTGAAGCGGGTGCTGAACGTCCCCAGCGAGGAGCAGCCGACCTCGAAACAGACCTCGGTGACGCTCAGGTCGCCCCGGCGCAGCAACGCCATCGCCCGCTCGATCCGCCGCGTCATCAGGTACGAGTACGGCGACTCTCCGTAAGCGAGCCGGAACTGTCGGCTAAGATGCCCACCGGACATGTTCACCCCGCGGGCCAGCGCCTCGACGTCGAGCGGCTGCGGGTACTCCCGATCGATCCGGTCCCGGACGCGACGCAGCAGTGCGAGATCGCGTAGCCGCTGTTCCTGGTCCGTCTTGCCGCTCACCCGAAAGATCGTGCCATATTCCCCGCCACCTCGGCAGCAGGAAGTGCCTGGCGCAACTTTCCCGGAGTTCTTCTCATCGTGCTTCCTGCCAGGGGGAGAGTACGAACCAGTTGGAGGAAGTCGTGACGGGTCGACTTGCAATGGGCGCGACGGTGGGGTTCGCGCTCGCGCTGGGCGGGCTGGTGGTCGCGCCGGCCGAGATTCAGGCCGCGCCGCCGCGACCCGGAATCGCGGTGCTGCCGGATCTGCCGGAGCCGGGGGTGGCGCAGTTCGATCCGGCCGGGAGCAACGTCGTACCGGCGGTTGCCGCGGCGGCGACCGATCTGCGGAAGTCGTCCCGGAAGACGACCGCCGCGGGCACCGGCACCTACACCTGCTCCGGCTTCAGCACGGTGGACGACGCCACCACCGTCGCGATGCTGCAGGCCGACACCTACGCCTGGGGACCGTACGCCGCTTACCGAGTGGGCAACGGCAGCGGAAACGTCAACTGGCGGGTCAATCCGTACAAGAACCCCAGCTGGTACATGTGGTTGCACTCACTTCGTTGGCTGGGGCAAGGAATTCTGGCCGGCAGTCAGGGCGACCTGGCCGCGCTGAACCGGGTCACGGCGATCACCAGGGACTGGGTCACCGACAACCCGTACTCGTGGAAGGGCGACATCGGCGCCTACGAGTCCACGATGCACCGGACCAACGTGCTGCTCTGCGTCCGGGCCGCGATTCTCGCGGGGCTCGGCGCCGACGCCCTACCGGCGGCGTACGGCTGGCTCGACGTGGCGCTGGTCAACCACGCCAGGTTTCTGATCGCCAACTGGAGCGGTGCCTGGAACCACGGCACCGACGAGAGCATCGCGCTCTTCGGTGTCGGCTGCACGCTGAACCGCGAGGACTACAAGACCACCGCGCAGAACCGGCTGGCCAGCGGGATCACCACCGCGATCGATGCTCAGGGATCGACCAACGAGCAGTCCACCGCCTACGCGCAGTTCAACTACTCGCTGTGGGGACGCGCCGTCGCCGCGCTCGAAGCCTGCGGAGCCGACCCCGGTACGACGATCGACGAGCGCCGGGAGCTGCTGGCCGGCTGGCTGGCCCTCGCCACCAACTCGCTCGGCAAGCTGCACCAGCTCGGCGACTCCGAGGTGGTCTCCACCAGCCCGATCACCGGTACGCCGCTGCACTACGCGGGCAGCAACGGGGTCGAGGGGCTGGCCCCGGAGCGCCGGATCGGCACCTTCGACGCCGGTTTCGTGTTCGGCCGGACCGGCTGGGGGCAGACGCGACCGTTTCGCCAGGAGTCGACGTACAGCATCCGGTACGGGCCCTCCCGCGCTCTCCACGGGCACAGCGACCACACCGCGATCACCTACACCTCCCGCGGCCGCGACATCCTGATCGACGCCGGTCACGCCGGCTACCAGCCCGACGTCTGGCGCACCTGGGCCAAGAGCCAGTACGCCGCCAGCTCGATGACCACCCCGCTCGCCGCGGAGACCTACCCGGCCACCAAGCTGACCAGGAAGGCCTTCACCCCGACGTCGGAGTTCTACGAGTTCGCCGATTCGCCGGGCGCGGGGATCAGCCGCAACCGCGCGGTCCTGGTGCTCAAGGACCCCGACCTGATCGTCAGTCTCGACCGGGCCAGTGCCAAGGCGCCGCAGCAGTTCCAGACGCTGTGGCACCTGCCCTCGGACCAGCGGGCGACGGTCTACTCGCGAACGACGGCGATCGGGGCGAAGGCCGGTGACGACACCCGGACCATCCTGTTCCAGGTCCCGTACCGGCAGGCGCTGCCGGCCGGCGCGATCCTGGTCAAGCAGGGCCAGACCAAGCCGATCCAGGGCTGGCACTACCCGAACATCTTCACCCGCACGCCGGCCCCGACGCTGATGTTCGCCCGGTCCGGCACCAGCGCGTCGATCCTGTCCGTGATCGCGCCGGTGCCGGCCACCGGATCCGTGCAGTACAAGGGCCGCTGGTCCGGTACGACGTACATCGTCGACCTGGTGGCCGGCGGCAAGAAGGTGTCCTTCGGGATCACCGCCGGCGGAGCCCTCTACCGGGTCAACTGACCCACCGGAGCAGGTTCGGTCACCGGGACGGGGGTTTCGAAGGCGCCCGTCCCGTGCAGGTCGATGGTCGGCAGCAGCCGGCCCAGCCAGGCCGGCAGCCACCAGTTGGCGTCGCCGAGCAGTTTCATCGTGGCGGGGACCAGCACCAGGCGCACGATCGTCGCGTCCACGAGGACCGCGACGGCCAGACCGAGACCGAACATCTTCGCGGTCGGGTTCTCGCCCAGGATGAAGCCGGAGAAGACCGAGATCATGATCAGCGCGGCCGAGCTGATCACCCGTCCGGTGACGGCGATCCCGCGGACCACCGAGGCCTGGTTGTCGCCGGAGCCGAGGTACTCCTCGCGGATCCGGGACAGCAGGAACACCTCGTAGTCCATCGACAGCCCGAACAGGATCGCGAACATGAACAGCGGGATGAACGGCAGGATCGGCAGCGGCGCCTCGACCCCGATCAGCTCGGCGCCCCAGCCCCGCTGGAACACCATCACCATCACGCCGAAGGACGCGCCGATCCCGAGCAGGTTCATCAGGGCCGCCTTCAGCGGCACCAGGATCGACCGGAAGACGACGGTCAGCAGCAGGAACGACAGCAGGACGACCGCGCCGATGAACCACGGCAGCCGCTCGCCGACCCGCTGACCGGTGTCGAGGGCGCTCGCCGTCTGGCCGCCGAGGTGAGCTTTGGCCGGACTCTGCCCGAGTACTGCGGGGAACACGTCCGCCCGGAGCCGTTTGATGGTGGTGAACGTGGCGTCGTCCTGAGGTCCTGTGGTCGGGTAGGCGACCAGGGTGGCGACACCGGCGGTCCGCCCGGGCTCGGCGACGGCCGCGACCCCCCGGTCTGCCGCGATGGCTTCACGCAGTGGCTGGACGACGCTGGAGTCCGCGGAAACGTCGACCGCGATCACCAGCGGCCCGTTCGCGCCCGGACCGAAGCCCTTGGCCACGAGGTCGTAGGCCTGCCGCTCGGTGCGGTGCTGCGGCAGGGTGCCTTCGTCCGGCGTACCGACTCGGAGGTCGAGCGCGGGGGCGGCCAGCGCGAGCAGGACGACGGCGGTCCCGGCGGCGTACAGCTTGGCGTTGCGTGAGACGTGCTCGCCCCAGCGCTGCCAGCTCGAGACCTTGGTGGTCAGGGCAGCGGCGGTGCCGGTCCGGCGGCGACCGAAGCCGATCCGGTTGATCCACAACCCGGCCAGGCCGAGGAACGCGGGCAGCAGCGTGATCGAGGCGATCACCATGATCAGCACGATGATCGAGACGGCGATCCCGCCGGCGGTCAGGAACGGTATGCCGGCCACCGCCAGACCGAGGATGGCGACGACCACGGTTCCACCCGCGACCACGACGGACTGTCCGGCGGTGGCGACTGCCCGGCCGACCGACTCCTCGACCGGCAGTCCTTGCGCCAGGTATTCGCGGTGCCGGGTGACGAGCAGCAGCGCGTAGTCGATACCGACCCCGAGACCGACCATGCTGCCTACCACCGGCGCCCAGGTCGGTACGTCGATGAAGTAGGTGACCAGCGCCAGCGAGCTGGTACCGAGGCCGATCCCGAACAGAGCGAGACCGATCGGGAGCCCCATCGCGATCACCGAGCCGAACGCGAGCAGCAGCACGACGGCCGCCGCGATCAGGCCGATCAACTCGCCCGCTCCGGTCTCCGCCTCCTCGAAGGCGACGGCCAGATCTCCACCCAGCTCGATCCGCAGCGGTGAACCCTCGGCAGCCTGCCCCGCGAACGTCTGAAGATTCTGGAGATCGGTCCCCGAGAGGTCGTCGATCACCGGATACTGCAGCCGGACGATCGCCACTCTGCCATCCGGCGAGATGGTCGCGGGGCCGGCCGCGAGGACGTTGGGCAGCCGCGCTGCCTCCGCCTCGACCTTGGTCAGCGCCGCTCGCGCCTGACCGGAATCGGCGAAGGTCGCGTTCTCGGCCGTCGGCGTGGCCACCAGCTGGGCGGTCAGGCCGGCCTGGTTCGCGCCGGCCTTGGTCAGCAGGTCCGTCGCGTTCTGCGAGTCCAGCCCCGGTACGGCGGTGCTGTTGTCCAGCTTCTGCCCGAAGAGTCCGGCGGCCGCGAACACCACGGCGGCCAGGAGAAGCCAGGTTCCGATCATGGTCAACGGGCGACGGGCGGCGTACCGGCCCAATCGGTACAGAGCTTGCGGCATCATTCGTGTTCTCCTTCGACGGTCCCGGCAAATCCCGGTCCCAGCGTGGCGAGCCGCGGCGGCCGGTACCTCGGGCGAAGAGCCGGACTTCGCTCGGCTTTCCGGCCGACCGGCGAGCCGTACTTTCGGCCGGTACGCCGGACGCCTGCGCTGTCTACGCTGAGGCCATGGCGATGAACGCGGTCCGAGCTCTGTGGGGCGAGCCGCGGGCACCCCTGGCGCCGAAGCGGGTCTGGCGGGACTGGGTGCTGCTCGCCCTGCTGCTGCCCACGGCTGTTCTCGAAGGTGTACTGCGGCCCGACCTTGCGTGGCGACCGGTTGCGCTGGTGTGGGCGTTGGTGGTGCTGGTGACGCTGTTGTGGCGGCGTACGCATCCGTTGGCCGTGGTTGCCATCGCGTTCGGTGCCGCGATTCTCAGCGCTGTCGCAGTGCTGGTCGCTGATGCGCCGGCTGTCGGGTTGAACACGCTGGTCGCCGTAGTGCTGCTGCCGTACTCGCTCACGCGCTGGGGTTCCGGCCGCGAGGTCGGGATCGGACTGCTGATCTGCCTCGTCGCACTGGTGCTGGGCACAGCCGCGGACTACACGGGAATCACCGAGGCAGTGCTTGGCGGGGTGTTCCTGTTCACGCCGGCGGTGCTGGGGGCCGCGGTCCGCTACTGGGCCGCCACCCGGCATCGCGAGCTCGACCGGATGAGGCTGCAGGAGCGTGCCTTGCTGGCCCGCGAGTTGCACGACACGGTCGCGCATCACGTGTCGGCCATCGCGGTACGGGCGCAGGCCGGGCGGGTCGTCGCGGCATCGCATCCTGAGGCGGCGATGGAGGCACTGGTCGTGATCGAGGCGGAGGCTTCGCGCACGCTGGCCGAGATGCGGGTGATGGTCGGCGCGCTGCGGGCGGAGGAAGTGGCCGCGCTGTCACCGCAACAGGGTTTGGCCGAGCTCGAGCGGCTCGCGGGCAAGGTCGGGGACGGGCCGCGGGTCGAGGTGGAGCTGTCCGGCGACCTTGCCGACTTGGGATCCCCGGTCGGTGCCGCGCTCTATCGCATCGCGCAGGAGTCGGTCACGAACGCGGCCAGGCATGCGCGGCACGCCACCCGCATCGACGTACGGGTGGTCGGAGACGGGGAGTGGATCCGGTTGACGGTGGACGACGACGGGGACGCCGGAGCGGCGGGGCCGGCCGGCTTCGGGTTGATCGGGATGACCGAGCGGGCCACCTTGCTGGGCGGGTCTTTCGTCGCGGGCCCTGGGGTCGAGCGGGGCTGGAGCGTCGCGGCCGTGCTGCCTCGGAGCGGGGTGGCCGGGTGACGATCCGCGTGCTGGTGGCCGACGACCAGGAGATCATCCGGACCGGGTTGTCGATGATCCTCGGGGTACAACCGGGGATCGAGGTCGTGGGCCAGGCGGCGGACGGCCATGAAGCGGTCGAGCTGGCTCGCCGGCTCCGGCCGGACGTGTGTCTCTTCGACATCCGGATGCCCGGCCTGGACGGGATCGGCGCCACGCGCGCGCTCGCCGGACCAGGCGTCGCCGATCCGCTGGCGGTGGTGGTCATCACCACCTTCGACCTCGACGAGTACGTGCACGGAGCCTTGAAAGCGGGCGCTCGTGGGTTCCTGCTGAAGGATGCCGGACCCGAGTTGCTGGTCCAGGCGATCCGGGCGGCCGCCGACGGGGACGCACTGATCGCGCCGAAGATCACTGCCCGGCTGCTCGCGGCCTTCTCCGACACGAGTCTGGGGCGGCCACCCGCTCAGCCGACCGAGCCGCTCACCAGCCGGGAGGAGGAGGTACTGATCACCGTGGCGCGCGGCCGGACCAACTCCGAGATCGCCACCGACCTCCACATCAGCCTGAGCACGGTCAAGACCCATCTGACCGCGGTGATGACCAAACTCGGCGCCCGCAACCGGGTCGAGCTCGTCATGTGGGCCTACGAAACCGGGCGCGTCAGCCGCTGACCTCGCCGGTGCTCATCTCGATGCAGAACTCGTTCGACTCCGGGTCCTTGAGGGTGACCCAGCCGCGGCCGTTGGGCTTGCGGTGGTCCTCGTGGATGGTGGCGCCGAGACCGAGCAGGCGGGCGACCTCCTCGTCGCGGGTGCGGTCGGTGGGTTGCCAGTCGAGATGGACGCGGTTCTTGACGGTGCGGGGGTCGGGGACGGCGATGAACAGCAGGCCGGGCACGGGAGCGGGCGCCTCGACCAGTACTTCGTCGTCGCCGGGCACGTCCTCCGCGGACACCGGCCAGCCGGTCACCTTGCTCCAGAAGGTCGCCAGGGCGTAGGGATCGGAGCAGTCGATGGTCACGTGTCTGAGAATCATGGCGGCCAATCTAGACCGCGGGCCAGGTGAGCGCCGCTGGTTTACAGTCGGGGAAATTCGGGCGGAGGACCGGCATGGATGACTTGTTGCGGCTGCCGGACGGGCGGCGGGCCCAGTACTGGAGTGGTGGCGACCCGGATGGATCGGTCGTGTTCTTTCTGCACGGGTGCCCGGACACCCGGCACGCGGCGTACGCCGGGGAGGCTGCGGCCCGGCGTACGGGGGTGCGGTTGGTGGCGGTCAATCGACCGGGGTACGGGTTGTCCGACGAGGCTGCATCGGATCACCTGTCGGTGGCCGGCGACGTGGCGGCGGTGGCCGATCTGCTGGGGGTGGCGCGGTACGGCGTACTGGGGATGTCTCTTGGTGGGCCGTACGCGTTGGCGTGCGCGGTCCGCGATCCGTCGCGGGTGACAGCCGTGCAGGTGGTGGCGAGTCCGGGCGAGGTGCCTGCGCTGGTCCCGCCGTACCACCGAGATGGTCTCAGCGTGGAGCAGCAGGAGTTCTACGAGTTGTTGGCACGGACGCCGGTGGAGGAGGCGATCGAGCTGATGCGGCCGGAGTTCGAGACGTACGTCGGGAAGCTGGCGCTGGACTCGGACGATGAAGAAGTGGCGCGACGGTTCGTTGCCGGGCTGGACGCGCTCGATGCCGAGGTCGCCGCCCGGCAGCCGGTCGCCGAGCTCGCCGCGTCGATCCGAGAGGCGCTGACCACCAGCAGCGGCTACCTCCGCGACGCCGCGATCGCCTTCAGACCTTGGCTCTTCCGCCCGGAGAAGATCAACTGCCCGACCACCCTCTGGTACGGCGAACACGACACCAACGCCTCGATCCGCAACGGCGAGTGGCTCGCCGGCCGAATCCCAGGCGCTGAGCTGCTCCGCCGGCCAGGGGACGGCCACCTCGGCAGCCTTCACAACCACTGGGACGAAATACTCAGGGGGTTCTGAGGAGCCGGGTGGATTCCTGGACCGGGGTCAGGGGTTTACCGGTTTCGTACCAGCTGACGAGGTTGTCGACGACCAGTTGGCCCATGGCGTCGCGGGTGGGGACGGAGGCCGAGCCGACGTGTGGGAGCAGGACCGCGTTGCCGAGGTCCAGGAGGCCGGGGTGGACCTCGGGTTCGTGTTCGAAGACGTCGAGGCCGGCGCTGAGGATGGTGTTGGTACGCAGGGCTTCTACCAGGGCTTCTTCGTCGACGACGGTGCCGCGCGCGACGTTGATCAGGATGCCGTCGGTGCCCAGCGCCTTCAGGACCTGGGCATCCACGAGGTGGCGGGTCTCGTCGCCGCCGGGGATGACGATCATCAGGATGTCGACGGCGGCGGCCAGTTCGAGCAGGGTCGAGTAGTAGCTGTAGGCAACATCTTTGCGATGGCGGTTGTGGTAGGCGATCGAGATGCCGAACGCCTGCGCGCGCCGGGCGATCGCCTCGCCGATCCGGCCGAGGCCGAGGATGCCCATCGTGCGGCCGCTCAGGGTGGCCTTGGTCAACGGGTAGGAGCGTTCGGTCCAGGCGCCGGCGCGGAGGTGGCGTTCGGCGCGGGAGAGTTCGCGGGCCGTCATCAGCAGCAGACCCATCGCGGTGTCGGCAACCTCGTCGTCCAGTACGCCGGGAGTGTTGGTGACGATCACGCCGCGCTCGGCCGCCACCGTCGCGTCGATCTTGTCGTAGCCGACCCCGAAGCTGGCGACCAGTCGCAGGGCCGGCAACCGGTCGAGGAACGGACCGTCGATCTCCGCGCCGCCGGTCGCGACGGCGGTGATCTCCTTCGCCCGCTCCGCCAGTACGGCGTCCGGATCGCCGGCCTCCCAGAGCCGGATCACCTCGAAGTGCTCCGCGAGGCCGGTCTGCACGACCTCGTTCATCGGGCCGGTGATCAGAACGGTCGGACGTGACATCGCTGCTCCCGTGCGGTCGAGGACTCACCCAACCCTATTTCGCCGCCGCCGAGCAGTTCGAACGAGGTTCGGTAGAGGACAGCTGCTGGCCGCTACCTTCGCCAGGCTGGGTCTCATGACGGAGAACAGAACAGCCAGCCTGCACGCGTACTTCGGGTATCGGGACGCGGTCGCCGCGTTGCGCTGGCTCGAGGACGCCTTCGGGTTCGAGACCACGATGCAGTTTCCCGACGACAAGGGCGGGATCATGCATGCCGAACTGCGCCGCGGCGACGCGGCCATCACCCTTTTCACCGACGAGGAGGGCTACGGCAAGCTGCCGCGCAAGGGTGACAGCGTCGGCCACGGGCTGTACCTCGCGCTCGGCTCGGAGGCCGAGGTCGACGAGGTGTACGTGACCGCCACCAAGCATGGCGCCGAGTCGGTGTGGACTCCGGCCGACACCGAGTGGGGCAACTACCGCTGCCGGGTCGCCGACCCCGAAGGCTACGAATGGACTTTCGGCACCCACGTCCCGGGGCAACCGACCGGCGACTGGTCGTAGGAGTAGTCCCTCGAACGATGACCGGGATCGCTGATCTGCAACGGGTTTGCTGACTTCTTCACTGACTGCGCAAAGGGAGTTTCAAAGACTGGGCGACGGGCTGTGCGTTACGGGCTGAGACGAGTAGGTTACTCGGCATGCCCGCCACCAGTCCGTTGTACGCGTTGTACGTCCGCCGTCTTCGATCCCAGCTGGCCGGCCGGGAGTTGCCGGCCCACATCGGCGTGGTGACGGACGGGAACCGGCGGTGGGCACGCGGCAAGGGGCACAGCAATCCGAGTGTCGGGCACCGGCGGGGAGCCGAGCACATCGAGAACCTGCTCGGCTGGTGCGAGACCGCCGGCGTACCGCACGTCACCGTGTTCCTCTGCTCCACCGAGAACCTGGCCAAACGCGACGACGCCGAGGTCGCCTATCTGATGGAGGTCGTCGAGGAGATCGTGGCCGGGCGGCTCGCGCAGCCGGGTGGCCGGTGGCAGGTGCACATCGCCGGGTTGCTCGACCTGCTGCCGGACAGTACGGCGCACGCGCTGAAGAACGCGGTCGACGCGACCAAGGACGTCGCCACCGGAAACCACATCACCCTGGCGATCGGCTACGGCGGCCGGCAGGAAGTGGTGGAGGCGGTGCGCTCGCTGCTCGAATCGGAGGCGGATTCCGGCAACGATCTCAACGGCCTCGCCGAGACGCTGAACGCCGACGACATCACCAAGCACCTCTACAACGTGGGCCAGCCCGACCCCGACCTGATCATCCGCACCAGCGGCGAGCAACGGATGTCGAACTTCCTGCTCTGGCAGAGCGCCTACTCCGAGCTCTACTTCTGCGAGGCCTACTGGCCGGCTTTCCGTGAGGTCGACTTCCTCCGGGCCCTCCGCTCGTACGCCGACCGCCACCGCCGCCGCGGCGCCTGACCCCCCGCCGTCAGTCGCAGTTCCGCGGAGTGAACTCGTCGAGCGTGACGACCTCGGTACTGTTGACCTTCGGCAGGATCTTGGTCTTGAGAATCTGACCGGGCTGGAGTGACTTCACCAGCTCGGGAGTGAAGTCCAGACCGGCCGCGTTGGAGGAACCGTTCTTGTTGCGGCCGGTCAGCGAGTAGCTCCGGCCCGCGTCCAGGTCCGGCACCCGTTGCTCCGACTTCCAGCGACCGGCGCCCTCGACGAGCGGGAACTGCACGATGCCCTTGGGCGACCGGGTGTTGTACCACTCGGTCAGCACCACGTCGTCCTTGCTCGTGCTGGTCTGCATCCGATCCCATAACTTCAGCTGATCGATGTCGCCACCACAGTCCTGCAGTACGACGATCGTCCGCCCCGACTCGTCCACGCTCAGTCCGATCACCCCGGACTCGGTCGGACTGCACGCGACCAGTCCGAAGGCGGTACACGCGATGGCGCTGATACCGGCAAGCTTCCCCCAGGTCATGCGTAAGGGTAAGCGAGGTCAGGGGCAGTCGGGGTGGGTGAACTCGTCGAGGGTGGTCACCCTGTACTGCGGGGGGCTAGAGGGTGCCGAGGTCCTCGAAGATCAGCGCGGTGCGGGTGGCGAGGACTTCGGGAATCGCCTGCAGCTTCTCCAGCACGACCCGGCGCAGCCCTTCGTTGTCGGCGGCCCGGACCAGCAGGATGGCGTCGAAGTCGCCGCCGACCAGAGCCATGTGCTTGACCTCGGGGATCGCCTGGAGCTGTTCGCGCAGCACTCGCCAGGAGCTCTGGCGGAGACTCAGCGTGACGTACGCCGACGTCGCCAGGCCTAGTTTGAGCGGGTCGACAGTGGCGGCGAACCCGGTGATCACGCCGGTCGTGGTGAGCCGTTCGACCCGGGCGTAGGCGTTCGCGCGGGAGATGTGCACCTGGTCGGCCAGGGCGCGGATGGAGAGCCGGCCGTCGCGGCTCAGCGCCGCCACGATCTGCCGGTCGATCTCGTCGAGCGCCGGAGCCACAACCATCTGTCCAGGCTGAGCCGGGCCGACCGTCACGTCGTCAGACATTCTGCTCCTCAGTTGCGGCTCAGCTGACCGATCGTCCCGGGATTCTGCCAGCTATGGATCCGAATGGCCACAAGTATGACCATGAACCATCCGTCCGTCTCCCTGCAGGAGGGTCCATGACTACAGTCGAGGAGCAGTTGCTCCCCTCCGCTGAGCCAGTCCAGCTCGTCGACGAGCACGGCGGCCGGCACGACAGCCCGCAGTACGGGATGCCGGCGCCGGAGGCCCTCGTCGACGGTTACTCGCAGTTGGTGCAGGGCCGCAGGATCAACGACCAGGCCAGCGCGCTCGTCCGTCAGGGCCGGCTCGCCGTCTACCCGTCGTCGCACGGCCAGGAGGCCTGCCAGATCGCCGCCACGATGGTGCTCGGCGAGCAGGACTGGCTGTTCCCGACGTACCGGGACACCGTCTCGATCATCAGCCGCGGTGTCGACCCGATCGAGACGCTGACCCTGCTGCGCGGTGACTGGCACTCCGGCTACGACCCGTACGAGCACAACGTCGCGCCGCAGGCCACGCCGCTGGCCACCCAGTTGCTGCACGCGGTCGGGGTCGCGCACGCCGCGCGGCTCAAGGGCGAGGACACGGTCGTGATGGCACTGTGCGGTGACGGTGCCACCAGCGAGGGTGACTTCCACGAGGCGCTGAACTTCGCCGCGGTCTTCAAGGCGCCGGTGGTCTTCTTCATCCAGAACAACGAGTACGCGATCTCCGTGCCGCTGGCCCGGCAGACGATCGCGCCTTCCCTTGCACACAAGGGCATCGGGTACGGCGTACCGGGGGAGCGGGTGGACGGCAACGACCTGGCCGCGCTGCTCGCGGTACTGGGGTCGGCTGTCGGCAAAGCGCGCGCCGGTGAAGGACCGCAGCTCATCGAGGCACACACCTATCGCGTGCAGGCGCACACCAACGCCGACGACGCGACCCGCTATCGCAACGACGCAGAGGTCACCCCCTGGCTGGAGCGTGATCCGCTGAAGCGGCTGGACGCCTACCTGTCGGGTGAGGGTCTGCTGAACGACGAGCAACGGGCCGAGGCAGCGGCGAAGGCCGACAAGATCGCCGAGGACCTGCGGGTCGGGCTGATGCAGGAGGTCTCGCCGGATCCGGCGGAGCTGTTCGCGCATCTCTACGCGACGCCGACGCCCCAGTTGAAGGAGCAGGCCGAGTTCCTGCAGGACGAGTTGTCGCGAGAGGAGGCCTGACCATGGCGCACGAGAAGCTCTCCATGGCGCAGGCGCTGAACCAGGCGCTGCGGGACGCGATGCGGGCCGACGAGCGGGTGCTGATGTTCGGCGAGGACGTCGGCGCGCTCGGTGGGGTGTTCCGGATCACCGACGGACTGACCGCCGAGTTCGGCGAGGACCGCTGCTTCGACACCCCGCTGGCCGAGGCCGGCATCGTCGGGATGGCGGTCGGGCTGGCGATGAACGGGATGCGGCCGGTGGTCGAGATGCAGTTCGACGCGTTCGGCTACCCGGCGTTCGAGCAGGTGGTCAGCCATGTCGCGAAGATGCGCAACCGGACCCGCGGCAAGGTCACGCTGCCGATGGTGATCCGGATGCCGTACGCCGGTGGCATCGGCGGGGTCGAGCACCACTGCGACTCCTCGGAGTCCTACTACGCCCACACGCCGGGGCTGACGGTCGTTGCTCCGAGCACCGTTTCGGACGCCTACACGTTGTTGCGCAGGGCAATCGAATTTCCGGACCCGGTCATCTTCATGGAGCCCAAGAAGCTCTACTGGGCGAAGGAAGAGGTCGAGCTGAGTGCCGGCGAGCCGGGGATCGGGACGGCCGTCGTACGGCGGGAGGGCACCGACGCGACGCTGATCGCCTATGGGCCGTCGGTGCCGATCGCGATGGAGGCCGCCGAGGCCGCGGCGGCCGAGGGGCGGTCGCTGCAGGTGGTGGATCTGCGGTCGATCGTGCCGTTCGACGACGAGACGGTCTGTGCCGCTGTCCGCAGTACCGGCCGGGCCGTGGTGGTGGCCGAGGCCAGTGGGTTCGCGAGTGTCTCGTCGGAGATCGTCGCGCGGGTCACCGAGCGGTGCTTCCACTCGCTGGCGGCGCCGATCCGCCGGGTGACCGGGTTCGACATCCCGTATCCGCCGCCGAAGCTCGAGCGGCACCAGCTGCCCGGCGTCGACCGGATCCTCGATGCTGTCGACAGCCTGCAGTGGGAGGACTCGTGAGCGCGACCCAGACATTTCTGCTGCCGGATCTCGGTGAAGGGCTGACGGAGGCGGAGATCGTCCGCTGGCTGGTCGAGGTCGGCGACGTGGTCGCGGTCGACGCTCCGGTGGCCGAGGTCGAGACCGCCAAGTCGATCGTCGAGGTGCCGTCGCCGTACGCCGGGGTGGTCGCGGAGCTCCACGGGACCGCTGGTTCCACCGTCGACGTCGGCAAGCCGCTGATCACGATCGGCGTTCTGGCGCCGGCGGCCGAAACCTACCGCGAGGAAGAGAAGGCCGGCTCGGGCAACGTCCTGATCGGTTACGGCACGCCCGAGTCGGCAGGATCGGGCCGGCGCCGCATGCCTCGCAGTACGGTCGTCGAGTCCGTGGTGGAGAAGGCACCGGCGCGTTCCACTGTGCCGTTGGTGATCTCACCGCTGGTTCGGCGGATGGCCAAGGACGCGAAGATCGATCTGCATGCGGTGACTGGGTCCGGCGCGGGCGGGTTGATCGTTCGGCGCGATGTCGAGGCCGCCATTGCCGGCCAGAAGCCTGCTCTGGTTGAGGAAACTGTTGGAACGGTCGAGTCGCGAACCGGGCTGGCCGAGCTTCGGCGGATTCCGGTGAGTGGGTTCCGGAAGGCCGTGGCGAGCACCCTGAGCCGGAGCCGGCGGGAGATCCCGGAGGCCACGACCTGGGTGGATGTGGACGCGACCGCGCTGCTCGAGGTCCGGGAATCGTTGCGCACGGCGACAGACGCCGGACCGGGGCTGCTCGCGCTGATGGCACGGTTCGTGGTGGCCGGGCTGAAGAAGTACCCGGAGCTCAACGGTTTCGTGGACACCGAGCGGGACGAGCTCGTGCAGTACGACGGGGTCAACCTCGGGCTGGCGGCCCAGACCGAGCGCGGACTCGTCGTACCGGCCGTGGCGGACGCGCACCTGTTGACCGCGCGGGGGCTGGACCGGGAGATCCGGCGGCTGACCAGCGCGGCGCGCGACGGGAAGCTGACGCCGCACGAGCTGTCGTGCGGATCCTTCACGCTGAACAACTACGGCAGCTTCGGGGTCGACGGCAGCGCTGCGATCATCAACCACCCGCAGGTGGCGATCCTCGGCGTCGGCCGGATCATCGACCGGCCGTGGGTGGTCGACGGTCAGCTCGCGGTCCGCAAGCTGACCCAGTTGTCGCTGGTCTTCGACCACCGGGTCTGTGACGGCGGGACGGCGGCCGGCTTCCTCCGCTTCGTCGCTGACGCCTTCGAGTCACCGGCCTCGGCGCTAGCGGACCTCTAAATCAGCTGTCGCGGGCGCAACCCGATCAGGATGGCTCGGAGACCGGTTCGGAAGCGTGCTTCCGGGCCGGCCGAGTCGTCCCGGCTGAGGTAGGCGGCCAGGGTGCCGGCGCCGATTCCCAGTTGGTCGCCCGCGGCCGATGCCCACTCGGCTTCTGTCAGACGGCTCCTGCGGACGGTCGCGGTCCACGCGGCATCCGTCACCGCGGCTCCGACGACGTAGTGGAAGACCGCCGAGACGGCGGCGTCCAGGTAGATGCCCTTGAAGCCGGCCGACTTGAGGATGGCCAGCATCCGCTCGGCGTACGCCTGGTAGTTCGGCCCGAGCCCGGCGTGGCTCGCCATCAACTGCGCCGCCCACGGATGCTCGGCCAGTACGCCGTACGCAGCGTGCGCCAGCACCGTCAACCGATCTCGCCAGTCGCCCTCTTCGGCCGGAACCAGCGCCTCGGCGAGCACGGTGTCGACCGCCAGCTCGAGCAGATCGTCCTTGTTGGCCACTCGCCAGTACAGCGCCGAGGTCGCCGCTGTCCCGAGCTCGGCAGCCAGCCTGCGCATCGACAGTTTCTCCAGCCCGTCGCGGCTGAGCATCTCGATCGCCGCCCGGACGATGTCCTCCCGGCTCAGCGGTGCCCGGGTCTCGTCCGGATCGGCCCGCAGCCACACCGAACCGAGCACTGTCTTCGCATCCGCCTCGCGTGCCATAGTCCGGATCTTAACTGAAACGGCGTCTCAGATAACAACACGCCGTTTTACCATCGGCAGAACGAAGGGCCGGTCCCCGTGGGACCGGCCCTTCGCGGAAACGGTGGAGCTAGTTGTTGATCTGCGTCTGCAGCGCGGAGGCGTAGGACGCGACCTCGGCGTAGACGCCCGGGTTGCCGGCGTCGGCGCAGCCGATACCCCAGGAGACGACACCGAAGAGCCGGCCGTTCAGGACCAGCGGGCCGCCGGAGTCGCCCTGGCAGGAGTCCTTGCCGCCGGCCTTGTAGCCGGCGCAGATCTCGCCGTTCGCGACATAGTCGTAGCTGGCGTAGACGTTGCCGCAGTAGGCGTCACCGAGGACCGGGGTGAGCACCTTCTGCAGGCGGTTCGCCGGGCCGGTGCCCTCGGTGTTGCCGTAACCGTAGACGGTCGGCTGGGCGCCGACGGCGTCCGCGGCGCGGCTGGTCTCCAGCGGCAGGGTCGGTACGCCGGTGAACGGCGTGGTCAGGGTCAGCACGGCGACGTCGTGGCCGGGCACCTGGCCGTACAGCGGGTCCTTCCAGATCTTGGCGATCTTCGAGGTCCTGCCGCCGGTGCTCGAGTTCAGGTTGTCGCGGCCCTGGATCGCCGTGTAGGTACTCCGCGGCTGGTTGAGGCAGTGCGCGGCGGTGACGATCTTGTTCGCCTTGACCAGCGTGGCGCCGCAGTACTGGTCGACCGGGGACGACGAGTTGCTGTTGTTCAGCGCGATCATCCACGGGACCTGCGCGGTGCTGGCGGTGGTGCCGCCGACGATGTTGGCGCCGGGCGGGGGCGTCCGGGCCTCGGCGGTGCCGATCGCACCGGCCGACGCGAGGGCGACCACACCGGCGGCGAGCACTGCGCGGAACTTGAACTTTCCTGACATGCCTCACGCTCCAAGGTTCTGTCGGGCCACCATGGGCGGGGCGGCCGTATGCAGAGAAGAGTTAGGCGTTCACACTGCGTAGCGCAAGCGATCGGTTGGGCACATCGGTGACGTCCGCAGTCCCGTGCCAGCGGGCGGGGTGCTTCGGCCTGCTGATCCGACGCGGCAAAACCCGCGCCACGACGCCGAAAATCCGGTGTCGTGGCGACGGGCCGGCCGGCCAGCAGGTTTTCCCGCGACTTGCCGGCCCGCACCCTCAGACGGCGTTGAAGGTGTCCGGATCCGGTCCGGTCCGCTCGCCGCGCTCCAGACCCGACACCGCGTCCAGGTCGGCGGCGGTGAGCTCGAAGTCGAAGACCGCGAAGTTCTCCCGGACCCGGGCCGGGGTGACCGACTTGGGGATCACGACGTTGCCGAGCTGCAGGTGCCAGCGCAGGACGATCTGGGCCGGTGTCCGGTCGTACTTCGCGGCCAGTTCGGTGATCGGGGCCTCCGACAACAGCGAGCCGCCCTTGGCCAGCGGGCTCCACGCCTCGGTGGCGATCCCGTGCTCGTTGCCATAGGCCCGTACCGCGTCCTGCTGCAGGTACGGGTGCAGCTCGATCTGGTTCACGGCCGGGACGACCGGCGAGACCGACGCCAGGTGCTGAAGGTGGGCCGGCTGGAAGTTGGAGACGCCGATCGCGCGGACGGCGCCGTCGGCGTACAGCTTCTCGAGGGCACGCCAGCTGTCGGCGTACTTGCCGAGCTCGGGGGCCGGCCAGTGGATCAGGTACAGGTCGAGGAAGTCCAGTCCCAGCAGGCCGCGGCTGCGTTCGAAGGCGGCGAGCGTCTCCTGGTAGCCCTGGTCGGCGTTCCACAGCTTGGTGGTGACGAAGAGCTCTTCGCGGGCCAGACCGGAGGAGGCGAGTGCCTTCCCGACGCCGGCCTCGTTCTGGTACGCCGCCGCCGTGTCGATGCTGCGGTAGCCGGCATCGAGGGCAGTAGTGACGGCCGCGGTGGTCTCCGCGTCCGGCACCTGGAAGACGCCGAAGCCGAGTTGGGGCATCTCGACGCCGTTGTTGAGTTTCAGGGTGGGGATCATCAGTTCAGTTCCTTAGACAGTGGTGAGGACAGGTTCAGGAGTCGAGGTGGTCCGCCGGCGGCGATCCAGCAGACCGGAGGTGAGCGCGACGGCGAGGCCGGCCGTGGCCAGCGCGGCGCCGACCCAGTTGGGGGCCGTGTACCCGAGGCCATGCTCGATCGTGAGCCCGCCGAGGTAGGCGCCGACCGCATTGCCGAGGTTGAAAGCGGCGATGTTGGCAGCCGAAGCGAGCGCCGGAGCGCCGCCCGCCTTGTCCATCACCCGCTTCTGCAGCGGTGCCACGGTCGCGAAGCCGGCGGCGCCGAACAGCGCGATCGTTATCGCCGCAGGCACTCGCCCGTGGGCGGTGAAGACGAAGGCCGCCAGTACGACGGCCAGCAGCGCGAGGATCACGTACAGGCTGGGCATCAGCGAGCGGTCCGCCGCCTTGCCGCCGAGCAGGTTGCCGACCACCAGGCCGCCGCCGAACAGCACGAGCAGCCAGGTGACGGCACCGGACGAGAAGCCCGCCACCTCGGTCATCATCGGCGCGATGTAGGTGAAGGACGCGAACACCCCGGCGAAGCCGAGCGCGGTCATCGCCAGCGCGAGCCAGACCTGCAGGTTGCGGAAGACCGCCAGTTCGCTGCGCAGCCCTGGTCCTTCGCTGACACTCTGCCGGGGGAGCAGCAACAGGATGCCGAGCAGTCCGATCACGCCCAGCGCGGTGACCGCCCAGAAGGTCGATCGCCAGCCGAACTGCTGGCCGAGCGCGGTACCACCCGGTACGCCGAAGACGTTCGCGACGGTGAGTCCGGTGAACATCAGCGCGATCGCGCTGGCCTGCTTCGCCTTCGGTACCAGCGACGCGGCGACCACGGAGCCGACACCGAAGAAGGCGCCGTGGGCGAGGGCGGCGACGATCCGGCCGGTCATCAGTACGCCGTACGACGGCGCCAGCGCGGAGATCAGGTTGCCGGCGACGAACACGCCCATCAGCGCGATCAGCACCGTCTTGCGGGAGATCCTGGCGCCGATCGCGGTCAGCAGCGGCGCGCCGACCACGACGCCCAGGGCGTAGCCGGAGATCAGCAGACCGGCCGACGGGATGCTGACGCCGAAGTCGGTGGCGACCTCGGGCAGCAGTCCCATGATGACGAACTCGGTGGTACCGATCCCGAAGGCACCGATGGCCAGTGCCCATAAGGCGGCAGGCATGGTGATTTCTCCTTGAATGTAGTCTTGTGACTGTTACCGGCGTCCGCGATAGTTGCACACGCGGACTATTGCATGAGCCTCATGCTGCCTCATGCAACGGTAAAGTTCAAGTGAGGTCTGAATGGTGCGGTGAAGGAGGAGCTGTGGGACTACCGGATGACGCTGCTGAGGCGCGCGCGCAGGGCTGGCGGACCCTGGCCGCTCTGCATGCCCGGATCGAGGACGAGCTGGAGCGTGCGCTGCAGAAGCAGCACGGGCTGTCGGTCAGCGAGTACTCCGTGCTCGACGTGCTGGCCCGGCAGGACGAGCACCACCTGCGGATGAATCAGCTCTCGAACGCGGTCGTGCTCAGTCAGTCGGCCACCACCCGCCTGGTGAACCGGCTCGAGGACCGCAAGCTGCTGGAGCGCTACCTGTGCCCGACCGACCGCCGGGGTATCTACACCGAGGTCACCGAGGCCGGCCGCGCTCTCCTCGCCGAAGCCGAGCCGACGCACGACGAAGTACTGACCGGCGCGCTGCGCAACGCTGCCGAGTTCCCGGAGCTGGCGCCGCTGGTCGACGCCCTCGCACAGCTCGCCCTCCCGGCGAAAACCTGACCCTGGGGTTGCGATCGGCCGGTTGGGGGCACCGACCTGTCATGAGTGACAACGGGTCCATCACTGTCAGCCGCACGATCAACGCCTCGACGAAGGATCTGTTCGACGTCCTCACCAACCCTGAACGGCACGCTGAGCTGGACGGCTCCGGGTTCGTGGTCAGTGACGAGAAGACCGACCGGATCACCGCCACCGGCCAGGTGTTCCGGATGAACATGACCGGTGACCACATGAGCGGCGACTACCAGACCGACAACACCGTCGTCGGCTACGACCCGAACCACCTGGTCGCCTGGCAGACCGCACCCGCGGGCAGCGAGCCGGCCGGCTGGCAGTGGATCTGGGAGCTCAAGGCCCTCGATTCCGGCGACACCGACGTCACCCTGACCTACGACTGGTCGAAGGTGACCGACCGCGAGATCCTCCAGAAGGTGACCTTCCCGCTGGTCCAGCAGAGCCAGCTCGAAGACTCTCTCGGCAACCTGGCCGCGGCCGTCGTCAAGAACTGATCTGGAGCCTGTGGGTTCGCTGAAGAACCCGGCTCGATCCTGGTCCGGCGGGTAGTCCGCCGGTCAGGATCGTTCTATGGGTGAGATCAGTGAGCAAGCTGCCGTACGGCGGTTGCAGGAACGCCTTGGATTCGGGGGCAAGGCGGGTGCGCCAGCGGCGGGGTTCGATCAGGTTGTGGCGCGGGTGTTCAGCGCGGCGGCCGATCCGGGGGCTACGCCGCCGCCCGCGCTGACCGCGCCGGGGGTGATGCAGAAGGGCGACAAAGAAGCCAAGAAGGCCGCGAACAGACTGCGGGCCGAGCAGGAGTCGCGGGTCTCGGCTTGGTGGCTGGACCGGATGGTGGTCTCCGAGAAGGCGACCGAGCGGTTGGCCTGGTTCTGGCACGGGCATTTCGCGACCAGCAACCAGAAGGTACGGAGTGCGCCGCTGATGCTGGCGCAGAACCAGGTCTTCCGGGCCCGGGCCCGAGGTGACTTCGGTGAGTTGGCGCGGGCGATGATCGTGGACGCGGCGATGATCCGGTGGCTCGACGGCGACGACAACCGCTTGGGCTCGCCCAACGAGAATCTGGCGCGGGAGTTCCTGGAGCTGTTCACGCTGGGGATCGGGCACTACCAGGAGGTCGACGTCTTCGAGGGCGCGCGGGCGCTCACCGGCTGGACGGTACGGCGTACTTCGGTGCGGCCGGTGTTCGTGCCGAAGCGCTACGACGCCGAGCCGAAGACCGTGTTCGGCAAGACCGGGGACTTCGATGCCAAGGGGTTCGCCGACCTGGCGCTGGCCGAGCCGGAGTGTGCGGCGTTCGTCGTGGGGCGGCTGTGGTTCCGGCTGGTCTCGCCGGCGCCGCCCGGTGCGGCGACGCTCCGGCGACTGCTCGATGCCTACGGCAACCAGCGTGATATCGAGTCGGTGCTGAAGGCAATCATTGCCGAGCCGGCCTTCCGGGACAGCGCCTCGGCGTTGGTCAAGCAGCCGGTGGAATGGGCGGTCGGGGTGATGCGTGCCCTCGGGATCCGGCCGGGGACGCTCGACGACAAGACGAGGCTGAAAGTGCTCGCCGGGTTGCGGGGGATGGGGCAGGTGCCGCTCCGGCCGCCGAGTGTCGGAGGTTGGCCGGCGGGTGGTAGCTGGCTGACCACGTCGGCTGCGGTAGCGCGACTGCAACTCGCGCAACTGCTGGCCAGGCAAGCAGCTGAGAGCGGTCCGCGAGCCGGGCGACCGGAGCTCGGGCAGCTCGCGAAGAGCAGCGCGCGCGTCGACGGAGTACGGATGCTGCTGGGGGTGGACGCGTGGACGGACAGGACGCGGAACGCGCTGGCCGGACTGACCGATCCCGCGCAGCTGGTCGCGGTCGCGGCCTGCGCGCCCGAGTACGTCGTGAGCAGTTGAGGAGAATCATGGACAACCTGACCCGACGCCGGTTCCTGACCATGAGCGGAGTCACCGCCGCGGGTGCACTCGCGGTGGGCGCGACCCAGGTGAACTGGTCCGACCTGATGACCGCCGCGGTCGAGAATCCCTTGCAGAGCGAGGATTCGGTGTTGGTGGTCGTCACCTTGTACGGCGGCAACGACGGACTCAACACCGTCGTACCGGCCGGCGATCCGGCGTACCAGAAGGCGCGGCCGGAGCTTGCCTACCAGCCGGACGAGGTGCTGGAGCTGGGAGACGGGCTGGGGCTCAATCCAGGGCTGAAGGGACTCAAGGGTCTGTGGGACGAGAAGGCGCTCGCGATCGTTCGCGGGGTCGGGTATCCGCAGCCGGATCGCAGTCACTTCCGGTCGATGGCGATCTGGCAGACGGCGGCGCCGAAGTCGCCCGTTCCGACGGGCTGGCTCGGGCGCTGGCTCGATCTGGCCGGTGCCGATCCCTTGAACGCGGTGTCGGTCGAGCCCACACTGCCGCCGTTGCTGGCAGGGGCGACGACGGCGGCAGCGTCGCTCCCCGTTCGAGGTCTCAAGCTCCCGTCGGGCAAGGTCGGTACTGCGTTCGCTGCGCTGGGCAACCCGAGCCCCGGCGAGGCGCCCTGGCAGGCGGCCGCCGCGAAATCGCTGGGGGATCTGCAGAACGCGTTACGAGTACTCGGTGGCGCTGTTCACGATCAGGCCGAGCGGGAGGACGACGAGGACGAGCAGCGGACCAAGGGCGCTTCGGCCGGTGGCGGATCGCAGCTCGGCGCTCAGCTGGACCTGGTGGCCGGACTGGTCGAGGCGGGAGTGCCGACCCGTGCGTACTCCGTGTCGCTGGGCGGCTTCGACACCCACGCGGACGAGCGGGGTACACAGCAGCGGTTGATGAGTGAGCTGGACGGTGCGCTGACACCCTTCGTCCGCAGGATGCGGAAGAGCGATCGCGGTCGGCAGGTGGTGGTCCTGGTGTACTCCGAGTTCGGGCGCCGGGTGCACGCGAACGGGAGTGACGGCACCGACCACGGAACTGCCGGGCCGCTGTTCGTGCTGGGCGAGCAGGTCCGGGGCGGCTTCTTCGGCGCGCAGCCCAGTCTGACCGACCTGGCGAGCGGCGATCTGGTGGCGACGACCGATTTCCGCGACGTCTACGGCACGGTACTGCGCGACGTACTGGGCGCGGACGGCGAGCGGATCCTGGACGGCCACAGCGGCACGGTCGATGGTCTGCTCAGGGTTTGAGAGTCAGCAGGAACGCCGCGCCCGGCTTGCCGTCAGGACGGTCGGTCGCGATCAGGTCGCCACCGTGGGCCCGGGCGAAACCGCGGGCGATCGGCAGACCGAGACCCGAGCCGCGGCTGCGCTCACCGTGCACGAGTCGCTGGAAGATCCGTTCCCGATCCTCCACCGGTACGCCGGGCCCGTCGTCCTGGACGACGACCTGTACCTGCCCGGCGCTGCTACCGATCAGGACATCGATCCGACCGCTGTCCCCGGTGGCGTGGCGGGCGTTGTCGAGCAGGTTGGCGAGAATCTGGGTGAGCCGGTCGCGGTCGGCGTCCAGTTGGACGTCCGCGCCGATGATCTCGATCGTGAGGCCCGGGGCGAGCAGCCGCAGCCGGCCGGCCTGCGTCCGGGCGAGATGCTTGAGCAGGACGGGCTCGCGCCGCAGGACCAGCCCGGCGTCGATCCGGGCGAGTTCGAGCAGGTCGGCGACCAGGCTGCCGGCCCGGCGGGACTCGCGGACCAGCAGCAGTTCGAGTTCGTCGCGGCGTTCGGCCGGAGCGTCGGGGCCGAGCTGGAGCAGGGTCTCGGCGGCGGTCTGCAGTCCGGTGACCGGCGTACGGAGTTCGTGGGCGGCGTCGGCGACGAACTGGCGAAGGTGCTGCTCCGCGCCGCGGGCCGTCCGTTCGGCGCCTTCCAGGGAGTCGAGCATCTCGTCGAAGGCGGCGGCTGTGCGGCCGAGTTCGGTGTCGCGGCGCGTTGGCTGCAGGCGGCCACCGCGGCGGCCGGCGGCGATCGAGCGGGCCAGCGAGGTCATCGTGTCGAGCGGCGCCAGCGCGAGCCGCATGCCCAGGACCAGCGCGACGCCCGTGATGAGAAGAGCGGCCGCGCCGGCGATGAACAGCACGCGTTGCAGGGTTCGGCTCGCGCCGTCCAGCAGCGAGGTGTCGGCGGAGAGGAGCAGCGTGGCGCCCCGGGTGCGCTGGCCCGCGGCCAGGGTGGTCCGCACCTGGCGAAGTTCGCCGGTGGGTTCGAGGGCCGGGGCACCGAACTGCTGGCCGGTGCGCAGCACCAGGGTGACCCGGACGCCGTCGGCGTCGATCCGGCGGACGAGGTTGTTGGGGGCAACGTTCTGCCGGGCCAGTTGCTGGGCGAGTTGCGCGCGGCCGGTCAGCAGCGTGCTCAAATTGCGCTCGGCCTGGGCGTCGAAGATCGCCTTGACCGCGAGACCTGTGACGGGCAGGACGATCAGCAGCACCAGCAGTGCGGTGATCGTGACCCGCCGGCGTAGCGAGACGGTGTTCACTCCCGGGCCGCTTCCCGGAGGATGTAGCCCGCGCCGCGGATGGTGTGCAGCAGGGGAGGTGCGCCGAGTTTGCGGCGCAGGGCGCTGACGTGGACCTCGACCAGGTTCGCGGCGTAGTCGTCGTACCCCCAGACCGCGGCCAGCAGTTGCGTCTTGCCGACGACCTTGTCCCGGCGGCCGGCCAGGAACGTCAGCAGCTTCAGCTCGGTCGCCGTCAGATCGAGCGGGCGCCCGGCGCGACTGGCCGAGCCGGCCTCCACGTCGACCACCAGGTCGGCGAGCTCCAGGACGGTCCGCAGCCGGCCCATCCGGCGCAGTACGGCCTCGATCCGGGCGATCAGCTCGGCCAGCACGAACGGCTTGACCACGTAGTCGTCGGCGCCGGTCCGCAGTCCGTGCAGCCGGTCCTCGACGGCGTCGCGGGCAGTGAGCAGGACGATCCCCGCGTTCGAGACCTGACGGACCACCTCCAGCAGGGCGAAGCCGTCCCGGCCGGGCAGCATCACGTCGAGCAGCACGAGGTCGGGCCGGAAGGCAGCAAGATCGCGTTCGAGGGTGTCGCCGTCGGCGCGGGTCAGCACCTCGCAGCCGGACTCCTGCAGCGCGATCCCGACAGCGGTCCGGATCGCCTCCGCGTCCTCGACCACGAGGACCTTCGCCATCATCCACCCATCGTGCCACCGCCGGACGGCTCAGCCGTACTCCGGACGCGCGGCTTCAGCACACCTTCAGCTACCGGCGCGGTGCGAGACCGGTCTGCTGATGGGTACCTGCATCGGGCCGCGGCGGTAGTCACGGCCAGACGCTGGTCAGAACCTCGATGAACGCCGCCGCGAGTGGGTCCGGCGCACCGCGGGTGTAGGCGGTGAGGGTGCGGCGGGTGGGCGGTTCGGTGCGCAGTACGTGCCCGTCGAAGCCCGGCGGGAGGATGTTGGCCGGGACCAGGGCCGGGCCGAGGCCGGCTGCCGCGAGGGCCGGGGCCGCGGCGGTCTGCTCGATGTGGACGGCCGCGCGCGGCTCGAAACCGGCTTTCGCGCAGGCCTGGTTCAGCACGTCGGCCAGGCCGTGGCCCGGGGTGTAGTGCACCCAGGCACGGTCGGCCAGATCCTTCAGCTTGACGGACTTCCGGCGCGCGACCGGGTCGTCGGCGGCGACGACCACAACGAGCTCCTCCTTGCCCAGCACCTGGGTCCGCCCCGGCCAGCTCGGTGGCGCCGGGCCGACGGCGAGATCCGCCTGGCCGGCGCTCATCGCCTTGGCCAGCTCATCGGTGTGCCGGTGCTCGAAGAGGCGGATGGCGACGTCCGGACAGGTCCGCCGCCAGGCTTTGAGCGCGATCGGCAGGATGCCGAGGCTGATCGAGTAGAGCGTCGCGATCTGCAGCTCGCCGGACTCCAGCCCAGCGGTCTGGCGGGCCGCGCAGCGCGCCCGCTCGGCGTCGGCCAGCGCGGCGCGGGCGTGCGGGAGCATCGCGCGGCCGGTCGGAGTGAGCCGCACCGCGCGCGGAAGCCGCTCCAGCAGCGGGCTGCCGGTGGACCGCTCGAGCGCACGGATCTGGTGCGACAGCGCCGGCTGGGTGACGTGCAGCAGCTCGGCCGCCCTGGTGAACGAGCCCAGGTCGACGACGGTGACCAGATATTCGAGCTGCCGCAGCGTCGCCATGAACAGAGCTTATGGGATCGGTGATCACTATGCCTTGGACTTATCCACAGGGTTAGCCACAGGCTGGGGATATGAACCTGGGGAAAACCGCGCTTGTAGTGGGCGCCCGCGGAGTGATCGGATCGAAGCTGGTCGAGCACCTGGACTCGCTGCCGGACTGGGAGGTCGTCGGGCTGTCCCGGCGAGGCGGGGCCGACGCGCCCGGCGTACGGCAGCTGGCGGTGGATCTTCTCGATCCGGACGACACCCGCGCCGAGCTGTCCGGCCTGACGGAGGTGACGCACGTCTTCTACGCCGCCTATCAGGACCGGCCGACCTGGGCCGAGCTGGTCCCGCCCAACCTGGCCATGCTGGTCAACGTCGTCGACGCGATCGAGCCGGTCGCTCGCGGCCTGCGGCACGTCAGCCTGATGCAGGGCTACAAGGTGTACGGCGCGCACCTCGGTCCGTTCAAGACGCCGGCCAGGGAGGATGATCCGCCGCACCTGCCGCCGGAGTTCAACGTCGATCAGCAACGCTTTCTCGAGCAGCGGGCGGCCGGCGCGGACTGGGACTGGTCGGCGATGCGGCCCTCCGTCGTCGGTGGCGCCGCTTTGGGCAACCCGATGAACCTGGCGGTCGGAATCGCCGTCTACGCGTCGATCTCGAAGGAACTGGGCGTGCCGTTGCGGTTCCCCGGCAAGCTCGGCGCCTACGACAGCCTGCTGGAGCTGACCGATGCCGGGTTGTTGGCCAAGGCAACCGTCTGGGCGGCGACCGCGCCGGCCGCGGCGAACCAGGCGTTCAACATCACCAACGGAGATCTGTTCCGGTGGAACGAGCTGTGGCCGAAGCTCGCCCGCTGGTTCGGGCTGGAGGTGGCGCCGCCGTTGCAGCTCTCCCTGCAGACGGTGATGGCCGACAAGGAGCCGCTGTGGAAGCAGCTGCAGGCAACCCACGGCCTCGCCGGTACGCCGTACGCCGAGGTCTCGTCCTGGCCGTTCGCGGATTTCGTCTTCGGCTGGGACTACGACTTCTTCGCCGACGGGTCGAAGGCCCGCCGGGCCGGTTTCCACGAGTACGTCGACACCGAGGCGATGTTCCTGGGAATCTTCGAGACCCTTCGGCGCGAGCGCGTCATCCCGTGACGGTGTGGCATGCTCCCGGCTGTGGCTGGACAAGGAGCGGGGCAGGGCGCCGGACGGGTGCTGGGAGCCAACCTGCGGGCGCGGCGGGACGAACAGGGCATCTCGCTGTCCGAGCTGGCGCGGCGGTCGGGGATCGCCAAGGGCACGTTGTCCCAGCTGGAGTCGGGAGCGGGTAATCCGACGATCGAGACGGTGTTCAGTCTGTCGAACGCTTTGGCGGTTCCCGTCTCGTCCTTGCTGAACGAGCCACCGGCCTCGGACCTGGTGCACGTGCGGTCCTCGGACGTCGACGTGCTGACCGGGGACGCGGTCGACCTGCGGATGTTGCGGCGACTGGAGCATCCAGGGTCGCTGCTGGAGGTCTACGACCAGCAGATCCGGGCCGGGGCGGTGCAGCATTCCGCCGGGCATCCGGGGACGGAGCATCACGTCGTACTGACCGGGCGGTTGCGGATCTCGGCCCACGGGCAGCAGTTCGAGCTGGAGGCGGGCGACTATCTGGCGTTCCGGGCACACGCGGCGCACGAGTACGAGGCGCTCGACGGACTGGTCCGGTCGGTGTTGCTGTTGGAGTATCCGCCGGACGGACAGCCGGCGTCGCTGGAGAGCCTGCACCTGAGCTGATGGGTGCCCGTTGACCTGGGCGGCCGACGGACGTACGCTCGAATCGTTCATTTTACTGAACGGTCGGGTGGAGGGTCGGATGACTGAGGTCGATGTGGTGGTGGTCGGGGCGGGCATCGTCGGTGCCGCCTGCGCCGAAGCCTTGTCGACGGCCGGCGTGCGGGTGCTTGTCCTGGATCGTGGCTCTCCCGCGGGCGGGACGACGGCGGCCGGCGAGGGCAATGTCCTGGTCTCCGACAAGGAGCCCGGGCCGGAGCTCGAGCTGGCGATCGCGTCCCGGGCGGAGTGGCGCGCAGTACTGGAGCGGCTGCCGGAGCGAGTGGCGGATGTCGAGTGGGAGCCGAAGGGCGGCCTGGTGGTCGCGACCGGCGATCCGGAGCCGCTGGAGGACTTTGCCGCGGCACAGCGTGGTGCGGGCGTCGATGCCCGGGTGATCAAGCCTGCGGAGGCGTTCGAGTTGGAGCCTCTGCTGACTCCCGCTGTGACTGTCGGCGTCTACTACCCGGAGGATGCTCAGCTCCAGCCGGTTCTCGCGGCCACGGCGTTGCTGGCCGCAGTACGGGCTCGTGGTGGTGAGGTCCGCGGCGGATCCGGCGCCCTGGCCGTACGCCGTTCCGGTGGGCGCGTGACCGGTGTCGAGACGGCTGCGGGCGTCGTCGCCTGTGGCGCGGTGGTCAACGCGTGCGGGCCGTGGGCAGGTGACTTCAGCGCGATGGCTGGTGGGCCGATCCGGATCCTGCCGCGCCGGGGGATGATCCTGGTGACCGCGCCGTTGCCGGAGTGCGTGCGGCACAAGGTGTACGACGCTGACTATGTCGGCGCGGTCGGCAGTGGCGACGCGGAGCTGCAGACGTCGACGGTGGTCGAGTCGACCCGGGGCGGGACGGTGCTGATCGGGTCCAGCAGGGAGCGGATCGGGTTCGACGATTCGGTCCGGGTGAAGGTGCTGCGGGAACTGGCGCGGAAGGCCGTCGGGCTGTTCCCGTTCCTTGGTGAGGTGCCGGTGATGCGGGCCTACGGGGGCTTCCGGCCTTACGCGCCGGATCATCTGCCGGTGATCGGTGCCGATCCGCGGGTCGAGGGTTTGTGGCACGCGACCGGGCACGAGGGCGCCGGGATCGGGCTGGCCGCGTCGACCGGGCGGTTGCTGACGGAGCTGTACCTCGGGCTGGAGCCGCATGTCGATGCCGCGGCGTTCCGGGTCGATCGACCGGGTCTGCTGGGGGTTTCATGAGCCCGTATCTGCGTCCCGCCGAAGGCGATCCGGCCGAGGTGCGAGCGAGCGAGCCGATCGTGGTGACTGTCGATGGTCGACCGCTGAAGGCTTTGCCGGGTCAGACCGTTGCTGCCGCCTTGATGGCCGACGGACGCGACTCGTGGCGGACCACCCGAAACGGTGGCCGAGGCCGTGGGGTCTTCTGCGGGATCGGGGCCTGCTTCGACTGTTTGGTCGTCGTGAACGGCTCGCCGGATGTGCGGGCTTGTCAGCGGGTGGTGCGAGCCGGGGACGAGGTCCGGACGCAGCGAGGGACTGAGTTGCCGGGGATTTCCGGTGCTGTCGGGATGGACCGCGAGATGGCGACGGGCGGCGAGGTGGGTGCTCGCGGCGTACAGGTGGCGGCGGTCGTGGTGGTGGGGGCTGGCCCCGCGGGGATGAGTGCTGCGGTTGCTGCGGCCGACGCGGGGAGTTCGGTGCTGCTGATCGATGCCGGCGCGGGGGCCGGGGGACAGTTCAATCGGCAGTTGCCGGCGGAGTTCCGGGCTGGGCGGCCGGAGAAGTTGCAGCACGGGTGGACGGCGTTCGCGCGGTTGCGCGATCGGATCGCTGGTGACCCGGAGATCACGCAGTTGACCGAGACGAGCGTGTGGGCGGTCGAACGGGGCGTACGGCGTACCAGGTTGTGGTTGCAGCGGGGAGCGGCTGACTCCGCCGGACGCGAGGTATGGGCGGTTGAGACGTCGGCGCTGGTGCTCGCGACGGGTGCTTATGACCGGGTGTTGCCGTTCCCTGGGTGGGAGTTGCCGGGTGTTTACACGGCGGGAGCCGCGCAGGCGTTGGCGAAGGGGCAGCGAATCGCGGTCGGACGCCGTGTGGTGGTCGCCGGTACTGGGCCGTTCTTGTTGCCTGTGGCCGAGTCTCTGGTCGGCGTCGGCGCTGAGGTAGTCGCACTGCTCGAAGCCAACCATCCGATGACCGTTGCCAAGGGGTGGCTCTCGGATCCGCTGGCAGCTGCGACGAAGGTTTCGGAAGGTGCTGGGTACGCGGCTCTGCTTGCTCGCCACCGTATTCCCTTGTTTCATGGGCGTACGGTAATCGCCGCCCATGGCGAGGACCGGGTGGAAGCAGTCACCACCGCCCGCCTGGACCGCGACTGGAATCCGATCCCCGGCACGGAGAAACGGCTGGAGGTCGACGCTGTCTGTCTCGGCTTCGGCTTCACTCCCAACCTCGAGCTCGCCGTCTCCACCCGCTGCCAACTGACCGAGGCGCCGGACGGCGGGCGCGCCGTACTGGTCGACGAGAACCAGCAGACCACCAGCCCTGGTGTCTGGGCGGCAGGCGAACTGACCGGCATCGGCGGAGCTGCGTTGGCTGCAGCCGAAGGCCGAGTAGCTGGCGCGGCAGCAGCAGTCGCGGCCTCGTCACCTCCGGCGGCCAGTAGCGCGGACCGCCGTGCAGTTGCTCAAGGCAAGCGATTCGCCGCGGCGCTGGCCGCGGCGTATCCGGTGCGGGACGGGTGGCTGAAGTGGAGTGCCGAGGACACGTTGGTGTGCCGGTGTGAGGAAGTGAGCCGGGGGGATGTCGACGAGGCCGTGCGGGCTCGGGAGGTTGGTGGGGCCCGGAGTTTGAAGCTCAGTTCGCGGGTGGGGCTGGGGTTGTGTCAGGGCAGGGTTTGTGGACGGAACGTGGCTGCGATCAGCGGCGTGCGGGAGGAGTACGGGCGGCCGGTGACGCAGCCCGTGCGGATGAGTGATTTGGCCGGCGCGGAGATTCTGGAGGATTTGTGAGCGAGAAGCTTGATGGTGTGATCGTGGCCACCGCTTTGCCGTACGCCGAGGACGCGGCGGCACCGGCGGGGTTGCGGCCCGACTACGACAGGTACGCCGAGCACTGCCGGTGGCTGGTCGAGAACGGCTGTCGTGGGGTAGGACCCAACGGTTCGCTGGGGGAGTACTCCTCGCTGACCGACGAGGAGCGGCGGCAGGTCGCGCGGACGGCGATCGAGGCGGTGGGGAACGACGGGATCGTGGTCGTCGGGGTGCACGGAGCGGGGGCGCACCAGGCTCGGGCGTGGGCGGAGCAGGCGGCGGAGGACGGGGCGGACGGCGTACTGTGCCTGCCGCCGACCATGTACCGGGCGAACCGGGGTGAGGTGATCCATCACTACACCGAGGTCGCCAAGGCCGGTTTGCCGGTGATGGTCTACAACAACCCGCACGACACCAAGGTCGACCTGACCCCCGAACTGCTGGCCGAGATCGCGCAGATCGACAACATCGTCGCGGTGAAGGAGTTCACCGGTGACGTCCGGCGGATCCTGGAGATCCGTGAGCTGGCGCCGAGCCTGACCGTCGTGGCCGGTGCCGACGACCTGACGCTGGAGGCGCTGCTGATGGGGGCGACCGGCTGGTTCGCCGGCTTCCCGAACGTCTTCCCGGCCGAGTCCGTCCGGCTCTACGACCTCGCGCTGGCCGGCAAGGTCGCCGAGGCGCGTGCACTGTACGAGCCGCTCGTCGCCGCGTTCCGCTGGGATTCGCGGGTCGAGTTCGTGCAGGCGATCAAGTACGGCATGGACTACGTCGGCCGGTACGGCGGCCCCTGCCGCCCGCCGCGTGGACCGCTCGTGCCCGAGCACCTCGCCCAGCTGGAGCAGGACATGAAGAAGGCCGTGGAGTCGCTGGCATGAGATCGGTCCGGACCCTGAGCGCGATCGACTCGCACACCGAGGGGATGCCGACCCGGGTGATCACCGGCGGCGTCGGCGTGATCCCGGGTGCGACGATGGCCGAGCGACGGCTGCACTTCCTCGAACACGACGACGACGTGCGGCTGTTCCTGATGAACGAGCCGCGGGGTCACTCGGCGATGAGCGGCGCGATCCTGCAACCGCCGACCCGGCCGGACGCCGACTGGGGAGTGCTCTTCATCGAGGTCTCCGGCTGCCTGCCGATGTGCGGGCACGGGACGATCGGCGTCGCCACCGTGCTGGTCGAGTCGGGCATGGTGAAGGTGACCGAGCCGCTCACCCAGGTCCGGCTGGACACTCCGGCCGGCCTGGTCGTCGCGGATGTTGCCGTCAGCAACGGTCGCGCCGAGCACGTGACGATCCAGAACGTATCGGCGTACTCGCACGCGCTGGATGCGACGGTCAAGGTCGACGGGCTGGGCGAGGTCACCTACGACCTCGCGTACGGCGGGAACTTCTACGCGATCCTGCCGCTGGCGCAGCTCGGCATCGCGTTCGACCGGTCCGAGAAGGACCGGATTTTGCGCGCCGGGCTGGACATCATGGACGCGATCAACGCGACGGACCGGCCGGTGCATCCGCTCGATTCGTCGATCAACGAGTGCAAGCATGTCCAGTTCACCGCGCCCGGCCACGACGGGGCGCACTCCCGCAACGCGATGGCGATCCACCCGGGATGGTTCGACCGCTCGCCGTGCGGGACCGGTACGTGTGCCCGGATGGCGCAGCTGCATGCTCGCGGTGAGCTCGGGCTCGGCGAGGGCTTCGTCAACGAGTCGTTCATCGGCACGCGCTTCACCGGCCGGCTGCTGGCGGAGACGACGGTCGGTGACCGGGCGGGCGTCGTACCGACTGTCACCGGGCGCGCGTGGATCACCGGGATGGGGCAGTACCTGCTCGACCCGAGCGATCCGTTCCCGACCGGATTCGTTCTCTAGCTGGTGAAGCGGAGGGACTGACCCGGGCGGAGCTGGGCGCAAGCGGGAAGGTCGGCGGCGGCTACGTAGGCGATGACGGGGTAGCCGCCGGTGACCGGATGGTCTGCGAGGAAGAGCACCGGCAGTCCTGACGGGGGAATCTGCAGCGCGCCCAGCGCCATCCCCTCGCTGGGAAGTTCGCCTTGGCGGACGCGTTCCAGCGGAGCGCCTTCGAGCCGTACGCCGATGCGGTTGCTGTTGCTGCTGACGGTGTAGGTCCGGCCGATCAACGCGCCCGGCGCGAACCAGTCCTCGCGCGGCCCAGGAGTCACCCGTACTGCGACCTCGCCCGCCGCTGGATCAGCCACGGGGGCGAGGTCGACACCTGGCATCGGCCCGTGCTCGCGGCCGACGGGAAGTTCGTCGCCCGCCCTCAGAGGCGCGGGGCCGAGCCCGGACAGCAGGTCGGTCGATCGCGATCCGAGGACCGGGTCGACCGCAAGACCTCCTCGGATCGCGACATAGGTCCGCAACCCGCTCGCCGGTGCTCCGAGTCGCAGTACGGCGCCTGCTCGCAGCGTGAAAGGCGCGTTGAGAGGTACGCCGGCGCAGGGCGCGCCGGTCACCGCCACCACGACGTCGGTTTCGGCCCGAAGAGCCAGACCACCGAAGGTCACCTCGATCGCGGCAGCACCGGCCGCGTTGCCGACCAGCCGGTTCGCCAGCTCGTAGGAGCGGAGATCACAAGCCCCCGATCGCGGTACCCCGAGGGCTGCCTGCCCGGTTCGCCCGCGGTCCTGAATAGTTGCCAAGGGCCCGGAATCGAGCATCGTCAGCGTGGTGGCCGGTGTCCCGGAGTGCGCCATCAGGTCTTCACCTCGACGAAGCGAACCCGGCGGCCGGGCCAGAAGAGTGCTGCCGGGTCGCGGGTCTGGTCGAAGACCTTCAGCTCGGTGTGACCCAGAAGTTGCCAGCCACCGGGGGATTCTCGGGGGTAGACGCCGCTGAACTCGCCGGCCAGCGCGACCGCGCCGACGGGCACCTTGGTGCGCGGCGACTCGCGGCGAGGGACGTCCCAGTCGCCCGCACCGGTGAGATAGCCGAAGCCTGGGGCGAAGCCGCAGAAGGCGACTGTCCAGTCCTCGCTGGTGTGGCGTTCGATCACGTCGTCGATGGAGCAGTTGAGGAGTTCGGCCAGGTCGGGCAGGTCTTCCCCGTCGTAGACGACAGGGATCTCGACCAGTTCGCCGCCGGTACGGGTGCCGGTGATCGGCCGCACCGACCGCAGGGCCTTCGTCAGCTCCGCCAGGTCGGCGCCGTCGGTGGTGAGCATGACCGTGCGCGCCGCCGGGATGATGTCGACGACACCGGCAGGCGGAGCGTCGGACAGCGCGGCGTAGTACCCGAGGACCTCGTCGAGATCCTCCAGTTCCACCAGTACGGCGCGGTCGCCGGCCGGCAGGATCCGCATCAGCGGCCGAACGGGCTCAGCGCGACGCCCGCTCCTTCCAGCGCCCTGCGGACCTGCAGAGCGATCTCGACCGCACCGGGAGTGTCACCGTGGACGCAGATGGAGTCCGGTGCCAGCCGCAGTGCACCACCCTCGTGGTCCTCGATCACGCCACCCGTCGCCATCGCGGTGCAGCGGGCCGCGATCTCCGTGCCGTCGTGCAGTACCGAACCGGCTTCACGCCGGGACACCAGCGTGCCCGAAGGCGTGTAGGCACGGTCGGCGAAGGCTTCGTGGACGACGGTCAGCCCGGCCTCGGCCGCGAGCCGGAGCCAGGCCGAGCCGGGCAACCCGAGCACCGGCAGCGCGGCGTCGTAGTCGACGATCGCGCCGACCACGGCCGCGGCCTGCCCCTCGTTGGTGCTGATCGTGTTGTAGAGGGCCCCGTGGGGTTTCACGTACCGGACGCGATCGCCCGCGATCCGGGCGAACGCGTCCAGCGCGCCGAGTTGGTAGACCACCTCGTCGCGCAACACGGCGGGTTCGACGTCCAGGAACCGGCGGCCGAAGCCGGCCTTGTCGTCGTAGCCGACGTGCGCGCCGATCGCGACGCCCCGCTCGACCGCCTGCCCAGTCACCCGGCGCATGATCGACGGATCGCCGGCGTGGAAACCACAGGCGATGTTGGCGCTGGTGACGACGTCGAGCAACGCGCTGTCGTCGCCCATCGTCCACGAGCCGAAGCCCTCACCCAGATCGGCGTTGAGATCCATCGGTCGACTCCTATCCGAACAGTTCGAAGACCGGCTTGACCGAGCGGACGGCCAAGTAGATGGTCAGCAGCCAGGCCGCGCCGCCGATCGCCAGCAGCCACTTGGGGTACCGGTACCCACGCAGCAGGTCCGTGCGCTGCCACGCCACCCAGAGAAGTACGCCGATACCCACCGGCAGCAGCAACCCGTTGAAGGCGCCGGCGAACACCAGCAGTTGCGTGGGCGCGGTGCCGACGGACAGGTAGATGACCGCGCTGACGGCGATGAACGCGACGACCAGGATGGTCCGGGTCCGGTCCGTCGTCCTGGTCCGGGAGGTGACGAAGGTGACCGTCGTGTACGACGCGCCGATCACGCTGGTGATCGCCGCGGCCCAGAGCACCACTCCGAACGCGCGCAACCCGAACTCGCCCGCCGCTTGCTGGAAGGCCGAGGCGGCCGGGTTCTTCGGGTCGAGGGCCTTGCCGCCGGTGACCACGCCGAGGATCGCCAGGAACAGCACGATCCGCATCACGCCGGTGATCAGGATGCCGGTGACCGAGCCGCGGGTGATGTCGCGGACGTGCTGCGGGCCCGAGATCCCCGAGTCGAGCAGGCGGTGGGCGCCGGCGTACACGATGTAGCCGCCGATGGTGCCACCGATCAGGGTGGTGATCGCCAGGAAGTCGACCTGCTCGGGCAGCACGACGTTCTTCAGTGCGGTACCGACCGGTGGGCCGGAGGTGAACGCGATGTAGGTGGTGAGCACGATCATCACCGCGCCCAGCACCAGCACCACCCGGTCGATCGCGACGCCGGCCCGCTTGGACAAGAAGATGCCGATGGCAACCAGAGCGGAGAGTGCGCCACCGAGCTTGGGATCCAGGCCGAGCATCGCGTCCAGGCCGAGGCCGGTACCGGAGACGTTGCCGATGTTGAACACCAGGCCGCCGACGAACAGCAGCGCCGCCATCGCGTAGCCGAGGCCGGGGAAGACCAGGTTGCCCAGCTCCTGGGCGCGCCGGCCGGAGACGCCGATCACCCGCCAGACGTTCAGCTGCAGCGCGATGTCGACCAGGATCGAGGCGGCGATCGCGAACGCGAACGCGGCGCCGAGAGTGACCGTGAAGGTGGTCGTCTGGGTGATGAACCCCGGACCGATCGCCGAGGTGGCCATCAGGAACATCGCGCCGATCAGGGTCGACCGGGTGCTCGACTTCATCGCGGTCTCGGGCGTCTTCCGGCCGGCTGCCGGGGGCAGCTGGCCGTGGGCGGGGCGGGTACCGCGGGATCGCCGGTTCGGCTTCGAGGTCGGTTTCGTGGGGGGCTTCGGCATGGCGGTGCTCCTGGGGGTGATGGGAAAGCTGCCGGTCGGTCTCCTGCAGACGGTCGGTAGGTGTCTGAACGCCTTGGGTAATTGTGAGAGTAGAGATTGTTGAACAATCCTGCAAGACTCTTGTTCATCGAAATTTCCCACCGCACCGGGAGGTGAGCGATGATTCGGAGATGTCCATCAGTCAGCGCGACGACGAGAGCCGGCAGGCCTGGCTCCGGGGTGTCGCCGCCGACGTGGCCCGGCAGGACCGCAGCAGCTCCGCCGAGCGGGCGGCCGACATCCTTCGCCGCAGCATCACGGAGGGTGCACTGCGCCCCGGTGCCCAGCTGTCCGAGATCGAACTCACCGAGGTTCTCGACGTCAGCCGGAACACGCTGCGGGAGGCCTTCCGGCTGCTCACCCACGAGGGTCTGCTGGTCTACAAGTTGCACCGCGGCGTGTTCGTGCCCGAGCTGGACGAGCGGGACGTGGTCGATCTCTACCGCCTGCGCCGGGTCCTGGAGGTCGACGTACTCCGCGCTCTCGCCGACCGTGCCCCCGAGCTCCCCGACGAGCGGCTCGAACCGCTGCTGGCCGAGGTCGAGGTCGCCGAAGCCGCGGCGCTGGAAGGGCGCTGGGCCGCGGTCGGTACGGCGAACATGCGGTTCCACCGCCACCTCATCGGCCTGGCCGACAGCAGCCGGCTCGACGACATCACCGGTCGGCTGCTCGCCGAGCTCCGGCTGCTCTTCCACGTCATCGCAACCCCACAAGAGCTGCACGAGCCCTACATCGCCCGCAACCGCGGTATCCACCAACTGCTCCTGGAGCATCGGTACGACGTGGCCGCCGACATGCTGCAGGTCTATCTGCTCGACTCCGAGAAGGGCCTGCTGGACGCCTTCAAGGCGAGGTGACGGATGCTGACCCCGGCCGGCGCGCGGGCGCGGTACCGGGGTGGGCTGATGGTTCCGACCTCGGGCCACGCGCCGGGTTTCACCCAGGCGAACCTCGTCGTGCTGCCGCGCGACTGGGCCTACGACATGCTGCTCTTCGGTCAGCGCAACCCGCAGCCGGTGCCACTGCTCGACGTCACCGACCCGGGGTCGGCCAGTACGGCGCTGGCGCCTGACGCCGACCTGCGCACCGACCTTCCGCAGTACCGGGTGTGGCGGGACGGGGAACTGGCCGACGAACCGTCGCAGGTCGCCGATCTGTGGCGCGACGACCTGGTCAGCTTCCTGATCGGCTGCAGCTTCAGCTTCGAGAACGCTTTGCTGGAGGCGGGCGTGCCGGTCCGCAACCTCGAGCAGGGGCGGAACGTGTCGATGTACCGGACGAATCGCGAGTGCCGGCCGGCCGGGCGGTTGAGCGGCCCGCTGGTGGTGTCGATGCGGCCGATTCCGGCGGCGCTGGTGGCGACCGCCGTCCAGGTGACGGCACGGATGCCGCGGGTCCACGGCGCGCCCGTGCACGTGGGCTCCCCCGAGGCGCTGGGGATCGCGGATCCCGGGCAGCCGGACTTCGGTGACGCGGTCGAGGCCGAGCCCGGCGATGTTCCGGTTTATTGGGCTTGCGGAGTGACGCCCCAAGCTGCGTTGATGGATTCACGGCCCCCGTTCGCGATCACGCACGCCCCTGGGCACATGTTCGTGACCGATGTGCCGGATGCCGTCTACCGCCAGCCCTGACGCCAGCTCTTAGGGGGAGCAGATGAGTGAAGACCGGACCGAGGAACAGCGGAAGTCGTACCGGCCGATCGACGCGGCCGGATTCCGCGAGTCGATCGCGCGGGACTGGGGGGCGGTCGACCGGTCCGTGCGGCTGCCGGCCGGCCTGGCCGAAGCAGCGGCGGAGCACCGGCGCAAGCTGGCGGCGGCGCTGCCCGGTCGCCGGATCGCGGTCGCCGCGGGCCGGGCGCCGGTTCGGTCGAACGACACCGACTATCGCTTCCGTGCGGACAGCGACTTCGTCTGGCTGACCGGCTGTCAGGCCGAGGGGGCGGTGCTGGTCATCTCCGGTGACGGCGACGCGACCCTCTACCTGCGCGAGACGGCCGGACCGTCCGAGGCCGACTTCTTCGCCAGTGCGCGGGACGGTGAGCTGTGGATCGGGCCGGTGCCGGGGCTGAAGGACTGGTCGGAGGCGTTGCAGCTGCCGTGCCGGCCGGTCGAGGAACTGCCGGCTGCCGTGCGAGGCGCCGTACCGGCGATGATGACGACGTACGGCGTGGAGCCGCTGCTGGACGCGCTGGCCGGCGGCAACCCGTCGAACACCCAGGAACTGCGGCAGTCGCTGGCCGAGCTGCGCCGGATCAAGGACGACTGGGAGCTCGACCAGCTCCGCGAAGCGGTCGACGCGAGCGTGCTCGCGTTCGCCGACGTGGCGCGCGAGCTGCCCGAAGCGGTGCGTGGTGGCGGCGAGCGCTGGCTGGAGGGCACCTTCGACCGGCGCGCCCGGACCGCGGGCAACGGGCCGGGGTACGCGTCTATTGTTGCTGCTGGCAACCATGCGCCGGTGTTGCACTGGGTGCGGAACGACGGTGCGGTGCGCGAGGGCGACGTGATCCTGCTCGACGCCGGGGTGGAGACGCGGACGCTCTACACCGCCGACGTGACCCGCACCTTCCCGGTGACCGGTGAGTACACGCCGGCCCAGCGGCAGGTGCACGACCTGGTCCACAAGGCGCACGTGGCGGCGCTCGACGTGGTGCGGCCGGGGTCGCCGTACCGGGCCTTCCAGTACGAGGCGATGCGGGTGCTGATCGAAGGACTGCGGGACTGGGGTGTCGTCGACGTCTCGCTCGACGAGGCGCTCGGACCGGACGGTCAACAGCACCGCCGGTACGTCGTCTGCGGGCTCGGTCACTACATCGGCCTGGACGTCCACGACTGCGACGCGGCCCGCCCGGAGACCTACTTCGCCGCCGACCTCGACGTCGGGATGGCGCTCGCGGTCGAGCCGGGCCTCTACTTCCATCCTCACGACGAGACCGTCCCGCCCGAGCTGCGTGGCATCGGCATCCGGATCGAGGACAACGTGGTCGTCCACTCCGACCGGCTCGAGATTCTCACCGAGGCGCTCCCCATCACCACCGACGGCCTCGAGGCCTGGACCCGCGGCCATCTTCCCGGCTGATCGAGGCGCGCAGGGCGATTACTTGGAGTCACGGAACAGGCACCGAAAATAATCTGGTCACCTGCAGTAACACTCGGGCCGTCTGCACGATGTAACGGGCGGGGGAGGGTCAATCCCGGCCTGGTGCGCTGCAGTGGGGGGCCGCGGCGGCGCACCGGCCGGGCTGGCCCCGACTGAGGACCCGGGGGGGACCTCAGCCGGTCGGCGGTACCGCGGCGCAGCGGGTGCTGCGCGGTGGGAGCTTCAGCGCCACCAGGTAGTCGTTGACGGCCTGCTGAGTGCAGGGGCCCGAGTTGTAGACGCCGTGACCCCAGCCTTCGTAGGTGACCAGGACTCCCTGCTTGCCGAGCTGCCGGGCGACGCTGCTGGCTCCCGCGTAGCCGGTCGCCGGATCGTGCAGCGAGTTGAGCAGCAGCGCCGGAGTCCTGAGCCCATGCACCTCGACATCGCGCTGCGGATTGGGTGCCTTCGGCAGCCCGAGACAGTTGGTCACGGCCATCAGCGTCGGCGGCAGCTTCAGGTCCGCGGTGTTCCGGGCGATTCGACGTAGGTGAGCAGCAAACTCGCCGTACGTGCGGACGGGCAGGCTCAGATCCCGGCAGAACGGCGCCAGCGGGTTCGGCGCCAGCCCGGTCGGTACGGGCGGCTCACCGGTCGGCGGAGCGCTCTCGTCGAGCCGCTTGAGGAGGTTGGCCAGCGCGGCCCATCTCGGCTCGTACAGCTGACGGAAGGCGCCGAACGTCAGCGAGTACGGCGTTGCCTTCAGCGCGGATTGCCGAGGATCGGGGAGCTCACCTCGGGCTGCCCTGGCGACCAGGTCTGCCCAGAGTGCCGAGATGTCGCGGCCGTGCAGCGAACAGGTGGTGGTCTGCTTGCACCACTTCACGAACTCCGAGAACGAGTCCTGGACCGTGGCGGCCTGGTCGTCGAGCCATCGACCGGTGGTCGCGTCGCCGTGGTCGAAGACGCTCTCCAGTACCAGGGCACGGAGGCGGTGCGGATACCTCTCGGCGTACTGCTGGCCGAGGAGGGTGCCGTACGAGCTGCCATGGAAGGTCAGCTTGGACTCGCCCAGCGCCGCGCGGATCGCCTCGACGTCACGCACCGACTGCAGGGTGTCGACGTGGTCGTAGAGCGGACCGGTGTTGGCGCGGCAGTCCTGCGCCAGGTCGCGGTTGTAGCGGATCGTCTGCTCGAAGGCCGCCCGGTCGGCGATCACCGGCGACGGCTGCTGGGCCAGCAGCGCGGCCGAACAGACGACCGGGTTGCTGCGGGCGATCCCGCGCGGATCGAAGCTGACGATGTCGAACCTTTCCTCGATCAACTCGGGGAAGCGGGTCATCCCGGTGCGGATCCGGTCGACACCTGAGTCGCCGGGACCGCCGGGGGCGAAGAAGAGGGTCCCGACGCGGGCGGCCGGGATCTTCGCCGTACGGCGGGCGATCACGAGGCCGAAGGTCGGGCCGGCCGGGCGGTTCCAGTCGACGGGGACCTGCAGAGTGGCGCACTTGGAGCCGCGAACCAGTTCTGGGTCTTCGGTGGGTCTGACCTCGCAGTCCGTCCACTTCAGGGCGGCGGGCGGGGCAGCGGAGGCCGGCAGTGTGGTCAGGCAGGCGACGAACAGGCCGCCGACCACGCCCCAGGTAGTGCTTCTGAGCTTCATCCACCGATCCTCGGCAAGCGGCTCCCGAAGCGCATCCGGGGTGACCCCGGCCCGGACCCCGGCAGGGTTCGAGGGACTTGTTAGGGTCGGTGCCCTGATGACTGAGACGACGACCGCGGTAGGGAAGCCGGCCCGATCCAAGCACGCGCGGGTCTTTCGTGCAGTGGCGATCGCCGAGGCGCTGTCCTGGACCGGACTGCTGATCGGCATGCTGTTCAAGTACGTGCTGTCCGACAACGAGATCGGCGTGAAGATCTTCGGGCCGATCCACGGCGGCATCTTCGTCGCCTACGTGCTGACCGTGCTCGCGGTCCGCAAACCGCTGCGGTGGAGCCTGCCGGTCACGCTGGCGGCGCTCGCGGCCAGCATCCCGCCGCTGTTCACCTGGTTCTTCGAGTTGTGGGCCCAGCGCACCGGCCGGCTGTCCTGAGTTCACCGGCCAACGGATTGACGCGCGCCGCCGGTGCGCCGTACCGTCGCGGCGAGTGACAAAAGAAGCAGCCGCATGAACCCGTGCGGGAGAGACCCGGGCCTGACCCGGGCGCCGTAGGAGCAACTCTCCCCAAGAATCTCTCAGGCACCTTCACCGTACGGGCGAGGCACCTCTGGAAGGCACACTGCCTGACAGAGCGGGGAGGCATACCAATCGGTCAGTGACGACCAGGAGGCCTCCAGTATGGCGATCAGTGTGTTCGACCTGTTCAGTATCGGGATCGGTCCGTCGAGTTCCCACACGGTGGGACCGATGCGAGCCGCCCGGACCTTCGCGCTCGGTCTGGTGGCCGACGGTCTGCTCGACCGTACGGCGGCCGTCGAGTCGCAGCTCTTCGGCTCGCTCGGGGCCACCGGCCACGGGCACGGCAGCAACAAGGCGGTCATCCTCGGGCTGGAGGGTGAGGACCCGGAGACGGTCGACACCCGCTCGGTCGAGACCCGGGTGGCCGCGATCCACGCGGCCGGCGTACTGCGGCTGGCCGGGCAGCGGGAGATCGTCTTCGACGAGGGCAACCAGCTGATCATGCACCGCCGCAAGGCGCTGCCCTACCACCCGAACGGGATGACCTTCCTGGCCCGTTCCGCCGAGGGCGACGTACTGCGCGAGCGCACCTACTACTCGGTCGGCGGTGGTTTCGTCGTCGACGAGAACGCCGCGGCCGGTGACCGGATCGTCGCCGACCGGACCCCGCTCAAGTACCCGTTCCTCTCCGGTGACGCGCTGCTCGAACGGTGCCGCGAGTCGGGGCTGTCGATCAGCGAGATCATGCTCGCCAACGAGCAGGCCTGGCGGACCGAGCAGGAGATCCGCGACGGCCTGCTGCACATCTGGCAGGTGATGCAGGACTGCGTCGAGGAGGGCTGCGAGACCGAGGGCACGCTGCCGGGCGGGCTGAAGGTGCCGCGCCGGGCGCACGCGCTGCATCAGAAGCTGAGCAGCGACAAGTGGTCGGTGGACCCGCTGAAGGTGATGGACTGGGTCAACCTGTTCGCGCTCGCGGTGAACGAGCAGAACGCGGCCGGTGGCCGGATCGTCACCGCGCCGACCAACGGCGCGGCCGGCATCATCCCGGCGGTGCTGCACTACTACTGCCGGTTCGTGCCGGGCGCGAACGAGGACGGGGTGGTCCGGTTCCTGCTGGCCGCCGCGGCGATCGGCGTTCTGTACAAGGAGAACGCGTCCATCTCCGGTGCCGAGGTGGGCTGTCAGGGCGAGGTCGGATCGGCCTGCTCGATGGCCGCCGCCGGGCTGTGCGAAGTACTGGGCGGAACGCCCGAGCAGGTCGAGAACGCGGCCGAGATCGCGATGGAGCACAACCTCGGGCTGACCTGCGACCCGGTCGGCGGACTGGTCCAGATCCCTTGTATCGAACGCAACGCGATGGCGTCGATGAAGGCGATCAACGCGGCCCGGATGGCGATGCACGGTGACGGCGTGCACGTGGTCTCGCTGGACAAGGTGATCAAGACCATGCGTGAGACCGGCGCCGACATGAAGATCAAGTACAAGGAGACCTCACGAGGCGGCCTGGCCGTGAACGTGATCGAGTGCTGACGGATCCTCCACGTGCGCGTTGTGCCCGAGCCCGGGCAACGTGACGACCTGACCGTGCAGAGCGGTCAGGTCGGCGTCGGTGTTCATCGGATCGAGCTCACCACGAGCCAGGACGACCTCGCCCTGGCTCGCCGCGATCAGCCTCGCCATCTCCGGCGCACCGACCCCGAACGTGCCCGGATCCATCGCCAGCCGCCATCGTCCGTCGACCTCCCGCAGCCCGTGCCCGACGACCTCGCCGGCGGGATCGACCAGACCTTGCAGCCCTGAAACCTTGAGAAACCGAGCCGCCGCCGCGTCCCGGTCCTCGAACCACGTCACCGGCTTCCGAGCCAGCGCCCCCGCCCGGCCCAGGTCATCGGCCGACCAGCTGACCTTGACCCCCAACGCAACCACGCGATCAACCTGTACGCCGTACCGGCCGCCGGCCAGCTCGAGCGCGATCACCCCGCCCAGCGAGTGCCCGACGACAACCAGCCCCCGGCGTACCGGCAACCCTTCGGCAACCCCCGCGGCCATCGCCTCGAACGTGTACCCCGGCAAACTCCCCGCCACCCCATGCCCCGGCAGATCAGGCGCCACCCGAGGCCCTCCCCACCCATCCCAAACCCGCCCGTTGGCACCGAGCCCATGCAACAACACGAGAGCAGACATACGCACCAGGCTGCCACAGGATGTGACCGAGGGTGCTGTGACTGTGTGCGGTAGTGGGCGTGCGGGTGGTGAGAATTGTTGTTGGGGGTGTTTGAAACGGCGGGTGACCGCTACTGTGCGGGTCTTGTGAAGCCGTTCTTTGAGGGAGAACAGGCAGAACGTCACTGGGGCCGGGCGAATGCTGAGGAGCTTCTCCGTCGGGTTGTGGTGGTTGTTGCTGCGTCGTTGGGCGTGTACGCCGTGCTGGTGGTGGTCAGCCTGCTGGGTGGGCCGCGGCTTGGTGCGCCGTTGATTCCGTTGCCTGGTGGTGGTCCTGGAGTGCGGGCCGCTGCGCCGGTGCCGGGTGAGTTGACGCGTGGGGACGACAGCGACAATCTGCCGTCGATACCGCCGCAGGTGACTGCGGTGCCGTCGGTGCCGCCGATGTCGACCGGGCCTGTGGACGAGACGGGGCAGCCGCAGCCGTATGGGTGGCCCTTGGTGACGAACGCGCCCTCGGCCGGACCGACCTCGACGACCACCTCGACGCCCGGCGATCCCGGTATCGGTGAACCCTCACGCGGGCCGGCCGAGCGCCCGCTGCCTTCAGTGCCGGGGGCAACCAAGCAGCCGCCGGTGCCGGCGGGGCCGACCGGGACGCCGCAGACTTCGGCGATGCCGCAGACGCCGGACGGAACGCCGACGAACCCGACCGACCCGACCGATCCCACGGACCCGACCGGCCCGACGGATCCGACGGATCCGACCGACCCGTCGAGTACGCCGGAGCCGACTCCTCCGACGGAGACGCCGACCGAACCGCCCGCGCCGCCGGAGTCGCCCTCGGTGGTGGATGCGCTGCTGGACCTGGTCGACGACCTTCTGCCCTGAGGCGGAGTCACCAGGGAACGACGCCCGCGCTGCGCTGGTAGGTGGCGGTCGGGCCGGTCTGGTCGATGGTGGCCAGCCGGACGATGATCTCGGCGCCCTCCGGGATGGTCTGGTTGCCGCGGTGGCCGTTGAAGTCGGTGGCCGTGTAACCGGGGTCGACGGAGTTGATCCGGATGCCGGGGTACAAGTTCGCGTACTGCGCGGTCAGCATGTTCAGCGCGGCCTTGGACGAGCTGTAGATCGGAGCCGGGATCCAGGCCGGTTCGCGGACCGCCGGGTCGGTGGCCATGGCAATCGAGCCCAGGCCGCTGCTGACGTTCACCACCACCGGGTTTTCGCTTGCCTCCAGCAACGGCAGGAAGGTGGCGAAGACCCGGAAGGCGCCGAAGACGTTGACGTCGTAGACAGCCTGGAAGTCGTCCGCGGTCAGCTCGCTCGGTGAGACGAAGGGCCCGGAAACCCCCGCGTTGTTGACGAGTACGTCGAGTTGCCCGACCTCCTTGGCGGCCGCGCGGACCGACTCGTCGTCGGTCACGTCGAGCTGGACGAAGCGGGCGCCCAGCTCGTCGGCGGCTCTGCGTCCACGCTCGGGGTCACGCGCACCGACGTACACGGTGTGGCCGAGGGCAACCAGTTGACGGGCGGTCTCGTACCCGAGGCTCTTGTTGGCCCCGGTGATCAGTGTTGTGGTCATGGCTCCAATCTCGTCGCGTGCCGGCCGGTCAGGTAGTGCACGCTTCGTCCTGGGGACCGGCAGTACCCAGGCTGATCCGGCCGGCGGCCGACATACTGGAGACGTGGCTGAACTTGGCAAGACCCTGCACGCCTGGCGGGATCGCGTGACTCCGGCGGAGGCGGGCCTGCCCGCGGGTGGCAACCGGCGGGCGCCCGGGCTCCGGCGCGAGGAACTCGCCGCGCTGGCCGGGCTGTCGGTGGACTACGTCCTGCGGCTGGAGCAGGGCCGGTCCTCCGCGCCGTCCGTTCAGGTGCTGGAGGCGCTGGCTCGTGCGCTCCGGTTGAGCGATGCCGAACGCGGCCACCTGTTCGTGCTCGCCGGTCAGGCTCCTCCCGCGCCCGGACAGATCTCGGCGCGTATCCCGCCCGGCATCCAACGCTTGATCGACCAGCTCCAGGGCGCGCCGCTCAGCGTCTGCGACGCGGCCTGGACGATGGTCAGCTGGAACCCGATGTGGTCCGCCCTGATCGGTGATGCCTCTCTGCTCCGCGGTCGCGAGCGCAACATCATCTGGCGCCACTTCATGGCCGAGCACGGCGAGGTGGCCGGCTTCGGTCGGGTCCACCAAACCCCCGAGCAGGCCGCGGGGTTCGCTCGCGCGATGGTCACCGACCTGCGCGCCGCGGCCGCGCGGTACCCCAAGGACGCCGGCCTGCGCGCCCTCATCCAGGAGCTCCGCACCAAGAGCAAGCACTTCGCCCAGCTCTGGGACGACCACGTGGTCGGCTTCCACGAGTCCAACACCAAGCTGGTCGATCATCCCGATCTGGGTCCGATCCGGCTCGACTGTGACGTCCTCACCGCGCCGGGCAGCGACCTGCGCCTGATCGTCTACACCGCCCCGCCGGGCTCCGAAGCCGCCGAGAAACTCCGCCTGCTCTCGGTGGTCGGTCTGCAGTCACTCAGCTGAGCAGACAGCGGATTTCGACCCCGGCTCGTGCAGTAACTCCTGCCGTTAGTGGCTCTGCGCAACAGTTCGTAGCAGCGAGTTTTCGCTTGCCCAGTGTCTGTTCCTGCCGGTCGGACGGGCGTAGTGTTCGCTGCGAGACGGGGGAATCATGAAGTCGTTTTTTCGCGAGCCGGTGTTCGTCGATCCGACCGGCCGCCGCAGCCGGACTCTCCGGCGAGCCGGGGTGGTGGTGATCGCGCCGACCTCGGCGTACCTGGTGCTGTTGGTGAGCAGTGTGCTCGGTGGCCCGACGATCGACACTCCGCTGCTGCCACCCGCCGCCGCGGATCGCGCGCAGGCGGATTCGGCGGTGCGGGAACCGGCCGGTGGAGAAGGCCAGGTCGAGCAGGTCCCGGTGCCGAACACGGTGATGGTGACGACCGGCCCGACCGCGGCGTCGATCGGGGTGGACTCGACGGCGAGAGCCGCGGACCGCACGGCTGCTCAGTGGCCGGCTGTGCCTACAGCCGCGAAGCCGGCAGCCGGTAGGACCGTCGAGCGGACGGCTTCGGTCGGAGTACGGGTGAAGCCGACGCGGCAGGTGACAGAAGCGGCGAGCAAGCCAGGCGTCCAGGCGGTTGAGAAGACGGTGACCGAACACCCCGCCGCGAAACCGGTGGTCACCGAACCAGCGACCAAGCCGGCGATCAAGCCGACCGCGCCGAAGCCACCGAAAGCCCCAGTAGTCCCGGTCCCGCCGGCATCGGTGGTCAAGCCGGTCGTCAAGCCTGTGGTTGAACCGGTCGTCAAGCCCGTGCTGGCGCCGGTGGCCGCAGTGGTGACTCCGGTCGTCGAGCCGGTCAGCAGGGTGGTGAGGCCGATTCTCGCGCCGGTGGTCGTTGTGGTGAAGCCGATCCTCAAGCCGGTGGTCGATCCCGTGGTCGAGCTGACCGGTGGGGTCGGAGGGTTGCTCGGCCTCGGCAAGTGACGCCTGATCGGTCATGATCCGCCGCCGTACTCATCCGCCCAGTGCCCGCCAGGTGCCGCTGCGCACCCACTGGCTGGTCCTGACGGTCTGCGTCGTCAGCCTGGTTGCCGCGCTGCTGCTGAACGGCTACACCCAGCACCTCTTCGGTACCGCGCCGGACGCCGAGCCGCCGGAGCGTACTTCGTTCGCCCAGGTGCCCGAGCAGGTCAGCGGCGGTGGTCCGGTCATCGATGCCAGCGGCGCCGAGATCCGGACCGCCGCGCCGAAGCCGAAGACGATCGCGCTGACCTTCGACGACGGCCCCGATCCGGTCTGGACGCCGAAGATCCTCGACCTGCTCAAGGAACACGACGCCCGGGCCACCTTCTTCGTGGTCGGCGTCCAGGTCGCCGAGCACCAGCGGCTGACCCGGCGAATCGATGCCGAAGGCCACCAACTCGGCCTGCACACCTTCACCCACGCGGATCTGGCGGCGCTGCCGAACTGGCGCCGCTCGTTCGAGCTGCGGCAGAGCCAGCTGATCCTGGCCGGCGCCGCCGGAGTGAGTACGCCGCTGCTGCGGCCGCCGTACTCGTCCAGGGCGGAGGCTGTCGCCGACGAGGACTGGGCGGGAATGCGGTACGCGCGAGAACTCGGCTATCTCACCGTGCTGACCACTCAGGACAGTGAGGACTGGCGCCGGCTGGGAGTCGAGCGGATCCTCAGCAGTTCCCGCCCGGTCGGTGACGCCGGGCAGATCCTGCTCGTCCACGACGCCGGCGGGGACCGGAGCCAGACGGTCGCGGCGCTCGCCGTACTGATCCCCGAGCTGAAGGCGCGTGGTTTCCGGTTCGAGACGGTCAGCGAGACGGTCGGAATTCCCCAGCCCGTCCGGGCCGCCACGCTCGGCGAGCGACTTCGGGGGCTGGGGATGATCGCCGCGATCCAGCTCAGCGGCATCGTCCTGCTGGTGCTGACCTGGCTGCTCTACCTGGCCGGCGGCCTGAGCCTGCTGCGCGCTGCGGCGACCGTACTGGCGGCACGCAGGCACTCGCGCACCCGGGCGGCGGCCTGGCCGGAGCCGGTCACGGAACCGGTCACCGTCGTGGTGCCCGCCTTCAACGAGAGCGCGGGGATCGAAGCGGCGGTCCGCTCGCTGGTGGCCTCCGATCATCCGCTCGAGGTGATCGTCGTCGACGACGGATCGACCGATGGCACGGCCGACCTGGTCGAGGCGCTGCGGCTGCCCGGCGTACGGGTGATCAGGCAGCTCAACGCGGGCAAGCCGGCCGCGCTGACCAGGGGGATCGAGGAGGCGGCGTACGAGCTGGTGGTGATGGTGGACGGTGACACGGTCTTCGAGCCGGATGCCGTCCGGCTGCTCGTCCAGCCGTTCGCCGATCCGGGGATCGGGGCGGTGTCCGGCAACGCGAAGGTGGGCAACCGCAACGGAGTACTGGGGCGGTGGCAGCACATCGAGTACGTCGTCGGGTTCAATCTGGATCGCCGGCTGTTCGACCTCGGCCGGTGCATGCCGACCGTGCCCGGCGCGATCGGGGCCTTCCGCCGGACCGCGTTGCTGCGGGCCGGTGGGGTCAGCGACGACACGCTGGCCGAGGACACCGATCTGACGATGACACTGTGCCGGGACGGCTGGCGGATCGTCTACGAAGAACGCGCGAAGGCCTGGACCGAGGCGCCGAGCTCGCTGGGGTCCCTTTGGCGACAGCGTTATCGATGGTGCTACGGCACTCTGCAGGCGATGTGGAAACACCGCGGCGCACTCACTCAGCGGGGCGAGGCCGGACGGTTCGGACGGCGCTGCCTGAGCTTCCTGCTGGCGTTCCAGGTGCTGCTGCCGCTGCTCGCGCCGGTCGTCGACGTGTTCGCGCTGTACGGCTTGATCTTCCTCGACCCGCTGCACGTCGCCACGCTCTGGCTGGCCTTCGTTTCCGTGCAGGCCTTGACCAGTCTCTACGCGTTCCGGCTCGACGGCGAGTCGATCGGGCCGCTGTGGAGTCTGCCCCTGCAGCAGTTCGTCTACCGGCAGCTGATGTACCTCGTGGTGATCCAGTCGGTCGTCACCGCGCTGGCGGGTTCACGGCTGCGCTGGCAGCGGATGGAGCGGTACGGCAGCCTGCAGGTGCCCGCGGGTCGCTCACGCTGAAGCGGGTCAGTACGGGTCGACCTTGGTGGACGAAGCGTTGCCCAGGACGGACGGCTTCAGCTGAACCTCCCAGCCCTGGTTCTTGCTGAACGGCTGGTCGAACTTCTTGAACGAGCAGTCGGAGCTGAACTGGCGCCGCTGCGGGTTCCAGTCCTTGCCGCTCTTGACGTACAGGGTGTAGCCGCCGCCGATCCGGTACACGGTCGCGGTCTTCTTGGACTGCACGTACATCATGATGTGCGGCTTGCCCGGCGCCCGGCCGGCGGTGACGATCGAGACGGCGACGTCCACGGCCGAGCCGTTCTTGACCCGCAGCGCGCCGGAGCCACCGGCGCCGGTCCGGATGATGACGTCGCCGTTGGACGGCCGGTTGCCGGTGGGCTCGGGGCCGAGGTCGGGCAGCGTCCGGCCGAAGACCAGGCCGAGAGTGCGCAGCTGGGTGACCGCGACGGACAGCGTGTTGACGAGCTGGCGTTGCAGCGCCTGGGAGACGAAAGCGAGTCCGCCGCAGCCGACGTTGCTGGTGTCGCCGGTGGCCAGCGAAGTACCCGCGGCCTTCAGCCGGAGTTGCAGCACCCGGTTGGCGGCGACGGCCCGCGCCGGTGGCTTGAGCGCTCCCAGTGCGGTGGACTCGGCGTTCAGGGTCTGCGCCAGGTTTTCCATCGCGGCGGTGAGGCTGTCCTCGGTCTTGACGGTGCCGAGGGCGTTGATGTCGCCGGCGATCCGCTGGTCCAGCCGGATCAGGGCGGTCTGGTACTGCGCCTGCGTCAGCGGCCCGGCCGGTGTCGTCGGCGTCGGAGTGGGGGTCGGCGTCGGCGTCGGCTCGGAGGTCGGCGCACTGGTGGGCTCCGTGGTCGTCGGTGCCGAAGACGTCGGGGTCACCTCCGCCAGCTTCCCCTCGTCACCCGAACCACCACAGCCGGCCAGCAGGACGGCAACGGCGACGCCGACCGAAACGGACAGAGTTCTGCGCATGAAAAAGCCCCCAGGCCTCGAAATTCCCCTTAGCGGCAAACCCTATGCGGCAAAGGCGTTTCCAGCGACCCCAATGACCGCTTCGTGTCAGACGGGCAGCGGCCCGGAACGGTTCCCGGTCAGCCGCGGGGCGCCGGCCGGACGAACGGGAAGGCGAGGGTGGCGCGGATGTTCTGGCCGGTCAGCATCATCATCACCCGGTCGACCCCGATCCCGAGCCCACCGGTCGGCGGCATCGCGTACTCCAGCGCGCTGAGGAAGTCCTCGTCCAGCGACATCGCCTCGGGGTCACCGGCCGCCGCCTTGAGCGACTGCTCGGTGAGCCGGCGCCGTTGCTCGACCGGGTCGACCAGCTCCGAGTACGCCGTACCGATCTCCGCGCCGAAGGCGACCAGGTCCCAGCGCTCGGCCAGTCGCGGATCGGTGCGGTGGGTGCGGGTCAGCGGTGACGTCTCCAGCGGGAAGTCGGTGTAGAAGGTCGGCAGGGTGGTGTTCGGCTCAACGAGTTCGTCGTACAGCTCGAGCACGAGTTCGCCCGCGGACAGGCCGAAACCGGCGTGCACCCCGTGGTCGGCGCACAGCTCGCGCAACCGCTCGATCGGCGTACCGGAGTCGATCGGTACGCTGGTCGCGCGGCCGACCGCGTCGTGCACGGTGATCACCGGCCAGTCGCCGGAGATGTCCAGCTCGCCGTCGGGCCGCTGCACCACCGGCTTGCCGAACACCGCGGTCGCGGCCTCGATCAGCAGCTCCCGGGTGAGCTCGCGCATCACGGTGTAGTCGGCGTACGGCTGGTAGGCCTCGACCGAGGTGAACTCCGGGTTGTGGGTCGCGTCGGCGCCCTCGTTGCGGAAGTTGCGGTTCAGCTCGAAGACCTTGCCCAGCCCGCCCACGCTGAGCCGCTTGAGGAACAACTCGGGTGCGATCCGCAGGAACAGGTCGGTGTCGTAGGCGTTGATGTGGGTGACGAACGGCCGGGCGTTGGCGCCGCCGTGCACCGCCTGCAGCATCGGCGTCTCGACCTCGATGAAGCCGCGCGACTCGAAGCCGTTGCGGAGCGCGCGGACCGCCGTACTGCGGTGCTGCATCATCTGCAGGGAGGCCGGGTTCATCACCAGGTCGAGGTGCCGCTGCCGAACCCGCGCCTCCGGGTCGGTGAAGCCCTTGCGCTTGTCCGGCAGGGGATGCAGGCACTTGGCCGCCATCGTCCAGCCGGTGGCCGCGATCGACAACTCACCACGACGGCTGGTGACGATCTCGCCGGTGACGCTGACGTGGTCGCCGATGTCGACCAGTCGCCGCCAGTTCTCCACGGCGTCCGCGCCGCAGGTGCCGGCGCCCAGCATCACCTGCAGGCAGTCCAGACCGTCCTGCAGCAGAGCGAAGGACAGCGCGCCGTGGTTGCGCATCCGCAGTACCCGGCCGGCGACCGAGGCCTGCTCACCGGTGTGGTGATCGGCCGGCAGGTTCTGGTGCAGGGCGCGGATCCGTTCCAGAGTTTCCGTCCGCGGCACCTCGACCGGATAGGGATCTATGCCCTTGGCAACTAGTTCGGTGAGCTTGGCGCGCCGGATCCGCTCCTGCTCGGTGAGCTTGCGATCCGGCAGCACCGGCCGCAGCAGCTCTTGTTCCTGTTCCTGCACGGAGATCGCGAACTGACCGTCGTCGGGCTCCATCACCGCGTGCCGCTCGGCCGTCTTGGTGCTGTCGACTCGCGTCCAGGGCCGCGGTGCGGGCAGGAAGCCCTCCGCGGTACCGGCGGCGAGAAGCACCATGGCCAGGGAGACGCCACGGGAGTAGCAGATCAGCCGGGGCGACCAGCGGGGCAGGTACTTCTCGTTGGACTGGTAGAGACTCTCCAGCTGCCAGAACCTCGACGCGGCGGTCAGCAGCGCGTTGGTGAGCCGCAGTACCGGACCGGCGCCGACGCGCTCGGCGTCGCTGAAGATCTCCCGGAACATGGCGAAGTTGAGCGAGATGTGGTGGACGCCGAGATCGCCGCAGGCCTCCACCAGGGCGTTGACCATGAACTCCATCAGGCCGTTCACGGACTCCGGATCGCGCCGCATCAGGTCGAGCGACACCCCGCGCAGACCCCAGGGCGCGAACGAGAGCAGGCCGCGGACGGTGCCGTCGGAGTCGCGCGCGATGACCATCACGCAGCGGGCGTCCGCCGGATCGCCGAGCCGGCCGAGTGCCATCGAGAAGCCCCGCTCGGTCTGCGCGCCACGCCACTTCTCGGCGAGCCGCACGTACTCCGCGAGAGTCTCGGGGGACAGGTCGCCGTGCCGGACCACCTCGGCGTGGTAGCCGGCGCGCTGGGCCCGGGTGACCGCCTGGCGGACCGGACGCATCGTGCGGCCTTCGAGGGTGAAGTCGGCGACGTCGATGATCGCCTCGTCGCCCATCGCGAGCGCGCGCAGACCGGCGTCGACGTACGCGCGGGCGGCTTCCTCGCTGGCCGACAGGACGGCGGGGGACCAGCCGTAGGTGCGGGCCTCGGCGAGCCAGCGCTGGATCGCGCCGGGCCAGGACGCCGGATCGCCGATCGGGTCGCCACTGGCGAGGCTGACCCCGTTGACCACCCGGTACGCGATGGCGGCCTCGCTGTCGGGGGAGAAGACCACGGCCTTGTCGCGGCGGGTGGCGAAGTAGCCGAGCGAGTCGCGTTCGCCGTACTCGAGAAGCAGCCGGCGGACGTGCAACTCCTCGGCCTGGCTGAGGTAGCGGACCCGGCGGACGGAGCGGAGGAAGATCGCGAAGGCGATCACCAGCGAGGCCGCCGAGATCGCACCGACGGTCAGGCCGACCCAGCCGTGCCCCTCGTGACCGCCCATCTTGCTGCGGCTCTGGCCGAGCGCGGCCATGATCGCCCAGCCGATCTTCTCCTTCTGGCCCTCCAGGGTCTTGGGGAAGACCTGGGTCAGGCTGATGCTGACCGCGATCGAGATCAGCAGCCCGGTGACCAGCGCGCCGACCGAGAGCCGGCGGGTACCAGGGGCCAGCCGGGCCGGGAAGGCGGCGCGGATCTTCCAGAGCAGCAGGACCAGGGCGGCCACCACGACCACCTGGGCGATGGCCAGCTCGAGGTCCTGCGGCTTGGCCTCGCCGAACTCCCTGAGCAGCTCGGGATCGCTCGGATTGGCCAGCCGAATGCTGGTGAAGCCGACGGCCGCCACCGCGGTCAGCAGCCAGAGCACCTCGAAGACCCAGAGCACCCAGAGCAGCGCGGCGCGCTTGCCCCGGAGCAGCGCGCTGCCGACCACGGCGAGGTACACGGCGGAGAAGAAGGTGTGCCCGGCCGGGATCCCGAAGAAGTCGAAGGCCAGGTCGACCCACTTCACGTAGGAGGGCGCGACCAGGTGCAGCGGGATCGCGACGAACGACCAGATCGAGGCGAGGACGACGACCCGCCCGACCCAGACCGCCGCTCGTTGCTTCCACTTCGGGATGACCTGTTCCGACGACACCGAAGGATCATCCCATCCCCAGCTGTTGACTTTGGTCTCGTATGTAACTCTGTGCGGCATGATGGCCGTCCCCGCCCGCTTTCCGTATCGGTTGATGCGGGGTGTTCTCGTGGCCGCGGGCGTGCTCTATTGCAGCCTGCTGCTCGAGCTGGTCGCCGGCTACCCGCTGAACGTCCATTCCTCCTTCCTGAGCGAGCTGGGCGCGCTCGACCAGCCGACCAGCGCCTACGCCCGTGCATTGGATCTCGGCGCGGGCGTGTTGCTGGTGCTCGCGGCGGTCCTCGGCCGGCCGGCGGCGCGGATGCACAGAGACGTTGCCGGGTTGCTGATCAGCGCCGCCGTCTTCGGGGCCGGAACGATGTCCGACGCGTTGTCGCCGATGAGCTGCGCGCCGTCGGCGAGTGCGGCGTGTCGGGAGTCCGAGAACGGCGGACAGGCGGGCACAGCGCTGATCCTGCACGAGATCACCTCGACGGTCGCCGGGATCGGAAGTGTTGCCCTGGGCATCTTCGCGGTCCTGGTACTGCGTCGCTCGGGCTGGGGCGGTCTGTGGGGCAGAGTGGTCGCCGTGCTGGCCGGAGCTGTTGTCGTGACCCAGGTCTGGCTCGGGATCGAGACCGGTCTGGAGGTGCTGACCGGCAACGATCTGCACCCGCCGGGGATCCTGCAACGGGTGTCGATCGGGCTGGTCTGCCTGATGCTGGCGACGTTGCTCCCCGGTCTGAGGCAAGCTTTCACTCGATGACTGATTCCTGGGTGCTGCTGCCGGGTCTGGCCGAGTCTCCTGAGGAGTTCGGCGAGGTCGTCGCGCGCCTGCCCGGGAGCGAACTGCGGGTGGTGGATCCCTGGCAGACGCCGATCACCGGACCGGTCTCCGAGTTGCGTGGCGGCGCGACGCTTCCGGTCGGGTTGCTCGGGCACTCGATCGGGGGCCTGGCCGCGCTGCGCTGGACGCTCACCCACCCCGGCGAGGTCGGCAGGCTGGTGCTGATCGACTCGAGCCTGACTGCGGAGACCGGGTGGCGGTGGCTGTACCCGGGAACGACGGGGGATCGAGTGGTGCGGGCGCTGCTGCGGGCTGCAGGGCGGGTCGGCGTACCGGGGGTGCTTGGGCCTGCTGCGCGGCGCGTGTTCGTCCGCGTCGGCAGCATGCGGAACCGGGACCTGCTGTCCAGGGCGGTCGCCCGTTCCCGGTACGGCGCTGCCGGCTCGTGGCTGCTGTTCTGGGAAGAGCTGACGGGCAGCTGGGTGCTGGCGGCCGAGGTCGCGCGGCTATTGGAGTCCCCGCCGGCTGCGCTGCCTCCCACTGTGTTGCTGGTGGCAACAGGGGGCAGCTCGCGTTTCACGGCCGCCAGCTGGCTGGCGGGTCAGCGTGCGCTCGCTGCCCAGCTCGACGCGAGTGTCGAAGTACTGGCTGACTCGGCGCATCTAGTCCACCTGGACCGCCCTGACGCCATCGCCAAGGCAGTCACCGGCCTCAGGCAGTCGTAGTCAGTGCAGGGGTGGGCAGCTTGCGCTGCCAGACCTCGTCGAGGGCCATGCGCATGGCGCCCGTCACCACGGCGTCCTCGGCCAGTGCCGAGAGCTCCAGCTTCGGGTGGTTGAGCGTGAGCAGCCGAAGCTGGTCAGAGATCGCATCGAGCAGTACGGCGCCGGCCCGGGCCACACCGCCACCGATGACGACCGCAGTCGGGTCCAGGACCAGTACTGCGGGCGCCAGCGCGCGGGCGAAGTCGCGGGCCACCTGCTGCACAACCGCCTGGGCCACCGGGTCACGCTCGGCTGCCGCGGCGAAGACGTCAGCGGTGTCGAGCTGGTCGCGACCGAGCTCGGCGAGCCGGGAGTCGGGGTTGGCCAGCGCGGCCTGCCGCCCGAGCTCAGCGATGGCCTCGGAGCCGACAGCACGCTCCAGCGGGCCGCGGCTGTCTTCGGGGTTGATCACGTCGTCCGGTGCGGTGGCGATGAAGCCGATCTCACCGGCCGCGCCCGTACCGCGGTGGAGGCGGCCGTCGATCACTATGCCGGCACCGAGCCGCTCGCCCCACTGGACGGCCAGCAGCGTGCCGGTGCCACCACGAGCGGCAGCGATGGCCAGCGCGGCCAGGTTGGCGTCGTTGTCGAGCATGACCGGGCAGTCGAGCAGACTGCGAACATGCTTGGTCAGGTCTACCGCGGACCAGCCCGGAACGCTGGGAACCAGCTGCACCCGACCAGTGTGCTCGTCCACGATGCCGGGGCTGGCCGCGACGGCAGCGGCGATGTCCTCGGCCGGCACCTCCGCCTCGGCAAGCGCCTCGGTGATGACCTCGGAGATGACGCCCAGCAGCTCCTGGGCGGTCCAGCCCGGGCCGGATCGGCGTACTAGGGAGAGCTTGCGGCCGGCCAGGTCGGAGACGCCCACGGTGACCCGGTGAGGACCGACATCCAGCCCGAGCACCGGCGCCGCGCGCCCGCGCAGCGAGACCCGGATCGCCGGACGCCCGAGCGAACGGTCCGCGGAATCAGGCCCGTGCTGCTGCAGCCACCCGGCGTCCAGCAACTCGTCCACCGCCTGGGCCACGGTCGGCCTGGCCAGTCCGGTGCGCTCGACCAGTTCAGCGACGCGCAGCGGCGCCGGCGCCGAGCGGCGAACCGCGTCCAGCACCGCGGCGACGTTGATCCGCCGCAGCATCGTCGTACCGCCGCCGCCGACCGTTCCCTTGCCCATGTCCGACCCCTTGCCTGCCACTCGCCCATCTTATATATAAAGCGAGCGTTCATAAATTACCTCGCGCACCCTGCGCGCCGTCGGCCTGTGCCCCGGACCCCGGGAGGCGGGCGGTCGCCCCGGAAGTTCCGTGAGTCGACAACTATCACTGACCGACCACTCTCCTGGCCAGCACACGCTCATCCGCCGGGATCAGTCCTGCAACACCGTCCGCGCAAAACTGCTCAACGCCTCCCGATCCGGCTGCTGAGTCTTGGTCATCAAACTCGCCACATGCTTCTCCACCGTCCGCGGCGAGATATGCAGGCGGGATGCGATGGACTTGTTGCCGATCTTGTCGACCAGGAGCTGCACCACCTCGAACTCCCGGGTGGTGATGCCCAGCTGGCGGAGGTGCGCGGGGACTTGGTCGGAGCCGGTACGGCGCTGGGAGACGGTGGCGCCGAGCTGGCGCAGCATGCTCCGGCATGCGCTGGCTACGGCGGGTACTTCGGCCTCGTGGAAATAGTCCTCCGCCTGCCGCAGCCAGGCGACGGGTTCACCCCAGCCATCAGCCGCCGCAGGCTGAGCAATCAGCCGCAGCCCGAGATGCCGGGCCATCGGATAAAGCGCCGATGACTCCAGTGCCTGCTCGACCATCGCCGCCGCATCGGCCGCTTTACCATCCTTACCGAGCAACACCGCGTGTGCCAGTTCGACGAACTGTCGATTCCAGCGCATCTTGCTCCCGGCTGTCGCCGAGACCGATTCGTAGTGCGCCCAGCCGTTTCGGCCTGCCAGCACGCCCAGCAGCAGTCCGAGACCGTTCTTTCCGGCCATATGGTAGGAGGTGGGGTTCTGGGCGTCGTAGGCGAGAGCCTGAGCCATCTCGGACTCCGCGAGTTCGCGGTTCTCTTCGAGCAGCGCGCAGAACGTCCGGGCCAGTCCGAAGGACAGTGGCAACTCGTGTGATGCACGTTCGCCCCATATGGCCAGCTCGCCGAGCTTCGTCTCCATCTCGGCGCGCTTGCCCTGATGGCCCGCCAGGACGGCCATTGTCACCACCTCGAACGGCGCGCCGCGGCTCAGTTTGAGACGCTGGGTGACCTCCAGACAAGCCTCGATGATCTCCGTGGCCCGGGCGTACTCCGATCGCAGAATCGCCTGTAGTCCGAGCGCTCCTTCGATCTCGTAGGCGGTCGGGATGGCCCCGAACTGCAGAGCCTGTTGCCGCGCATGCTCGAGTTCGGTGACGTCGCCCTCAGCCAGGCAGATGGTACCGGCCTGGTAGAGGTGGGAGATAACCCGCTGAAACCCCAGGTCGTTCTCGGTGGCCAGCTGCCGAGCGCGCTGGAAGTACGCGATCGATCGGTCGAGGTCGTGTTCGCGCGACAGGATGCCGAGAAGCTGGCAGGCATCAACAGCTACCGAGGGGAGGTTGGCGCGCTCGGCCGCGGCCGCTGCTCTGGTGGCCAGGTCGGCGGCTGTCCGCAATCGGCCCGGGCTGGACTTTGTCAGTTCTAACAAAGCGGCCATGAAGTCGACCGGTGCTAGGTCGGCGTCGGTCGGTTGGTTGCCGAGTAGGGACCGGGCCATCGCCAAATGGACCGGGGCTGCCGACCACCTCCCGGCTGTGTGTTCGAGGCCGGCGAGCTTCACGTACAAAGCGGCCACCTTGCGGTGGTCGAGTCTGAGGCTGTCCAGTTGATCGATCGCTTCGGCTGTGGCAGCTGGATGGTCGAACTGGCCGGTCTCGCCGGCCGCATGCAGCAGATCGCCAAGAACATCGGCGCGATAGTCGATATCGGGATCGTGGGCAAGAAGCGTATTGGCCCGGTCCAGCAGATGAACGGCCGAGGCCATCGATCCGTCCTCGAAGGATCGCTGTCCTGCCTTGGCGAACAGCCGTGCGGCCTTGGCCGCCTCGCCGCCACTTTCCGCGAGTTCCGCTGCGATCGGACACCACTCTCCGGGCAGTCCGGGGTGCAATTCTTCGATGGCGTTCGCGCAGCGTAGCGCCAGCGCCGAGCGCTCGGGCGGCGTCAGTCCGGCTAACAAAGCCTCGGCCGTCAACGGGTGCCGGAAGGCGTACCAGTCGGGGACGGGCTCGTCCGGTCCGACCAGTTGTGCGGTCAGCCCCGCTCGCAAGGTGGCCAGCAGCAACCGTTCGTCGACGTTGCTGGCCCGCCGAACCACACTGAGGGGAAACCGGTGGCCGATCACTGCCGCCAGTAGCAGTAGCTCCCTGGATTGGGGGCTGAGACGGTCCGTTCGGCTGTTGATACTGCGCACGACGGCCGCCGGGACTGTAGTACGGAGGTCTTCGACCACCTGAACGGTGCCATCGGCACCGGCCAGCAGTTGACCGGTCCGGTCGGCCTCCTGGAGAAGTTCCTCGACAATGAAGGGAACGCCGGCACTGTCGGTCCACAGCCGCTCGGCCAATTGGTCCGGCACTCCGGTGATGCCAACTTCCAGACACCCCGCAGCGAGTTCGCGAACCTGCTGCCGGTCGAGCGGCTGCAGTTCCAGCAACCGTGCTGTACCGCGCTGGTCAGCTAGTCTGGCAAGGTCGAGCGCGGATCCCTGGTCCGGGCGCAAAGTGGCTACCAAAGCCACCGGCTGGTCCTCGAGATTGTCGAGCAGGTATTCGATCACGGCGAGGGTTTCCGGATCCGAGCCATGGAGATCCTCCAGCAGCAGCAGTACGCCCCGATCGCTTGCTATCAGGGTCAACAGCCGCAGGATCGCTTCGCCCAGGATGACCGCGGAGATCCCCGCGTCATGCCCGCTGCCGTTACCGTCGTTGTGGTCGTCCCATTCCGGTATCAGCCGACCAAGTACCTGACGGTAGGGACCGAGAGACTCCGGATCGGGCATCTCCCGGCGGCGGATCAACGCCAAGAAGGCCTCACTGAAGGGCCGGAAGGCAACCATCGTGCCCATCGTTCCGACCCGGCCGCGGAGCGTCGCCATCCCGTGTCGCAGCGCGTTCGACGTGGCCACGGTACCGAGCCTGCTTTTGCCGATCCCGGGTTCGCCGATCAGAAATACAGCGTGCCCTCGGCCTTCGCGTGCTTCAGTCAGCAGCCGGTTGAGGTATTCGATTTCCTCGTCTCTGCCGACCACTTGGGGCGCATGGGTCTGCATGCCTGCAAACTCTAAGCCAAGCTCGGCGTGTCAGCAGAAGATTCGGCCGGTCGGCGCCGAACTGGACGAGATATTCAAACGTTCGCTGTGGTCCAGTTCGGCGTCTCGATTACCGCGAGGTGTGATCTACTTACTGATGGTGTGTAATGTCCCGGGATCGCAGGTGTCGGTGACAACCACAGCAATCACGCTGGCTGCACCGACCAAGGCGAACGCCCGGGAGCCGATCAGGCTGCGCGTCAGCAGGGTGATCGGGCCGATCGGGTCGGCGTGCTTCTTGGTGAGGTCGGCAGGCCGCTCCTCCGGCCGGCTCTGCTGGGCGGTCATCGGGGGGCGACGCTGATCGTGTGCAGAGTCCCGGTCTCGGGGCCTCCGATTGCGTTGACACCGAAAGCGATCATGCTGGCGGTTCCGACCAAGGCGTAGGCCCGGGCACCGATCAGGTTTCGCTTGGGCATGGAGACCGGACCGATCGGATCGATCTGCTCCCCGGTGGGATCGGCGGACTGAGCTTCCGAGGACGGGTTCTGGGCGGTCATGCGGTCACCGGCGCACTGATCGAGGAGCAAATGGTCACCGAGTCGCTGACTGCCAGCACGCTGGCGGCGAGCAGACTGGTGGAGCCGACGAGTGCCAAGGCCCGGCGGTCGGCCCGGCTTCTCTCAGGCATGGTGATCGGACCGATCGGATCGGTCTGGCCCTGATCGGCCGGGCTCGGTTCGAGCTCGTCGTGCGAGTTCTGGGTGGTCATTTCTTTCCCCTGTCGATTCGTTGCGGCCGGTGGTCCGCACTGTGATGGGTGCTAGGCCCCGGTAATAGGTTCGAGCAGTAGGATCGACGGGACGCGCCTGGTGAAGCCGAGGCGTAACAAGCCGTAGCCAATGCCGGCCAGACCTGTCAGCAGACCTGGCGAGCTCACCCCCCGTGGCGTACCGCACTGCGGTCCGTACTGCTGTACTGCCGCGAGCACCAGCCCAGCCCGACGGCGCCGGACTGCCTCAATGGCTGGGTGATCGCGTTCGTCAAGCCACAGCAGTGGCTCGACTGCGCCGAGCTCGCCGTGACACAGACTCATGTCGGCGAGCACCGGACGTTCACTGGTGGACTTGAGGTAGGGCTCAATATCCGTAGGCGCGCCGGCGCGGAGCCGGGCCAAGGTGCTGCCGGCACCGCCGGAACACCAACCAGGATTGGCGACCCCGCTGTGCTGGCCCAGATCGGCCGCCGCCAACGCGGCATCCCTGTACTTGTCGCCGGGTACGCCGTACTGGCCGAGTGACCACGCGATGCCCTGATAGCCACGGGCAAACCCGTCGAGGGGCTCGGCTCCTTCGCGGCGTACGCCGCGATCGACTATCTCCACCAGTTCGTCGGCGTAACGAGCGGCCAGCGCTGCTGCCAGCGGGTGGTGCTGGATTGCCTGCATGGCCGCGAGGCCACCAGCCGCCCCTTCGGAGTAGCTGGGGAACAGGTCGGCTTCTCTGACGAGTCCAGTGGTGATCTCCAACGACGTGGCGAGCCAATCACCAAGCTCTTGCTCATTCAGCAACGACTGAAGCCGATGCAAGCCATAGCTGATCCCGCCCATGCCGTAGAGGCCGGGGCCGACCGTTTGCGCGGCCTCCTTGTGGGTGATCAAGGTGTCGAGCAGCCGGGGCAGTGGACGGATCGCATCTTTGGCGAGCTCGGTGTACTTGCTTGCTCCAGTCAGTGCGCCGATCTGAGCCAGGAAAAGGGCGACGCCGGTATAGCCGTTCGTCAGGCCGGCTCCCATCGGCATCACCAGCCAGTGGTGGTCGTCCAGCAGGTCGAGCCCCAGCCAGTTCGCCCAGCCGTCCGCGCCGTCCTCCGCTCGCGCCATGATCTCGTCGGCGATGTTCGTGGCAGCGGCGAGTAACTGCTCGGGGTCGGCCTCGGCGGTCTCCAGGCTGCTACGGATCGTGCTGCAGGCATGCACGATCGGTTCGGGACGAGTCGCCAGCGTCGCTGAGATGAGCCACTGCTGGCGATGGAGATCGACCTCGCTGAGCTTCTCGACCTTGGTCTCGACCGCGGCAAGACCCGTGTGCGCGAAAAACTTCGCCACCCGGGTGCCATCTGAAGCCCAGGCATCCAGGCTGTTCGGCCGGGCCGAGAACAATGGAATGTCCCCCGCCCAGAGGTCGGAGAGCTCGGCCGGTACCAACCGGCGCAACGTGGGATCGGCCTCCCAGAGCATGTCCAGCAACTGGCTGCGGCCGGCCGAGTCGCGCAGGGCGTCGGGGTGGGTCGACTCGTCGAGCAGGCTCGCATATGCCTGGGTTGCGCGCGGGACGTACCGCATCTCGTCGTCGTAGAAGTCGGTCAGCAGGCCGTCAGGGCCGAGCAGTTCGCTCCGGTTCCAGGCAATCGCCTCATACGCGGCGCGGAACCCTGCCAGCAGAGCGAGATCGTGCTCGCGAGGCTCCATCGCGGCACCGTCGAGATGCGGACGGTTCTGGCTGGCCCGCGTCCTGTGCGGTCGGCGTACCAGGTGCATGGTGTCGAGCCCCGCGTCGTCCCAGTCGATCGAGTTGTTCGGTGACAGTTCGCCCGAGTCGCCGCCCAGTCCGGAGATGTCGACGACACCGTGCTCACCCGTCATCAGCAGGGGGAGCAGGGCGGTCCGATAGACGGACCTGTGGAGGGCCGCGTACGCCGGGTCCTCGCTGGGCAAACCAGAGAGCGACTGACTGGGGTGGAAGAGAGTCTCGACGTCAACCAGAACCGGCTGGTCGCCATGGGCGATCAGGTTCTCGTGATGCATGTCCGTGCCGTCGAGAACGTATAGCAGTGCGAGCAGAGCCCCTTGCCGGTGGTAGAAGCGGCGTACCTCGGCGAGGTCGGTACACGACGTGTGCCGGATGAACTCGAGCCATCCGTAGCCCGGCTTACGTAGCACTCGGACGGTCTGGAGACCGATGCCGGACTTGTCGTTCATCCAAGCGACCAGGTCGTTGAAATGCTGGTGGAGGTCGAGCGGGCGCGGTTTGTAGACGACTTGCTGGCCGTCGGTGAAAGTCAGCATCGCGGTGGCTCGGCCGCCGCGGTGGGGGTCGCCGCTGGTTTCGATGGAGACGAGCGGGCCGGGGTCGGTTCCTGCCAGCAACTCGGTGACTATCTGCTCGCGGTCCTCGGCGAGGCGGGCCAGTAGTTCGAGGTGTCCCTCGACAGCCTGTCGGCACGCCTCGCCCAGGACCCGGGCCAGCACCGGGTATGCGGCCAGGAACTCCGCCAGCTCGCTCCCTCCTTCGAGCCGGTGGGTGAAGTCGAGAAAACGTTCGGCCGGGGTTTCGCCGGCCAGTTCGCCGCGGTCGCGAGCCCGGGCGAGTTCCAGTACCAAGGTGCGTGAGGCCAGGCGTACCAGGCGGAGGCCCAGGCGGTGCAGGAACTGGTCGGTCAGTACGCCGGTCTGTCCCGCGGTGGCCAGGTCCTGCCGGGCGGTGGCCAGCAGTGGTTCGAGGCACCGGACGAGTGCTTGCTGCCAGTCACCGGTGACTGGTGGCGGAGTGACGGCGGTGGCTGTGCTGCGTTCTACGTACTCCGCCCAGGCCGGCATCGGCCGGCCCTGCTCGTGCGGGCCCATCCCGGCGGACCACCAAGCGTTTGAGTGGTCCAGTCGGGCGGTCCCGGTGGCTGCGGAGTTGAGCACGCGCTCAGGGTGCCACTCGGACCTGGGTGCTGCCATGGGTATGGAGCCCCCATATTCCTTCCACGATCGTTTGATTACCTACGGGCAGGTACTGAAAGCCGTGCTGTACCGCGGGATGACGACTGGGGGTAGACCACCCCGCGGTCCAGCATCGCCCGTGCCGGACGACCTCTGGTGGAAGGTTGTTCGGCACAGGAATCCAGCTTGCCGGTAGCTCCGGAACTCCCGACGCCGAGAACGATGCAGGACTACCTGACTGGACAGCAAGGGCTCCGGCTACCCATTTTCCGGCGCCCGCCGAGGCCGGGAGCCTGGGTGCCGGCCGAGCAGAACATGGGGGCTGAGCCCCCATGTGCAATCCGGCCCGGGCTGCGACGGTGGGCGGGTGTACAGCCAAGCCGCTCCCGGACTCCCGGTCTCAGCTCACTCGGTGCTCGACGTGGTGCCGCAGCTGCCGGGACAGTCCGCCGCGGCCGCCCTCCGGGAGACCGTCGAGGTGGCCCAGGCGGCCGACGACCTGGGTTACCGGCGGTTTTGGGTTGCCGAGCAGCATGGCGTCCGGGGGGCCGGGGGCGCAAGCCCTGCAGTTCTGGCCGCAGTACTCGCCGCCAGGACCGACCGGATCCGTTTGGGGTCGGGCAGTGTGCAGCTGACGAATCACCGGCCGCTGGTGGTCGCAGAGCAGTTCGCGGCGTTGGCGGCGGCGTACCCGAGCCGGATTGACCTCGGTGTCGGCAGGGCGCCGGCGGTTCCACCCAGTACTGCGGCTGCGCTCGGCGTGAACGACAAGGGCTGGGACAGCTTCCCACAGCGGCTGGACGAGCTGTGCCGCTTCCTGCGCGATGGACTGCCTGGCCGCGCGCCAGTGGGCGACGTACGACTCGCGTTGGCCGGGCTGCCGCCACCTGTCTTCGTGATGACCGACAACCCGACGGGCGCGCAGGTGGCCGCAGTACGCGGGCTGCCGCTCTTCCTGACTCATCACAGCACGCCTGCGTGCACGTTGGCATCAGTGGCGGCGTACCGGGACAGCTTCGAGTCCACCGGACCGACAGGCAAGCCGTACGTCGGTGTGACGGTGGGCGTGGTCGCTGCTGAGACGGAGGACGAGGCAGTAGCTCGACTGGCGGAGTACGTGCGCCTCAAGTCGCGCATCAAGGCTGCGGCCAACAGAGCCACGCCAGCTGAACTCATGGAGTTGCTGGACCCGCCACTGACCAGTCGCGAGCGGCTCAAGGCCGAGCGGCTGCTGGACGAGCCCGGGTACGTCGTGGGCACCCGATCCGGAGTGGCGGCAGGCCTGGCGTCTCTGGCCGCCAGTACTGGAGCAGACGAGGTCATGCTCGTCCCGCTGGCCTTCGATGGACTAGTCCGGTCAGCCATCCTTCGCACCACGGCAGCCGGCCTCACCCGCGCCATCCGCAGCATCCCGCGCCACGCCCCGCACTTCGTCGCCACCGCCTGAGGCCAACACCTCACACCAGCACCACGGCCAGCGCCAGCGACCACAGCCGCGGCCTAGAGTAGGTACGCCGACTAGCGAAAGGCGTACCGATGTCGCGGGAGCAGGAAGTCGTCGAGGCCTGTCCGACCGAACTCTTCATCGCAGGCAAGTGGCGACCGGCGGAAGCCGGCAAGACCCTCGCCGTGGAGGACCCAGCCACCGGTACGACGCTCTGCGACGTCGCGGACGCGAGTCCCGCTGACGGTGTGGCCGCGCTCGACGCGGCGGTCGCGGCGCAGGCCGACTGGGCCGCCACCGCCCCACGGGAGCGCAGCGACATCCTGCGGCGGACCTACGAGCTGATGACCGAGCGGGCCGACGACCTCGCTCTGCTGATGACGCTGGAGATGGGCAAGCCCGTCGCGGAGTCCAAAGGCGAGATCGCGTACGCCGCGGAGTTCTTCCGCTGGTTCGCCGAGGAGGCGGTCCGGATCGAGGGCGGCTACCAGGTCGCGCCGAACGGCAAGGGCCGGCTGCTGGTGATGCGCCAGCCGGTCGGGCCCTGCCTGCTGATCACGCCGTGGAACTTCCCGGCCGCGATGGGCGCCCGGAAGATCGGCCCGGCGGTCGCCGCCGGCTGCACGATGGTGATCAAGCCGGCGGCCCAGACGCCGCTGTCGATGCTGAAGCTGGCGGAACTGATGACCGAGGCGGGGCTGCCGCCGGGCGTGCTGAACGTGGTCACCACGCATGACTCCGGCGGCGTGATGGAGCCGCTGATCCGGGACGGCCGGGCCCGCAAACTGTCCTTCACCGGCTCGACCCCGGTCGGCGTCAAGCTGATCGAGCAGGCCGCCGAGAAGGTGCTGAAGACCAGCATGGAGCTCGGTGGCAACGCGCCGTTCCTGGTCTTCCCCGACGCCGATCTGGACCGGGCGGTCGAGGGCGCGATGCTGGCCAAGATGCGCAACGGCGGCGAGGCCTGTACGGCGGCCAACCGGATCTACGTCCACTCGTCGGTGCTGGACGCCTTCGCCACCAAGCTGACCGAGCGGATGTCGGCGCTCAAGGTCGGGCGCGGTACCGAGGAAGGTGTCGACCTCGGCCCGCTGATCGACGCCAAGCAGCGGGACAAGGTCAAGGACCTGGTCGACGACGCGGTGGCCCAGGGAGCCGAGGTGCTGACCGGCGGGAAGATTGCCGAAGGCAACGGTTATTTCTATCCGCCGACCGTGCTCACCGGCGTACCGAAGTCGGCGCGGCTGCAGAAGGAGGAGATCTTCGGCCCGGTCGCCCCGCTGACCGCGTTCGAGACCGAGGACGAGGCCGTCGCGATGGCCAACGACACCGAGTTCGGGCTGGTCTCCTACCTGTTCACCAGCGACCTCGGCCGCGCGCTGCGGGTGAGCGAGAAGCTGGAGACCGGCATGATCGGCCTCAACCAGGGCTTGGTCTCCAACCCGGCCGCGCCGTTCGGCGGCGTCAAGCAGTCCGGCCTCGGCCGCGAGGGCGGCACCGTCGGCATCGACGAGTACCTGGAGATCAAGTACCTCGCGGTCAGCCTCGACTAGCGGCGGACCCTGGGGCCTACTCGGTCAGCCACTTCTGGATCGTCTCCTGGTCCGGCCGGGCCTCGCTGCCGATCGCGTGCGGGACGAACCGGGCGTAGTAGTCGGTGACCGGGCCGTCGGACTCGCGCACCATCATCCCGGCCGCGACGCCGTCGACGATCCAGCTGCCGATCACCGCCCGGTTTCCCTCGTACGACGGCAGCGGGCTCCACTCCTGGTAGACCATCGTGTCGGTGTCGTAGGGCCCGTCGTGGACGTCGTCCTCGGTGGCGGTGATGGTGTGGATCCGGATGTTGCTGCCCTCCCGCCCGTGCAGGGGTTTGGCCACCCACTCCAGCAGGTCACCGGGCGACCCGAAGTACGCCGGCAGCAGGTTCGGGTGGTCCGGGTAGAGCTCCCACAGCACCGGCAGGATCGCCTTGGTGGACAGCATCGTCTTCCAGATCGGCTCGATCCACTGCACCGGCTCCCGCTCGAGGCCGCCGACGATGTACTTGCCGAACTGGTCGTCCAGCATGTCCTCCCACGGGTACAGCTTGAACGCGGTCCGGATCCTCCGCCCGCCCCAGTCGACGAACGCGCGCTGCTCCGACTCCCAGCCGAGGTCCTCGATCTCGTGCCCGTACGTCGCCAGCCCCGCCATCGCCGCCGTGTCGCGCAGGTAGGCCACCGTCATCGCCTCCTCGCCGGTGGTCTCGGCGGCGGAGTTGAAGAAGTGCGCCTCGTTGCCCGGGAACGCCCCGGCCGCGCGCTTCTCGGTCCACCACCGGACCAGCCGGTCGTGCACCGAGTTCCACTGGTCGCCCTCGGGGAAGACGTCCTCCAGCCAGTTCCACTGGATCACCGCCGACTCCACCAGCCCGGTCGGGGTGTCCCCGTTGATCTCCAGCATCTTCGGCTCGACGCCGTTCCAGACCAGGTCGAAGCGCGCGTAGACCGACGGGTCGTCGCGTTTCAGCGACTCCCGGACCAGCGGCAGCGTGCCCGAGGCCAGCCCGAGCTGCGCGTCGCTGAAGCGGTCGCCCGAGGCCATCACCGCGGCCGCGTGCTTGCACATCTCGTAGAGCTCCTCGGTGACGCGTTCGAGGTGCAGGACCTCCTCCATCGTCACCTCGTACCAGGCGCTCTCGTTCCAGTACGGCGTCTGGCTACCGTCGGGCAGGTCCGTCATCGGGAAGACCAGTCCCTGCTCGACGACCTTGTCCTTCCAGCCCGGCCGGGGCCTGATCGAGTGTCGCCACATCAGCCGCCAGAACTCCCTTTGCCCGCCTTGCCGAAGCCACCGCGCGAGATGGTGCCGATGTTGCC